>JBEKEX010000175.1:0-6385 GCA_050013615.1 Anaerolineaceae bacterium
GGGAGTACTGGTCCTCACTGTGGAACCTCTTCCTGCCTCCGGAATAAATCACTGGCTCGATATCATCGGCTTGACTCTGGAAGCCGGAGCCATCATGCTGATCATCATCGCCCCGCTTGGCGCAATCTTTGGTTTCTTCTTCTCCCGCGGGTTGACCAATCGCTTGAAAAAATTGAGCGCAGTATCAGAAGCCTGGGGAAAGGGTGATTTCCAGGTAATGCCCCCCATCGATGATTCACCGGACGAAATCGGTCAGCTCAGTTTAAAAATGCGTGAAATGGCTGAAAAGATTAGCAATTTGCTTCAGGATCAAAAGGCGCTTATCGAGATGAAAGAAAGAAATCATCTTGCCCAGGAATTGCATGATACCGTCAGACAGCAAAACTTCGCCACTCTCATGCAGATCCGCGCCGCCAAAAATCAAATTGCCAAACAACCGAATGCGGCCACGAACGCATTGATCGAGGCAGAAAATCTTTTGAAGAATACCCAGAATGAGTTGGGTAATCTGATCGGCGAAATGCGCCCGCCCGAATTAGAAGGCAAAGGTCTGGCTGAGGCATTGAAAGAATACATACAGACCTGGAGTCAACAAGCCTGCATCCCCGTCGATTTTCAGATGACAGGCAATCGGCAATTACCTTACGATGTTGAAAAAGCCTTTTTCCGGGTTGCCCAGGAAGCGCTCTCCAATGTTCTGCGCCACAGCCGGGCAACGAAAGTGGATATTCGATTACTTGCCTTACCGGAAGAAACTCGCCTGGTAGTACAAGACAATGGTATTGGTTTTAACCCCAAGCAGATAAATGGAACAGAATTTGGAATAGCTAGTATGCAGCAACGGGTTAACGAGTTTGGAGGAACTCTCGATATCAGCAGCTCGCCGGAAACAGGAACTTGCATCACCATCATGAAGCCGGTTAATAATTACCTCCGGAAGGATCTTTAATGCAAAAGCCAATTCGAGTGGTGATTGTCGACGATCACAATGTTGTACGGATCGGCATCAAGACTTTCCTGGACACAACGGAAGGCATTTTGGTTGTCGGAGAGGCCAATGGTGGTCAACAAGCGCTACAGGTCATCGAAAAAGCACACCCTCATGTCGTTTTGATGGATTTGATCATGCCGGGGATGGATGGGGTGGAAACCACGCAACGAGTCAAGGATCAATTTCCTTCGATCCAGATCATCATCCTTACCTCATTCCATGACGACGAACATATTTTCCCGGCAATTCGCGCTGGAGCGCTGTCTTATGTATTGAAAGATATTGACCCGGATGACCTTGCAGATGTTATTCGCAAAGCAGCCACAGGTGAAGCCGTATTAAACTCCCGGGTGGCAGCCCGCTTGGTGCATGAATTCCGCGGCGATCAAGATAATTCCATTAATCCATTTACCGAACTCACGAAGCGTGAACTGGACGTATTGCGATTGATCGGAACCGGTAAGAATAATCACGATATCGCCGAGTTGCTGTTCATCAGCGAAAATACGGTCAAAACCCACATTGCAAATATCCTCAGCAAACTCCACTTAACTGATCGTACCCAAGCCGCGGTTTTTGCCTGGCAATCCGGATTGATCAAACGGTAACATTCAAGTCATTATAAAAGGTCTGGCGGTTCAATGAACCGCCAGACCTTTTCTTTTGCGATCAAACCAACGAGGCTATTTCTTTTCCTCAACCGGCTGTGCTGCCAGTTCAGGCGCATGTTTTTTACTCTGCATAATGGCCCAAATGACCACTGCAGCCAGGACAGCCGCAACGATCAGCTCGGCTGTCGTATTACTTGAATAGCGGACAATAATTGGCGCAGCAAGCAGGCTGATCAAGTTCACAACCTTGATCATCGGGTTGATCGCCGGTCCGGCCGTATCTTTCAGCGGGTCACCGACGGTATCACCCACCACACTGGCCTTGTGACGTTCCGAGCCCTTGCCGGTGTTGGCAGCAATGTCGCTGGGTTCATCCTCGATCGATTTCTTGGCGTTATCCCAAGCGCCACCTGCGTTTGCCATGAAGACGGCTAATGCCTGGCCGCTCAAGATCACGCCGGCCAGGAAACCGCCCAAAGCTTCCACACCCAATGCCAGTCCAACGACCAGCGGAGAAAGCGCCGCAATGGTTGCCAGAGGCAGTAATTCTTTCTGTGCCGAGCGGGTGGAAATTCCCACCACCTGGGCGTAATCCGGCGCAACGGTACCTTCCATGATGCCGGGGATGCGGAACTGACGACGGACCTCTTCAACGATCTGACCAGCCGCACGGCTGACGGCTCGGATAGAGAAGGAGCTGAACAGCCAAGGCAACACACCGCCGATCAAGAAACCGACGAAGACTTGCGTGTCAGAAATTCGGATAGCGTCCATCGTCGGCAGGCCAAGCTGGCCCTGCACCTGGGTGACATCGGTAATAAATGAAGCAAATAAGCTGACTGCCGCGATCACGGCCGATGCAATGGCAACACCCTTGGTGATGGCCTTGGTGGTGTTACCAACAGCATCCAGGTCGGCCATGATCTGACGGGCCTTGATCGTTTCCTCATCTTTCATATCATGCCAAGCCATCTCACCGATGCCATTGGCATTATCGGCAATGGGACCATAAGAGTCCATTGCCACGTTGTTGCCGGTGTGGCTGAGCATGCCGATACCGATCATGGCAATGCCGTACAGAATATACGCCGCCGATGAACCATGGTACAAGAGGAAGGCAAAGATGAAAGAGACCGCAATGATCCCGGTGGCCCATACTGCGGATTCCATTCCCAGCGACAAGCCGGAAAGGATCGTGGTCGCCGCGCCGGTCTTTGTGGAAGACACAATTTCCTTGACCGGTGCACGTTTTGTCGACGTGAAATAGGAGGTCAGCGGGTTGAAGGCAATCGCCAGGCCTACGCCAATTGCGGTGAGCACTGCCAGCCGCCAATCATGGGCGTATAAGAACGCCACCACGAACGCCCAAAATACGGTGTTGACGCTGGAAACTTCGTAAGAACGGAACATTGATTCTTCCGCATCATGAGCACGCAGAAAACCAGGAGCCTTTGCCCAGTACGGAACGGTCAAAGTTCCCAGGATGGAGCTGATCACACCAATGGCACGGATGATCAACGGGTAGACGATCCATACGATGCTATGGGCTGGATCCACCTGGCGCAGCGCCAGGCCCAGGATCAGCGCAGAGACGATGGTTACTTCATAGCTCTCGAAAATATCGGCCGCCATGCCGGCACAATCGCCCACATTGTCACCCACCAGGTCAGCAATGACTGCTGCGTTGCGGGGATCATCTTCCGGGATGTTCTGCTCGACCTTACCGACCAGGTCGGCGCCCACATCAGCCGCCTTGGTGTAAATGCCGCCGCCCACCCGCATGAACAAGGCCAATAGCGTGCCGCCAAAACCAAAGCCCAGCAGCACATCAGGCGAAGCTGCCCCGAAGATAATGAAGATGATGGTGCCGCCCAGCAGCCCCAACCCATCGGTCAGCATACCGGTAAAAGTGCCGGAGTAGTACGCAATGGACAGGGCTTCATTGAAGCTGCGCCGGGAAGCAGATGCAGCGCGCACGTTGGCCTGGATCGCCATGCGCATGCCCAACTGGCCGACGATCAAGGAGAAACTGGCGCCCGCCACAAAAGCCAGCATACGGCCAATTGCAATGGTAATCACCGTATTGTGGGGGAATAATTGTGTAGCCTCAGGCGTCGGTGAAACTACGTAAACGCTCAAGAAAAGAGCAACCGCCATGAAAGCGACCACCGGGAGGATGATCTGCAGTTGCTTCTGCAAATAGGCGTTAGAACCTATGCGAACCGCATTCCATACCTCCTGCATTTTGTCGGAGCCCTTGTCTTTTTTCAAGACGCCGCTCCGCAGCCATTGAGCATATACCAGGCTGATCAACGCCACTGCCAGGATGCTCAGCAAAGCAATTTGCTCAAACGACCCCAAACCCAACCTTGAATACAGTCCCAAAATATCCATAAATTCTTCTCTCCATCGAACAAGATTTTCCTTCGGGGTATATAAAAATAAATCCCGGAGATTACGGACAGTGTTTAAAAACGCAAATTGCGAGCATTATATCACATACCAATTGCAGTATGGCTGAAAAAAGACTCCATCAACTATACACTTTCGGAAGTGATGGATAGCGCCGACCACAACCTTCCAGCACATACCACCATGGGTGAATCGTTCAAAAATCACAACGTTTTCGTGCTATCCTTTTGCGTATTTTTTGCTACAATCTCTATCAAATGAAATCATATTGATTCACGGAGAGAATTATGACCAACCCATCCCCTTTCGTTTTCGATTCGAATGAGCCTAGCCCTTCCGCACCACCGCCGTCTACGCCCATCGTACCCACGCCGGAAATGACACCGCCCAACCGGGAACCCATGACCTGGATGGAGCTTTGGGCCAGTGCGTTAACTTCGCCCAAAGTATCAACGTATGAAGATATCATGGCGGACCCCAAGGCCAAGACCAGCCCCTATCTTTGGCTAGCGCTTTCTTTTTTTGTGGCCACGCTTATCTCAGTGCTACTCCGGCAAATCTTTGGGGCAGCAGAAACCCGGTGGATTTATCAATGGCTTGAGCAATTCGGAGGGAATGCCAGTCTATTCAACAATCCGGGCTTGAGCACAGCAGGCACCGGCACTTCTCTTATCGCAACTATCTGCTGCCTACCCGTCGGGGTGATCATCGAGTTGCTATTTTTCATCATCGACGTTGGCCTTATCACCCTCTTTGCCAAAATTGTCGGCGGGACAGGCAGTTTCTCCGAGTTGGCATTTGCCTTTTCAGCATTTACGGTTCCGGTAACATTTTTTTCTAGCATCATCGGATCGGTCCCATTTGTCAGTTGCCTTGGCATATTCATTGGGATTTACGTGCTGGTTCTGCGTTGTATTGCGGTCAAGGTCGTCCACAAATTAAGTTGGGCCCGCACCATCGTTGCTACGTTCGTCATCCCCTTGGTGCTGATTCTTATCCTCTTTGCGCTATTCTTCGGTTTAGTATATGCCGCAGTTTCCACCTTCATCCAACATAACCCCTCGATACTCAATGGGCTTCCCACGTAATCAGGCTACTGGCACCAGAGATTCAAAAACAGACTGTGATATTGTCATCACAGTCTGTTTCTTTTTTGCTACGAACTGTGTGGTTAAGATACCAAAGTCTTGACCACTTCCACGCCGCTGAGTGCCATGTGGTAAAGAAAGACTGCGTGCAGCAAATCACCCGGGTGTGGGAAAGCGCCGATCTCTTTTGCCAGTGCCAGGGGCGTATCGTACGTGTCCACGCAATCGGCCGGCAGAACCACCCGGCGCTTGAGCTGGCGGGCGTTGGCATCCAGGCGCAAGTGCATGGCGAGCTGGTAGCTGCACAGGTCGGTGCAATCGCCTACCACGATGAAAGTGTCCACCGACAGGTGAGAAGCCAGCCACTCGACCAGCCCCGTGTTCAAGCCCGAAGCAATCGAGTTTTTTGGCATCACCTTGATTTGATCAAAGAATGGCAACGCCTTGAAAGCATCCACAGTCTCTGCTTCAGCCGTGCCGCGCACACAATGCGGCGGGAAAGAGCCAAATTCCACCGCATCCGGCTCGTGCGTATCCTGGATCAAGACGATATTCCGCACGCCGCGTGACCAAACTGCCGGACCCATCCATCGAGATAATCCATAAATTCTTTGGACTGCTCATACAACTCACTCATGGCAACCTCACTCTACCAAACACGCTCAAGGTCGGGATTATCGCAAGGGCGACGTCCCACTTTAGCCAGATCCACCCAACGCTCACCCACCTTGATGCGCACCACATCCGCCGTGAAATCGGTCACGGTGACGGTGTGATTGTCAAAGAGCGCCGAACCAACCGCATAAGTATCCACCGGCACGGCGAGCTTTTCAAAGCGGGCGATCCTTTCAGGGTTGAAACCGCCGGAGACGACGATCTTCACCGCCTTGCAAAACTCGCGGGCACGCTCGCGCCACTCCGTCGGAAGCTCCCAGCTTTCCCAGGCCGAATCAAGCGCCTGGCGCACTGCAAAGACCAGCCGCGGTGTAACCCCCATGTCCAGGGCCGGGTCGCCCAACGGTGGCGTCGATTCGTCGCGCAGCGAGGCGCTGGTATCCAGCCGCACACCATACAAGCGGTAACGGGCGGCTTCATCCAATTGCCCGGCGTCTGTTAGCTGCCGGTAGCGCTCGAACATGGCCTTACACACGCGCAGAGAGTCGGTCACACAATCATTATTGAAGTCCACCAGGGCAATGCGTGGAATGGTCAACGGCAGCACCTTGGAAAAAGCCAGCATGGCTTCCGCCGTGTCGCCCAAAAAACAGGCAATTGCCGAATGG
>JBEKEX010000176.1:0-5611 GCA_050013615.1 Anaerolineaceae bacterium
GATCACCCGCAAACAAGCTTTCGACGCATTGCAGGAGAATAAGAACGCAGCCGTCCCGTTCGAGCAAGCCATTATCCAATACAGTGGCGTCGATCCGTCCCGGCTGGCTCAGACCCTGGCCCGCATTCACGCCATTGGCTACGAAGACCTTTCACTGCGGGAGGAGACGCATTCCGTGATCGACGCCCTGGGCGTTTCGCGAATCCGAACCATGGCCATCGACCCGGTGGACTATCAGGTGGCTCACCTCATTACATTGGAAACCGCGCAGCAAATGAGTGCGCTTCCCATTCGCACGCAGGGAGAGCAAGTGGTCGTCGCCTTCTCCGAGCTCTTATTCGAACCCACCCGAAAAAACCTCGAGCTCATTTTAAATAAGACGATAACGCCGGTGATGACCAGCCACCCGATGCTGGAAGAGGCGATCCACCGCACGCTGGGCCGGCCCAACCTGGGCACCACGCTGCTGATGGCCGGGATGATCACGCGCAACCAGTTGAACGATGCCCTGGATTATGCCCACAAAGCGAACATCCGCCTGGGCCGGGCCTTGGTCTTCAAGCGCTACCTGACCGAGGATGCGCTATACCAGTTCCTTGCCAAACAAGCGGAGCTGCCCTTCTTCGATCTTTCCTCGGCGACCATCGACGAAGCAGCAGCCCGCCTGCTCGATCCGAAATTAGAGCGGACGTATGGCATTCTGCCGTTGGCAGCAGACGATTCGCAGGTGATCCTGGCGACCATTGATCCGCACAACCAGGAAGGGCTGCAGCGCGTGGAGACGGCACTACAAAAGCCTTTACGCCTGGTGGTGGTCACAGAAAGCGACCTCGACGCGGCTCTCGAGAACCTTTACCGCAACGAATATGTCAACGAAAGCGTGTCATCCCTGCTCGAGCGCTCGCCACACGATTCGGCTTTCCACGTTCTGGAACGCAATCAGATCATCACGTTGGCGGTCATGGCAGCCATCTCGCTGGTCTGGCTGGCGTTCGATGCACTTTCTTACCTGGTCATCCTCAATGCACTCATCACCGCTTTCTACCTGGTATTCTCGATCTATAAATTCAGGCTGATCTTCAAAGCCATTTCCACCAACCTCGAAGTACCTGTCTCGGATCAAGAAGTTGCGCTTCTAAAAGACTCCGAATTGCCGGTGTATACGATCCTGGTCCCGGTGCACCACGAAGCCGAAGTCTTGCCGGACATACTGAAATCCCTGGTAACCCTCGACTACCCTTCGGCCCGCCTCGACATCCTGGTGCTGCTCGAAGAGGACGATCTCGAAACGATCAGGAAGTTCGACGAGATCAACCCGCCGCGCTTCATCCAAAAAATCATCGTCCCCAACGAGCAGCCCAAGACGAAGCCCAAAGCCTGCAACTATGGGTTGATCCACGCCCGCGGGGACTACATCGTTATTTACGACGCCGAAGATTTGCCCGACCGCGACCAATTGAAGAAAGTACTCATCGCCTTTTCGAAAGCACCGGAGAACGTGGCCTGTATCCAGGCCAAGCTGAATTACTATAACCGCAAGCAAAACATCCTCACCCAGTGGTTCACGGTCGAATATTCGATGTGGTTCGATCTGTTGCTCCCCGGCCTGGACGCCGACCATGCACCTATCCCCCTTGGAGGGACCTCGAACCATTTCAAGACCGCTGCGCTGCTGGAAGCCGGCGCCTGGGATCCCTACAACGTCACCGAGGATGCCGACCTGGGCATCCGCCTGTTCAAGCGCGGCTATCGCACCCGCATTGTGGATTCGACCACCTACGAGGAAGCAAATAGCCAGTATGACAATTGGATCAGGCAGCGCTCGCGTTGGCTGAAAGGCTACATGCAGACCTGGCTGGTGCACATGCGCCATCCTGTTCGCCTGATGCGAGAGATCGGTTTCAACAATTTCATGAGCTTCCAATATATCGTAGGCGGCACGTTCTTTACCGCTCTGTTGAACCCGGTCTACTGGGTACTGACCTCGATCTGGTTCCTGGCGCAGCCTGAATTCATTCACCTCTTATTCCCCGGCATCATCTTTTATATGGGAGCTTTGTGTCTTTACGTTGGGACATTCGTCTTCACCTACATCAACGTGGCCGGCTCGATGCGCCGCGGCTATTACGACATGGTGCCGACTGCCATGCTGAGCCCCATCTATTGGGCCATGAGCAGCATCGCCAGTTGGAAAGGGTTCACGCAATTGATCTTCAAACCGCACTTCTGGGAGAAGACGCGCCACGGCCTGTATCAAAAGCCTGATGAAGCCGCCGAGTCCGGCGACCCGGGAAAGGTGAAGAAATGAACCTTTCTGCCTGGCTCAACCGGCCTGCGGCGCGTGCGAAGGTGTTAAAACCTTCCCAGCCGTTGGTGAATATCGACGTCAAGCGGCCTTTACGGAAACACGAAGGGCTGGTCATCTTCATCCTTGCCTCGATCCTCAATCTCGGGCTGGCCTATTTCCTGTTCTTCGTGTGGCATATCGGCAACAGCGACTCGCTCTCACGAACTGCCAACGCCTTTTACGTCTTGTATTCGCGTGACCCACACCTGGCCGCGGTGGGGTTTGTGTGGCCGCCCTTCCCCAGCTTGTTGCAATTGCCTTTGCTGCCACTCATGAAGGCGTTGGGTTACACCACGTTCACCGGCAGCATCGTCTCGGCGCTGTTTGGGGCAGCCGCCCTCGTCATGATGAATCGCCTGCTGGCAGACCTCAAATTCCCCGAGGCAATGCGCTGGATCCTGCTCGTGCTGCTCCAAATCCATCCGAATACCTGGTATCTCTCCGCGTCGGGAATGGCTGAGCCGATATTCCTGTTCTTTGCCATCGTGACCCTTTATGGGATGAATCTGATGCCTCGTTCGATGCGTTCCTGGGTCATCGTGGGCATTGGATTGGCCTTCGCGTTCTTAATCCGCTATGAATCCCTGGCAATGATCGCCGGGGTGGGGCTGGCGATCATCGTCCACATGTGGGCCAGCGGCACCGATTGGAGGGCAAAGACCGAAGGCTGGATGCTGGCCGTCCTCACGCCCCCAGTCTACGCCGTGGCGCTGTGGTTGTTCTTCAACTGGACTCTGATGGGAGATCCGTTGTACTTCCTCAGCAGCGTCTACAGCTTGTCGAACGCGCCGGATATTGCAAAGATCGCCGGTTTCAGCCAGCCGCTCTACCTGGCCTGGGGCAACATCTTTGTAGCGATCAAGATGGGCATCATCCGCTCGTTCCAGCAATGCCCCGCATACCCGGTGGTCGTGGTCATCGCTTTCATTTCCATCCTTTGGAACCGCAACCGCAAAGGGTTTGGGCTGTTCATCACAATGTTCAGCGTCACGGCTTTCACGATCTTGCAAGTCTACCTGGGCTCGCTGGCAAACTGGATGCGCTACTGGTTCTACGCCGCACCCTTTGCACTGGTTATGGCAGGCATTGTCAACGAGAAATTAAAGCGCAGTTGGAGAATTCCCTTTTATTTCTTGCTGATCGCACTCTTTGTCGCCGGCATCCCGACTTCATTGAATGCCATGCGCGATACTCATGTCGGGGGAGATGAACAGCGGCTGAGCGCCCTGATCCTGGACCCGCAGCAGGAAGCATCGCTGCGTGAGAATGACGGTTATTGGATCTACCTGCACGACGCTCCCATCGTGGCAAAAGTCGTCGACCAGTATTCCACCAAGGGGTTGGTGCTGGTGGATTCGAGCAGCAGCTTCTCGGTGATCATGACCGTCACCGCACCGCAGCGGCTTTTCATCTCGAACGATACCAACTATTTCAAGGTCCTGGCAGACCCGATCGGTACGGTCGCTTACATCCTCGTCCTCGACCCCAAGACCGAAGGCGTGGTGAACACCATCAACATCACCTATCCCACCCTTTTCGATAGCGGATCAAACTGGGCAACGTTGGTATGGGATTCGGGAGATCAAACGGTCAACCATTGGCGCATCTACCAGGTGCATCCCATCCAATAAATTGGTCTATAGCCGATAAGCATCCAAGATTAAAAACGAGCTGGGCTGAAAAGCCCAGCTTGTTGTTTAGTTCTTATTCGATCAATTGACGATATCCGGCATCTTCTCCCGCACGTAAGCCTTCACCTCATCGGCGGATTCGAACTTCAAGATCTCTTCCGCCAGCTTCTTGCATTCGGGCACTTTCAAATTGCGCAGGATCTGCTTTGCCATGGGTACGGCGGGCGGGTTCATACTGAATTCATCCAATCCCAACCCCAACAGAATAGGAACGGCCAGCGGCTCGCCGGCCAATTCACCGCAAAGCCCCACCCACTTGCCATACTTGTGCGCCTGTATGATCACGTTCTGGATCAAGCGCAGCACGGCTGGTGAAAAGGCACTGGTCAGATAAGCCAATTCGGCGTTGGTGCGATCCACCGCCAGTGTATATTGGGTCAGATCGTTGGTGCCGATGGAGAAGAAATCCACTTCCGGCGCCAGCATATCGGCCATCACTGCAGCCGAAGGCACTTCGACCATTATGCCCAATTGCAGTTTCGCCGCCACCGGTTTGCCTTCTTTGGCCAGTTCCGCCTTGCACTCTTCGTAGATCGCCCGCGCCTGGCGGATCTCCGCCAACGCTGCCACCATGGGGAACATGATGCGCAAATCGTGGCCGATCCCAGCACGCAAGGCGGCCTTCAATTGGGGTTTGAGAAGCTCTTCAGGATGCACCAATGCCAGGCGCAGCCCGCGCACACCCAGGAAGGGGTTCATTTCCTTGGCAATGTCCAGATAGGGCAATTGCTTGTCGCCGCCGATGTCGCTGGTGCGCAGCACGACCGGCAGCTTGCCAAAAACATCCAGAATGGCCGAATAGGCCTTATATTGTTCTTCCTCATCCGGTAAAGTCTCGCGTTCCATGTAAAGGAACTCGGTGCGCAGCAGGCCCACACCCTCGGCGCCATTCTCAATGGCCGACTTGGCCCCTTCCACGTTGCCAATGTTGGCCACCACTTCCACCCGCTGGCCATCCAACGTGATGACCGGCTCATGACAGTGGGACTTGGCCCGTTCGGCAATTGCCGCAGCCGATTCTTTTTTGGCTTTATAGGTCTCGATAGTCTCTGCCGTGGGATCGACGTAGACCTTCCCGGTAGTGCCATCCAGCACAACCTCTTGTCCGTTCTGGATATTCAAAATATCCTTGCCAGCGCCCACCACCGCAGGGATGCTCAACCCACGCGCCAGGATAGCCGTGTGAGAGGTTTCACTGCCAACGACCGTGCAGAAACCCAGCACCAGGCATTTATCCAGCAGAACGGTGTCCGATGGGGTCAAGTCATTGGCAACGATGATGGACGGCTTGATCAATTTACTGGTATCCGCATCGCCGGCACCCAATAAAACCCGCAGCAAGCGCTGGGCGATATCACGCACATCTGCGGCGCGAGCCTTGAAGTAATCGCTCTCCATGCCTTCCAACGTCTGGGCATAGTGTTCGGTGGCTTCCTTGACTGCGAACTCGACGTTCACTTTTTGTTCACTGACAGTCTTGCGAATGGTATCCAAAAGCTCGGGGTCCTGCAGCATCATCAGGTGTGCTTCGAAGATCAACGCCTGATCCGCAGCCAATTCGACTTTTGCCTTC
>JBEKEX010000177.1:0-7289 GCA_050013615.1 Anaerolineaceae bacterium
GGCGCCCAGGCTTTCGACGTATTCGATGGCTTTGTCGAAGGCTTTGTCGCCCGGGGTACCGCTCAGGATGCCTGAATTGATCATGTCACCGTGAGCCACCGCCGACTCAGTCATCGTCGCTGGATCAGCCGGTGCCTCACCTGGCGCCTGGATGACCACCTTGATGGGCAAATGAAACTTATAGGCAAACGCGAAGTCACGCTCATCGTGGGCGGGCACGGCCATGATCGCACCGGTGCCATAGCTCATCAGCACGTAATCAGCAATCCAAATCGGCACGCGCTCTTTGCTGACCGGGTTGATGGCGTAACCGCCGGTGAACACGCCGGTCTTCTCGCGGTCCGTCACTTCGCGCTGGATGTCGGATTGGCGCGCCGTTTCGCGCACGTAGGCCTCCACAGCGGCTTTCTGCTCCGGTGAAGTGATCTTTTCTACCAGGAAATGCTCCGGAGCCAGCACCATGAAGGTCACCCCCCATAGCGTGTCCGGGCGGGTGGTGAACACCTCGAGCTTATCGCCGACTTCGGTGTCGAAGAAAACCGCCGCGCCGTCCGAGCGCTCGCCGATCCAGTTCTTCTCCAGCGTTTGCACCCGTTCCGGCCAGTCGAACTTGCTGAAATCCTTCAATTCGTCTGCATAGTTGGTGATCCTGAAATACCACTGCTTCAAATTCTTACGGATTACCGGCGTTCCGCAACGCTCGCAATGGCGGTCGTCGCCCCACACTTGCTCACGTGCCAGTGTGGTATTGCAATGCGGGCACCAATCCACCGGCGACTTCTTCTGGTAAGCCAGGCCGTGCTTGTAGAGTTGGGTGAAGAACCACTGCGTCCAACGATAATATTCCGGGTCGGCGCTGATCGCCTCACGCCGCCAATCGAACATCGCTCCCATGCTCTTGAGCTGCTTGCGCATGCGTTCGATATTCTTATAGGTCCATTCCTTGGGATGGATATTATGGTTGATCGCCGCGTTCTCGGCCGGCAAGCCGAAGGCATCGAAGCCAATCGGGAACATCACATTGAATCCGTTCATGCGCTTGAAACGCGCCCGTGCATCCGAAGGCACCATGGCATACCAATGGCCGATGTGCAGATCGCCGGAAGGATACGGCAGCATGGTCAGCGCATAGAACTTTTGCCGTTTCGGGTCTACGTCCGAGTGATATAACCCATCAGCTTCCCATTTTTTTTGCCATCGGGCTTCTATCTCTGCCGGGTTATAAGGCGCCGTTTTGTTTTCCGTCATTCTTCACCTCATCGCTTGATGAAATATTCCCAACTATTGATTATTAAACGATAAACCTCCATCCCAACAGGGACGAAGGCTCATTTGGCACTCCGCGGTACCACCCTGCTTATCTGGTAACCTGCCCCAGACCACTCAGGTCAGCTATAACGGGCTCCCCGGCTCCGACTACACCCTTTCGGGTTCCCCGGAGCAACCAGCCCAATCCAAACGGGCAGCAGGCGAGTTCGACCTTGCGGCGTCCGTTTGCGCCTTGCCGGGTTCTCACATCATTCCCGACTCTCTGACGGATGGTCTACTACTCCTGCGATCATTTAACCAATGAGTTATGAGCTTGCTTATTTCGACACGGCCCATAACTCATTCTAAGTTTGTGGACCCAGGGGGATTCGAACCCCCGGCCTTCTCAATGCCATTGAGACGCGCTCCCAACTGCGCTATGGGCCCAGGTAAAACCTCAGTTGTTAATTCGGGCCTTTGCCCAGTGGACCTGGGGGGATTCGAACCCCCGGCCTCTTCAGTGCGATTGAAGCGCGCTCCCAACTGCGCTACAGGCCCGTTGTCTTGAGTAGCAATTATCCCTTGTATATTCATATTCATAATGATATAATTAATTCGATATTTATAGAATTAGAAAGAGGTTCAACATGTCAGAATCTGACGAAACCACCAAAGAACTCGTGCTCTTCTTCAAAGCGCTCAGTGATGCCAACCGGCTCAAGATCATCGGCCTGTTGGCACAGCAACCTTACAGCGTGGAGCAGATCGCCTCCATGCTGCACCTCTCCCCTTCCACCGTCTCGCACCACCTATCGAAACTTTCGGAAGCCGGCCTGGTCTCGGCGCGTGCCGAAGGCTACTACAGCATTTATTCGCTACGACTTAAAACCCTGGAAGAAATGTCGCAGCGGTTGTTGAAGCGTGAGACGTTGCCGATGCTTGTCGAAACCATCGACACCGAAGCTTACGATCGCAAAGTGCTCAAAGAATTCACCAACCCGGACGGAACGGTGAAAGCTTTCCCAGCACAGCGCAAAAAGTTGGACGTCATTGTCCGCCAGGTGGCCAACGCCTTCGAATTTGACCGGCGCTACCCTGAGAAACAGGTCAACGACATCCTCTCCCAATACAATGAGGACTTTGCCACCCTGCGGCGTGAATTGATCGGCTGCAAACTGATGAAACGTGAAAATGGCGTATACTGGCGTGTGGAAGTTGGGCTATAATTTCACCAGGAGAAATCGAATGATATCGAACCGCCTTTCCCATCTACTGACATCAATGAAACAAGAACACCTGGACGCCGTCGCCATCAACCCCGGCCCCAGCCTGATCTATCTGACAGAGCTGCATTTCCATGTTATGGAGCGGCCCACCGTCCTGCTGGTCAAAGCCGACCAAACTTGCGCGCTCGTTCTTCCTGAACTGGAAATGCTCAAAGTGAAAGAATCACCCATAACTGTCAAGGCATTTCCCTATGGGGACAACCCAGACACCTGGAAAGAAGCGTTCCACCAGGCCATCCGTTATCTCGACCTGGATAAAAAGAAAGTGGGCGTCGAGCCCCTCCACCTGCGCATCATGGAATACGATTTCCTCAAGGATGCTGCACCAACCGCGGAATTCATAGACGGCAGCGCAGTCTTTAACGACTTGCGGGTCTGCAAGGACGCCCAAGAAGCTGCCGCTACACGTAAAGCGGTCAAGATCGCCCAGGATGCACTCAAAGCCACTCTGCCATTCGTCAAAGCCGGCTGCACCGAAAAACAGATCGCGGCCGAACTGACGCTGCAACTTCTGCGCGCCGGCAGTGATTCCGAATTCCCCTTTGCACCGATCGTCTCCAGCGGGCCGAACAGCGCCAATCCCCACGCTGTGCCTTCCGAACGCGTGCTCCAGCGAGGTGACTTGCTGGTGATCGATTATGGAGCCATCTACGATGGCTACATCTCTGATCTGACCCGCACCTTCGCCATCGGTGAAGTGGAACCGGAATTTAGTAAGATCGCCGGCCTCGTGCTGCAGGCCAACACAGCCGGCCGGCAGCGTGCCGGTGCCGGTATCACCGCCGGCCAGGTGGATCAAGCGGCAAGGGCCGTGATCGAAAAAGCGGGCTATGGAACTTACTTTACGCACCGCACCGGGCATGGCATCGGCATGGAAGCCCACGAACCACCTTACATTTTCGGCGAGAACGAGTTGGTGCTTCAACCCGGCATGTGTTTCACCGTGGAACCCGGCATTTACCTGCCTAATCGCGGCGGGGTAAGGATTGAAGATGATGTTTTGATCACCGAACAGGGTGCCGAAGTATTGAGCGACCTGCCCAGAGAGTTGATGACCATCGAATAAATCGTACGGAGGGAAAACGATGAAGACGCCGTTAACCATTTCCACTGCAGAGCCTTTCTTTTATCCAGGTGGCCCCATCGGCTGTCTTTTGATCCATGGTTTCACCGGTACGCCCAAGGAAATGACCTGGATGGGAGAATACCTCCATCAAAAAGGGCATACGGTTCTGGGCATCCGCCTCGCCGGCCACGCTACCCAACCGGAGGATATGTTCCGTGTCCGCTGGTGGGATTGGGTTGCCTCTGTGGAAGACGGACTCAATTTTCTCAAAAATTGCACCCGGTTTCAATTTGCAATGGGGCTTTCCATGGGCGGTTGTCTGGCACTCTATGCCGCTGCCCATTATCCCATCCACGGCACCGTGGCGGTTTCCGCACCCTATTCCGTCCCTGCTGACCCGCGCCTGCGCTATATCAAGATTCTGAAATACCTCCAACCCTGGTTGGGCAAAGGTGAATCAGATTTCCATAATAAGGAAGCTGAGAAGATCCATGTGGATTATCCCAATTATCCGACGACGGCGGTGATCGAGCTCAGCAGCCTGGTGGCAGAAATGCAAAAGGGATTGCCTGACGTGAAAGTCCCGGTGCTGATGTTCCAGTCCAAAGGGGATCATGTGATCGATGCAAACAGCATGCAGCAGATCTATGACCACCTGGGCACAAGCGATAAGCAAATGAACTGGGTGGAAGATTCAGGGCACGTCATCGTCAGGGAGCCTGAACGCGAGCGTGTGTTTAAGGCAGCTGACGAGTTCGTCCATAGAGTATCGGGGGTCTGATGAAGCGCGATCTTTTATTGGTAGCCGCCTCCATGTTCACGTGGGGAGCGGGAGAAGGCCTATTTCTTTACTTCCAACCGCTCTACCTCCAACAATGGGGCGCCAGCCCGGTCACCATCGGAACGATCTATGGGGCAATCGGCATTGCGATGGCCATTGCACAGATCCCTGCCGGTTACCTCTCCGACCGCATTGGCTCGCGCAATATCATGTGGACATCCTGGATCACCGGAACGATTGCAGCCTGGATCATGGCACTGGCCAACTCGTTGCCGGTGTTCATCGCAGGACTTATTCTCTATAATCTAACCGCCTTCGTAATGGCGCCGCTCAGCAGCTTTATCACCGGCGTGCGCGGTGACTGGAGCGTCCAGCGCGGCCTGACCCTGGTCTATGGCATGTACAGCCTCGGTGCTGTGTTGGGACCGATCACCGGTGGTATCCTGTCAGAGCAGTTCGGCCTGCGCATGGTATATCAGGTCTCGGCAGTCGTTTTCATCTTTTCGACGCTACTGATCTTGTTCATCCGTCAGCAAGCCCCCCGTGAAGTGACCGTCACAACCAAAAACGAACATTTATTGCAAAATAGGCACTTCCTGACCCTGTTGGGACTTATCTTCTTCACCATGTTTGTGCTCTACCTTCCGCAACCTCTGACGCCTAACTTCCTTCAGAACCAACGCGGCTTGGATGCTACCACAATCGGTATTTTGGGAGCCTGCGGTAACCTTGGGAATGCGTTGCTGGTGCTTGGCCTCGGTAACATGGTTCCTGTTTCCGGGTTTCTCCTGGGCCAGTTATTGATTGGCCTGTTTGCTTTCTCGTTGTGGAAAGGGGAAAGCACGGTTGTGCTGGGCATAGGGTATTTCTTCATCGGCGGCTATCGCCTCTGCCGCTCCATGATGCTGGCGGCTGCCAGACATCTGGTGCAGGAGCACGAACAAGGCCTGGCGTTCGGAATCATCGAGACGGTCAACAGCACCACGGTGATACTGGCGCCCATCCTGGCCGGCTTTCTCTATGAAAAGAATCCCAGCAGCATCTATCAGGTTTGCCTGGGGCTGGTCGGTTTGACACTTGTTGCGTGTCTTCTATTCTTCCCACGCATGAAGCCAGACCACACGGAAAACTTACCGGTTACCCCCATTGAAAGACGTTGAAACATGTCGATCAAAATCATCCCTTTCATCCTAGGCCCGCTCGCCAATAATACCTACTTGTTGGTTGACGAGGATAGCGGCGATTCGATGGTCATCGATCCTTCCTTCGGATCCAATGCGGTCATCGAAGAGCTCAACAAGCATCAATGGAAATTGAGCAAGGTCCTGCTCACCCACGCTCATTTCGACCACCTGGCGGGCGTCCCAACATTGGTCAAGGCCTATCCTCTTGCACCGGTTGAATTGCATGCCGGCGATGAGCAACTGTATGCCAACCGCGGCAATGCGGACTTATTTAGCTTCCACGTAGACCCGCTCCCACCCCCCAGCCTGGTATTAAAGCACGCAGGCGTGATCAAATTTGGCAGTGCCGATATCGAAGTCCGGCATGCTCCCGGCCACACCGCCGGCCACGTGGTTTTCTACATTTCCAAGCTATCGACGCTTTTCAGCGGAGACGTGATCTTTTACCAGGGCATTGGCCGCACTGACCTGCCCGGGGGCAATTATGAGAAGCTCGCCAACAGCATCCGCACCCAAGTTTTCTCCTTGCCCCTCGAGACAAAGATCCTCAGCGGCCATGGGCCGCAAACCACGGTCAGCGCCGAGATGAACGCCAACCCCTATCTATGAAAAAGCAGTGCGGTATTTGACCGCACTGCTATTATTTCCCATTGGCTTTAAAACTTACTTCGCAATTTCGACGGCACGCGTCTCGCGGATGACCGTCACTTTGATCTGCCCTGGATATTGCATCGTTTCCTCGATCTTCTTGGCAATATCGCGCGCCAGACGGGCAGATTCGAGATCATCGATATCCTCAGGCTTCACAATGATCCTGACCTCGCGGCCAGCTTGGATGGCATAGGTCTGGCTGACACCCTTGAAGGAATTGGCGATGTCTTCCAACGCGCGCAACCGCTTGATGTATTGCTCCAGGTCTTCACGGCGGGCGCCGGGGCGTGCGCCTGAGATGGCATCGGCTGACTCTACGATGATCGCCTCGACGCTTTCCTGGTCGACCTCGTGGTGATGGGAAGCAATGATATTGACGATCTTGGGATTGACTCCGTGCCGGCGGGCAAATTCTGCGCCGATCGAGGCGTGGGTTCCATCCGTGTTGTGGTCCATGGCCTTGCCCAGATCGTGCAACAAGCCACCGGCTTTTGATAACTCAACGTCAGCACCAAGCTCAGCAGCCAGAACGGCAGAAAGTTTTGCCACTTCCACGGCGTGGCCCAATTGGTTCTGCCCATAGGAAGTGCGGAATTTCAAACGTCCCAATGTCTTCAAGATTTCGGGATGCAGGCCGGCTACGCCGGCTTCGTAAGCCGCCTGCTCTCCAGCCTCCACGATATCACGGTCAACTTCGCGTTGTTCTTCCGCCAAGATCTTTTCGATGTGCGCCGGGTGGATGCGGCCGTCCTGGATCAAACGCTCCAGCGTACGGCGGGCAATTTCACGGCGTACCGGGTCGAAGCAAGAAAGCGTCACTGCCTCAGGTGTATCATCCACGATCACGTCCACGCCCGCTGCCTGTTCGAACGCACGGATGTTGCGGCCATTCCGTCCCACGATTCGGCCCTTCATCTCTTCATTCGGTAAGGAGACAACTGAAGTGGTCACCTGGGCCACGTGCTCCGATGCCACCCGCTGGATAGCTTCCGCCACCAATTCACGGGCGCGCTTTTCCCCTTCTACCCTGGCTTCTGATTCCACCTGCCGGATGATCCGTGCCATATCCGCAC
>JBEKEX010000178.1:0-7590 GCA_050013615.1 Anaerolineaceae bacterium
TTTGTTAATATTCTTTACATTCGAAAATGAGATCGACCAAAGGTAGATGCTCATGGCATTAATTTGAGGTTAAAAGCTCATTATTCCTGCATTAATAATAACAAATCTCATTCATTTGTCAAGTAGGTTAACTAAATCAGTATAATTATTTCAATTCTAGCCAATCATCATTAATGTTCAACAGCCGGAGAAGGTGGTTTTGTAGTTCATTTTTAATTGAGCGAGGGAGGCAGGTGTTATAGAATTAATGTCGTTTGATGTTAGAATAAATTATGATAAGTAATGTTCGAAACTTTGCAAGAGAAGCTATAGAAAGAAACTGTTGAAAATGGATACTCAAGTCATTAAAAAGGAAACCATAGCTCGAGATAATGTCGAGATATTTTTGCCTGATGGCAGCATTTATTCTGGCAAGCGAGGGACGTCGATTGGGGAGTTCCTGAAAGGGCTACCAGAAAGCGATTATCAACTGATCACCGGCGCTGTGGTCAATGGAGAATTGCGTGAGCTGACATATCCCATCGATATGGACTCACGCGTAAGACCCTTGACCATGCGCGATACTGATGGCGCCCGTATTTATCGGCGTTCAGTCACTTTTTTACTGGAGGCTGCCTTCGAGGATCTGTTCCCTGACTCGGCTTTGACCGTGGATCATTCTGTCTCCAGTGGTGGTTATTTCTGCGAAGTGCTCGACCGGAAACCGCTTAACAAGGCAGAGCTCAAACGACTGGAAGATCACATGCGCCAAATGGTGGCACAGGATTTACCGTTTGAGCGTACTCTCGTGCCGCTGGCCGAGGCCATCGACTACTTTCAGAAGAACGGGCAATTGGATAAAGTCCGTCTGTTGAAATACCGCACGAAAGATAACCTGGTCCTCTATCGCTGCGGCAGTCACCGCGACTACCATCATGGTTATATGCTGCCCTCGACCGGTTTTGTGCGTTGGTTTGCAATTTTGCCTTTTGGTGATGGTTTTGTGCTCCAGTTCCCGCGCCGGCGCACGCCTGACCAATTACTCCCCATGCCAGATTATCCTAAACTGTTGGCAACTTTCCATCAATATGGAGACTGGTTGCTCAAGCTGGGAATCGAGAGCGTTGGGGCGCTCAATGATTCCATCCAGAATGGCAGGTCGCGCGAAATTATCTTGGTGTCCGAAGCACAGCACGAACAAAAAATATCAGAGATTGCCCGGGCAATTGTCGAGAAATCAAAAAAAAGCCGTGTCGTATTGATTTCCGGACCTTCCTCTTCCGGGAAGACCACATTTTCCAGAAGGTTGGCCATCCAAATCCTCGCTTTGGGGGTTTCACCTTTTGCTTTGGAGATGGACAACTATTTTGTCGATCGGGAACAGACTCCGAAGAACGAAAATGGCGAGTACGATTATGAGGCCTTCGAAACTTTGGATCATGAACGGCTGGAGACGGATCTAAAGAGTTTGATCGCAGGCCGGGAAGTCCAACTTCCGAAATATGATTTTAAGCTTGGCAAGAGCGTGCCAGGGGAGGTTGTAAAGCTTCAGAAAGACCAGCTCATCATCCTGGAAGGCATCCATGGGTTGAATCCGAAGTTGCTGCCCGGCATTGGAACTGACCAAACGTTCCGCTTGTATGTGTCTTGCCTGACGCAGCTCAACCTGGATCGTTACAACCGGGTTTCTACGACAGACACGCGCCTGATACGGCGTATCGTGAGGGACGCCAATACTCGTGGTTATGTTGCTCAGCAAACCATTCATGGCTGGGATTCGGTGAGGGTGGGAGAGAAAAATAATATCTTCCCTTACCAGGAAAATGCCAACGAACTTTTCAATTCGGCACTGGCGTATGAACTTTCAATCTTGAAGCCCGTGGTGGAACCGCTGCTTCGTCAGGTGCCTTACGGTACGCTGGAATATATCGAGGCCAAACGGCTTTTGACGTTGTTGGAATGGTTCCTGCCTCTGCCGGCAGATTTGATCCCGGATAATTCGATCCTGCGCGAATTTGTAGGTGGCTCCATTTTGGCCGATTTCACGGTGTGGAAGGCAACATAAAACGAACAGGCGGAGCTTCTGCTCCGCCTGTCGCTTATATCGTCTTCAGCTTCTTTTTTATGACTGTCCCCAAACGGCCGATGCCTTCGTTAATAATTTCGGGCGTGCAATAGGAAAAGTTCAGCCGTATGGTGTTTTCGCCACCGCCACAAGGGTGGAATGATTCGCCCGGCACAAAGGCGACTTTCTCCTTCACTGCATCTTTCAGCAAGTCGTTGGTATCTATCCCCTTGGGCAGTGTGGCCCACAGGAAGAGACCGCCCAGCGGGTGGGTCCATTTGACGCCTCCGGGCATGTGCTCTTCGAGGGCATCGAACATGGCGTCACGGCGCTCACGATAGAGTTTACGGATAGCAACCACGTGCTTATCCAGAAAGCCATGGCGACTCACCTCGTAAGCGACCATTTGATTAAAGGTCGAAGTGTGCAGGTCGGCGCCTTGTTTGGCTTGTATCAGTTTGGTGATCACTTCGGGCGGCGCGACGACCCATGCCAGGCGGATTCCAGGAGCTAGTGTTTTAGAGAAGGTGCTCAGGTAAATGACATTACCGCTATAGAAGCCGTTTTGAGCGCGGATCTGGTTGTCCAAAACTTCCACAGCGGGCAGGTGTTCGCCCTCATAGCGTAATTGGCCGTAGGGATCATCCTCGATGATCGGCACTCCGTATTTATCGGCCAGGTCCACCAACTTCTGGCGTCTTTCCAGGGGAATGGTGGCACCGGTCGGATTTTGGAAATTCGGAAGGACGTAGATGAACTTGGGGCCAGAGCGTAACGCTGATTCCAGCTCGTCGGTCACCATGCCGTTTTCGTCGGATGGGACAGGCACGTATTCGGCACCATAGGCGTTCCATGCCTGTAGCGCCCCGATGTAGGTGGGGGACTCGAGCAGGATGCGGTCGCCACGGTTGATGAATATCTTCCCGATCAGGTCCAGGGCTTGCTGCGAGCCGGAGGTAATTAGAATGTTCTCGGGAGTGATAGTGATGTGATAGCGTGCCGAGTGCCGGGCGATCATCTCGCGCAACGGCCGGTAGCCGTCCGTGGAGCCATATTGCAGCGACTCCGGGCCGTGTTCATCCAATACTTTGATGCAGGCTTGTTTAAACTCCTCTACCGGAAAAGCGTCCGGCGCCGGCAAACCACCGGCAAATGAAATCACGTCTGCTTGCTCAGTCAGTTTCAGTAGTTCGCGTATCGCTGAACTTTTCATCCGCTGTGTACGCATCGCATAACGATGATCCCAGGGTGTTTGCATGAAAAGTATCTCCTTTTTGATCTAGAGTTTAGGAAAACGGCTTACAACCATGGCGGGCGTGGGTAATCCTATTTTGTCTCCTACCAGTAAATCTGCGGGGGCTTTGTCGGGTGTTTTGGCTGCTCCTTGATAGATTGCGATGGCGGTACCTTCGGCAGTATAGCCCTGCTCAAGGAAGGCTTGACCGGTGAGGAATCCTTCCATGTCGACCGCACAACTGGTCACATGACCGACGACGCGTCCTTTTTGATCGACTACCGGGTCGCCACTGTGTGCCATGCGGATGCCTTTTTCGGTGAAGCGAAAGCGGATGACTTCGCCGGTGCGGGCCTTTTCACGCTTGATGAATGCTTCGCGGCCCACGAACCAGGGCTTGTAGGTTTTAACATAAGACCCGAACCCGGCTTCTGCCACGCCCAAGCCATGTTCACCGGCCATTTCATGACCATATAGCGGCA
This sequence comes from Anaerolineaceae bacterium, assembly GCA_050013615.1. Lineage (GTDB taxonomy): Bacteria > Chloroflexota > Anaerolineae > Anaerolineales > Anaerolineaceae > JBEKEX01. The sequence goes on from JBEKEX010000178.1 coordinate 3,761, forward strand.
GTCCGGCTTCGGTGCGCAGGGAATCGCGTGCTCCCAAGCCGCAGGGCTTCAACCCCAACGGTTCGCCGGCCTTGAGCAATGCGTTCCAGAAATCGACCGCTTTTGCCGGATGGATAAAGAGCTCGAAAGCCATCTTTTCACCGGTGTACCCGGTGCGCGAGACCACCAGGTCGAAGCCGCCGACGATAGCTTCACACAGTTCTGTGCGTTTGAGCGCCATGATCTTGCGGCGCGTGGCGGAATCGCAGCCCAAAGAAAGCAGGATATCGCGGGACTTCGGTCCCTGCAATGCAACATCCAGGCGCATTTCTTTGCCCGCTTTGGGATCGCGCAAGTTGCGTAAGATGACATTACGGCCAAAAGCACGTACCCATGGACGCTCTGGGTCCGTCAGCACTTTGCCTTCATTCACTGCGTTCAGCCAGGCCCAATCTTTGTCATCGTTGGCGGCATTGACAACCACCAGGTATTTCTCTTCAGAACGGCGATAGACCAGCAAATCGTCGATGACGTTGGCGTGGGGATCAAGCAAGTGGGTGTAGCAGGATTCACCAACCGACAGGGCGCCGATGTCATTGCCGCAGACGCAATCGAGGAACGTGGCGGCGTCGGGTCCTTCGGCTTGGAAGACTCCCATATGCGTGACATCGAACAAGCCAGCCGCGTGGCGCGTGGCCAGGTGTTCATCCACCACCGAAGTGTACCAGACGGGCATGTCCCAACCAGCGAAGGGCACCATTTTGGCGCCCAACTGGCGGTGTGTTTCATAGAGCGGCGTGCGCTGCGGGGTGTCGCTTTCTTTCTCGTCCCATTTGAATTCAGGGAGCGATTTTCCCTTGCCAGGCTGGGTGCCGATATAGAATGGTTTGAGTTCTCCAATTGCTTCGCCTGATGCGGAAGTGGAAGTTACCGGCTTTTCAACAGATTCGGTGACGTAAATGGGGCCGGGCAGACGACGGGTGACATCGGGGTCGAACGTCGTAAAGCCATCAGAAAGATCCCGCAACCAGGTGGCGGCCAATCCAGCGGAAGCCGCTGGAACGCTCAACCGATAGTGAGTGGGCTCAACCTCGGTGAGGACTGCGTCGATAGGCTTGAGCGGGGTGACCAACTGGCTTTTCACGGATTGAGCCGGCTTGAGGTCTTCGACGTCGGCACTGAATGTGAAATTGACGAAGTGACGGACGTTGATGCCGGTGAGGTCGTAGGCAACCCAATCGCCTTTGGCCGCCGGTTTATCTTCCAGAAAGAAATAGTGCGGATAGCCGTCATGGACAGTTTCCTGGTCGATCCCTGCCGATTCGGCAAGTTTCTGCGAGCGCTGCTTGACATCTTCCAAAACGCTGAAGTCGATCTTGGCACGCGTGGCCGGCCCTTGGCGAGTCTCGATAGTGTAGGGCTTCATTGCCAGCATGACATCGGCGATGATATCGGCGATCTTGACCATCTCGGGTTCTTTCATCCCGCGTTGAGAGACCCATGGGGTGCCATAGCGCAGGCCGGAGGCAAACAAGGCGGTTTTGTCGCCGGGGATGGTGTTGCGGTTCATCACGATGCCGGCAATATCCAAGACACGCGCCGCCATATCGCCAGATAGACGGGTGCCATCTTCGCCAACGACAGTCTTGCAGTCGATGTTCGCCAGGTGGGTATTGGTACCACCATAGGGGATGCGCAATCCGCGTTCTTTCAGTCGGTTGGCGATGGCCTGATCGGCCTGTTTCTTTGTGGCGACTACACGCCAGGGTAGCCACGCCCCCGACCATGTCTTATACTCGATGAGGACGGGCTCCGCGTGGCCCACCCATAGTCTTGTGAGTTGTGAAAGTCACGACATGAGCATAACCGATGGGGGAAGGAATGATGCCGGCAGCGGTGAGGCCGGCGATGTGAGAGATATCGGCCAGCAAGATGGCGCCTACGGAATCGGCAATTTCTCTGAAACGTTTCCAGTCCGGCACCCAGGGATATGATGAAAATCCGGCAATGATGATCTTGGGGTGGTTCTCTGCAGCCAGCTTGGCAACTGCATCGTAATCGATCTGCTCGGTATCCGGCTTGACCACGTAATGGACGACTTTGTATAATTTTCCGGAACGGTTAACCGACGAGCCATGGGAAAGGTGACCACCATGCAGCAAGCTCATGCCCATGATCGTATCGCCGGGATTGATCAGTGCGGTATAAACGGCGTTATTGGCCGGCGCGCCGGAGAGAGGTTGGACGTTGGCGTAGATCTGGTCGGCCGTGTATGAATTTGCGGCAAAGACCTCGGCGCAGCGGCGGCGGGCCAGTGATTCGATGATGTCGGCGTATTCGACGCCCTTGTAATAACGCGGGTCGGAATAACGGCGATAATGCGACAACCGCGCCGTGTAATCCACTATTTCTTCCTCGGTCATCCAGCGCGTATCTTCGTCCGGGTAGCCTTCCGCGTACAGATTTTGGAAAACAGAACCCAGCGCTTCTCTGACAGCGATAGGCGCCAGACTTTCGCTGGGGATGAGGATGATCTTGCGGGCCTGTCGTTCAGCCTCCAATTCGATCAAACGGCTGACATTTGGGTCTATCTCACTTAGTGAACCTCGAACGATAAAATCCGACATTCTATTCTCTCCTTGGTTTTACGGTGAAACCTGTAAAAAATATAAGGCCACTTGCCAGTCATGGGATTACCCATCTCCGGAAGTGGTCTTGTGTAGATCGGTATGCCATAGGTGTAGGACCATTTGGACTTCACCGGGCTATTCAATTTTTGAGACTGCGCTCAATGTTCCAAGCCTCATGCTTGATTCTAGCCCGACCTTACTGCCGGGTCAAGATGTGCTATTTTGTGGCTAATTGTGCGTCGAGCCATCTTAATTCGTAGTCGAACACATCTTGTTTATCGGGCTCGTTATGTAGTTCGTGGTAGTGACCTTCCCACGTTTTGAATGTGGTGGTTTTAGGGGCTTTTTCGGCAAAAGCTGCCGAAGCTGCCGGGTTGACCAGGCGGTCGGCAGTGCCCACCATGAGCAGTAACGGCAGGGGGAACTCCGCCGCGTGCGCAATGACGTATTGTCCCTTGTCGAGCAATTCCATCCCCAACCGGGCCGAGATCACGCCATGGACAAGCGGGTCGGCATTATACGCTTTGGCAACTTCGGGATCGCGTGATAGCCCGTTGCGATCCAGGTCGTTGGCCATCGAGAAGGTGGGGAAGATGACGTTCATGATCCGGCCCATCACCAGCTTGGCACCTTTCACGGGTTGTGCTGTTTCCAGGCCGGGGCTGGTTGCAATCACGCCTTTGATGGCGGGATGGCGCTTGAGGGCAAAATACAGGACCAGGCTGCCGCCCAGGCTGTGGCCATAAAGGAAGATCGGTTTTTCAGGGAAACGCTTGGCGGTCTCATCCAACAGATGTTGGATGTCATCACAAATGACATCATAAGATGGCGCGTGCCCGCGCTGGCCTTCCGAACGACCATGGCCAGGTTATCCGAGGTCTGCCATGCAAATTCCTGTTTACCCATCTTATTTCTCCTGTATGCCTGGAAGTTGAGAGATTTAAACGCTTGAAACTCGGGCCTGGAAAATAACCCTTGTTAGTCTATCGCACCTCATCCATTTGCGCAAGTCCATAGATTATTTTAGGGGAATAAAGCGGCTGTCCCTTGTGTACTGTTCGACAAGGTAAGCTGTAATTGGGATGATGTAAATGGGATTTATTTGGTATATTAAAGCTATGAGGACACTTGTTTTTATATCAAAGCAACCAATCCAGACACAAGGGGTTTTAACGGTTAGGTATCAATGGAACTGACTCCTTTATCTCCTGATGCACCTGA
>JBEKEX010000179.1:0-5520 GCA_050013615.1 Anaerolineaceae bacterium
GAGTGGTGACCATCCCCCTGCCTGACCCGTGGGGGCCGCGCATGGAGCAACTGGCACAGTGGTACCGGCAGTCGGGCAATACGACACGCGCCGCTGAGATCATGGCCGAGCTTTATACGGACATCCCTGACTATCCGCCGCCGGTGCAGCAGGCAATACCGCCGGGGTCGTCAGGGTGATGGGGTAAGGAGGCAGCAATGGAAGGGATCGAGTGGATCAAAGCAGGCGAACAGACACTGGCAGTCATCATCCGGGCGGGCGTCGAGTTCCCACAAACGACTTTCATCACGCCGCCGGAGTTCACCCAGCAGGGCGGCTTCGTGGTCTATCCCAAGGGCGGGCAAGTGGCCACGCATTGCCATCGGCCCATCGAGCGACACCTGAACGGGACTTCCGAAACGCTGTTCATCCGCAAGGGCAAAGCTCTGCTCAAGCTCTACGACGATCAGCGTAAGCTGGTGGCGGAGCGGACGATTGCGACAGGTGATATTTTGATGCTGGTGAGCGGCGGGCATGGGTTGACGATGCTGGAAGATACGGTGTTGTTCGAGATCAAGCAAGGCCCGTACACCGGTTTGGACGAGAAGGAGCGTTTCGATGATCCCAGTCAGTGAGCCTTTGATTGGCGAAAAAGACCTTGCCTACGTAATGGATTGCATGCGGAGTGGGTGGATCTCTTCTTCCGGGCATTACATCGAAGAATTCGAGCAACGCTGGGCGGAATACTGCGGCATGAAGTATGGCGTGGCAATGTCCAATGGGACGGTGGCATTGGAGGCCGCCGCGGCGGTGCTGGATTTGAAACCCGGTGACGAAGTGATCATGCCGACCTTTACCATCATTTCCTGTGCCCTGGCGGTGGTGGAGCAGGGGGCAGTGCCGGTGCTGGTGGATAGCGATCCGCGCACCTGGACGATGGACGTGCACCAGATCGAGGCCAAGGTCACAGCACGCACGCGCGCCATCATGCCGGTGCACATCTATGGGCACCCGGTGGATATGGACCCGGTGCTGGAAGTGGCGCAGAAGCACGGGCTCAAGATCATCGAAGATGCGGCTGAAGCACACGGCGCGGAATACAAAGGTCGCCGCTGCGGCTCCCTGGGCGACCTGGGGTGCTTCAGCTTCTTTGCCAACAAGATCGTGACCACCGGCGAAGGCGGTATGGTGCTGACCAATGATGAGGGACTGGCTGGCAGGCTGCGCGGCGAGCGCAACTTGTGTTTTCTGCCGGAACGGCGTTTCTATCATATCGAACTCGGACACAACTACCGCATGACCAACGTGCAGGCAGCCATTGGGCTCGGGCAATTGGGCGAGATCGAACGCCACCTGGCCCACAAGACTTGGATGGGCAAAGCCTATACCGAGCAGCTCAAGGACCTGTCGCAGTTGCAACTGCCGGTGGAGGAACCTTGGGCAAAGAACGTGTATTGGATGTATGGGGTGGTGCTCACCGAAGAAGCCGGGATGGACGCGGTCGAGTTTGCCCAACGGCTGAAAGCGGAGGGCATCGAGACCCGGCCGTTCTTCCTGGGCATGCACGAGCAGCCGGTGTTCCATCAGCGGGGGCTGTTCCTGGACGAGCATTACCCGGTCGCCGAGCGCTTGGCGCGGCAGGGGCTGTACCTGCCCAGCGGTCTGACGTTAACCGAAGACCAGTTGGAGCGGGTGTGCGACGTGGTGAAAAAAGTGCTGGCTAAAGGCGCTTAAACGCAGTAAACACAATGGAAATCGAAGAGCTGAAAACTCACGCCATCTCATCGGCGAAATGGTCGCTGCTCAGCCGGGTCGTTCGTATCTTGGGTGTGCCCCTGCTTTTTCTGCTTTTACCCTTCTGGTTGACGCCTGCTGATTATGGCCTTTGTTCGATTATTCTCAGCATTTTGGCTTTGTTGACGATCATTCAGCAGGTTGGCTTGATCGAAACGACCATCCAACGCGAAAACGATGCGGAGGATGTAAGAAATTTGGCGTTCTGGGTAAGCATCGGATTTTCAATTTTACTCTACATCGTGGTTTATTTTCTTTCACCCTATTTGTCCCAGTTCTTTTCCAATCCAAGTCTAACTTCGCCTTTACGAGTGGCATCACTGCAAATTATCTTTCAGGGGTTATCAAACATTCCACTTGCCTGGATGCAGCGGAAGTTCTTATACCAAAAACTTGCTTTTATTCAGATCTGTTATTCGGTCACTGCGGTAATCATTACGGTGATCCTGGCCATTCTAGGAATGGGATATTGGTCATATGTGATCGGTGTGACGATTGGAATGGTATTACAACTGCTGTTGGTTTTGATGGGTATGGATTGGAAGCCTGTTTTCCACGGTTTTTCGCATCTTTGGCTGGAATCCTTGCGGTTTGGCAACTTCGTTATGCTGGAAGCTTTGCTGGGGTGGTTCTTTATTTGGTTTGATAATATCGTGGTTGCCAGAAACCTAGGTTCAGAAGCGTTGGGGATATATTCGTTGGCTTTTGGTGCCACAACAACCATCATCAGCTTGCCCACCAGTGCGATCACAGGCGTGACGTTGTCCACCTTCAGCCGTATGCAGAGTGATCTTCGCAGGCTTGGCGAAAGTTACGTAAAAGGTATTCGTTTAATTGCTATGTTTGCCATCCCTGCCGGGATTGGGCTTTGTTTATTTTCTTCCCCCCTGGCAGCGATCGTTTACTCCCAAAAATGGGTTGGGCTGGGAAGCATCATGAGCATCTTGTCATTGTATGCAGGCTTCGGGTATCTCTGGATTTTGAACACCGATGCGTTTAAATCCATTGGCAAACCCGAAACAATGGTTAAAATTTATTTACCTGTTTTGCTGATTATGATGCCTGCTTATATCATTAGCAGCCATTATGGATTACTGACCTTCACTATCGTCAGGTCGATGATCGTTGTCGTGAGTGCGTTCCCACATACATATTTTGCAATCAAATTGTTACAACTTCCCAAAAACTACCTTTGGACTTCGACGCGCCTGGCGCTGCTTGCATCTTCGGTGATGGCAGCAGTGATTTATCCGCTTCTTATGGTCGTTGAAAATACAATGATCGGCAGTAATGCGGTTAAAATGATTGTCCTGCTGAGCCTGATTCTACTCGGCGCTTTTATTTATCTTGGGGTAACTTTGATTTTTGATTCGAAATATGTTAAACAAGTTATTGGGTTGGTCAAGCAAGCATTGGGATAAAATGATCAGAAGAGTTTGACATTTGCATTATTTGTCTGTTATGAAGGTTGGGCTTTTGTGAATCTAATTAATCAATGGAATTACATTAAGGAAGTTTACGGAGGCGATTACCAGTTTGGGCACAAGGTTGGCCGGAAACTGCTTCGCTGGGGGTTTTCGTCGCTCCAAACCAACCGTGATGATCTAAAGGGGCAAATGCAGTTACTGCTTTACGCGCCTAATCTTGCCGAAGTCGATTATGATGAGATTATCAAGCGATTGAAATTTTATTTGCCACATTACCCCGCAAATCAAATTATTCGATGCGATCATTTGTCGCGTGAGGCCATCTTTTCGAAGACACCGATTTTATTCTTTGGGGAAGAAGCAGTCGAAAATCGTTTTCTGATTAAGTATCGACCTTCTACCTTTAATATTGATTTCCGACGAAACCCGATGGATGGCTGGGAATGGACCAACCTCGCAGCCTGCTTTGACGATGAAGCCATTCATTATGATGAGGTTCGCTTAAAATTTACGCAATACATCCATGCCATTAAAAACGAAGGCCATTCAAAGAGCTATATATTTGGAACGGGACCGTCGTTGGAAAAAGCGTTGGGGATGAAGTGGGACGATGGTTACCGGATCGTTTGCAACACCATTGTACGTGACCCGGAACTGTGGGGACACCTTAAGCCGCACTTCATTGTCGCCGGTGATGCGATCTATCATTTTGGCTTCACCAGCTTTGCACGTGCGTTTCGAAATGATCTTATCCAACGTTTGAAAGATTCGGATACTTATTTTGTCTATCCGGCACAGTTCAATTCCATTGCAAAGAACGAATTGGCGGAAATCTCTGACAAACTGATACCGATACCTATCGGTTGGCGGCGAAGGTTGGATGGAGATCTGTGCCGAGATTTCAAGCTGCCCAACCTTGGGAATGTGCTGGGACTTTCATTGCTGCCCCTGGCAAGTACTTTGTCTAAAGAAGTATATCTATGGGGTTTCGACGGTAGGGCGCCTGACGACCGACTGTTTTGGAGTAATTCCCAGAAGCATAGTTATCCCGAATACATGCCTGAATTGGAAGCTGCCCACCCGAAATTTTTCGATCACTACGTTCCTGCAACAGACCCGAATAAATATGTTAAAGCTGTCCAGGGAGATGCTCTTGATGGGTGCATGAAAGGCGCTGAACGAAACGGCTGGCATTATGTGATGATGCACCCTAGTTGGACGCCCATCTTGCAAAAAAGATACCATGGAGTCAGTGAAAATGGTGTTTAAAGACTATTCGAATTATTACGATGCGCTGTATAGTGACAAGGAATATGAAGCCGAGGTCGATTTTATTCGCCATTTGGTGTCGCTTGAATCAAGCCAACAAATCCTTGATCTCGGCTGCGGTACCGGCCGACACGATTTCCTGCTGGCAAGCAGCGGACATTCTGTGACAGGAGTGGACCTTTCCAAGAGAATGCTGGCCATTGCCAGGAAAAAGGCTGCGCAGGCTGGTACGAAAATCGAATTTATTTTGGATGACATCCGTACCGTACGCCTCGGGAAAGCATTCGATCTGGTCATCTCCATGTTTGCCGTGATGAGCTACCAGGTCACGAATGATGACTTGTTCAAAACCCTGCAAACGGCGCGGGCGCACCTGGCCCCGGGCGGGGTTTTCGTCTTCGATGCCTGGTTTGGGCCGGCGGTTTTGGCCCAGCGGCCAGAGGAACGGGTGAAGGAGATCACAACCGGTGACGAACGCATTATCCGCATCGCCAAGCCGGAGTTGGATGTACTTCACAACCTAGTCACAGTGAATTACACCATCATGCGATTCAAAGGTGAGCAGCAGTTGGATGAAACGCACGAAGCGCATCGGATGCGCTACCTGTTCTTGCCTGAGGTGGCCTGGATGGCGCAGAGTGCAGGCTTCGAGGTGGTCAAGACCTGCCCCTTTATGGATACGGGGCGGTTGCCGACGGAAAAAGATTGGAACGTAACCTGGGTGCTGCAGGCGGTATGAGGATCGCGATCTATTTCGATGCCCGGCCGGAGCAGGGGGGACTCTTCCAGTACGCCATGGGGCTGGTGGACTGTTTGTTCAATTTTGCCCCGGAGCACACCTATGGCTTGTTTTTGGCGGGTGGCACAGGCCCGGCGGTCACTGTTGGGTTATTTCCAAGGCCGCAGTCGGGCGAGATCATCATGCTGGATGACAGGGTGGCAAAGGCCAGGCGTTTGTTGGAGATCGGCCTGCTCGCAGCCGGAAGAGCCGGTTTGAAAAAGCCGTTCCTGTCCATACCTGCGCCAGTCCAACTCGAACGGTTTGCGCCGG
>JBEKEX010000180.1:0-5515 GCA_050013615.1 Anaerolineaceae bacterium
AACGTCTTCTTCGGACACTTCGACGAGGAAGTGGGGAAAGAAGCCGTAGCTGCTGCGGATGACGTCAAACCCCAGCAGCGTCACGCCTCTGAAAGCACGCAGTGATTCTTCCGTGACAGTGGCGTGGTCCTGGTGGATATCAGACTTGGAGTGGCAAAAGACGACATCCGGGTGGAATTTCTTGTTCAAGTCGATCAGGTATTCCAGGATCTCTTGCCGGTTTTGCGGAAAACGGCGCGTCTCGAACTGGCCCACGATCACTTTCTCTTCCGGCACACCCAAGACTTTCATGCTGCGATGGTGTTCGGCGACCAGGTGGGCCAACGCCGGGTTCTTTTGGTTGTCCGAAAGCGTGACACAAAGCACTTCCGTCTGCTTGGCAATGTGTGCGATCAAGGCACCGCATCCCAGCTCGATGTCATCAGGATGAGCACCAATGAAGCACACTCGATTTCCGCGGAAAGTCAGATCGTGATTCATGATTACCTACTTGGTGGCCAGGAAACCACCGACCACCTTGGTCATTACCAACTTGCCATCTTGTTTCAATCTTTGCACGGCGGACTCGGTGATGGCGGACATGATCTGCTCGAACTCGTCCTTGTCTTTGAAGAAGCTGGACCACAACTTGCGATCTTCGGAGAGAGAGGCCCGCGTGTAGGCGACAAAAGGCTCGACGCTCTCGAAAGTGAGGGGATTTTCAAAGATGTGGACATCGACTTTGGAGAATTTCGATTTGATCACGGACAGGAATTCCGTGGAATAGCGCGAGCTGCCTGGCATGGGTGGGATGGGTCGATTGTGGGTTGCTTCTCGAATGACGTCATAGAAAAGCTGCTTGTTGGATGGCATGGGACCGGTGGTGAACAACCTTCCACCCGGTTTCAACACGCGATGCATCTCGCCGATGGTGAAGGGCACGTTCTCGGCGTAATAGATGGCGAAGCAGCATGAGGCGAAATCAAAGCGGTTATCTTCGAATGGGAATCGCTGATTGAAGTTCAAGTCGATGAACTCCACGTGCGCGCCCCGCCTCTTGTTCTCTTCACGCGCCTGTGCCAGCAGGTCCTTGCTGACATCGCCGCCGGTGATATCGGCTTTCCCCTTCAGATAATCCAGGTAGGAAAAGCATTGTTTCCCTGCACCGCAACCAACATCCAAAATCTTGTCGTTCGATTGAAGCTTGAGCAGGTCGAGCATCCAGCGGTCGATGTCCCGGCCGCCATATTTATTGTGGATGTCGATGCGCGTTGCGAGGTCGTTGGTCGTTTCCTGGTAATCGATTTTCATGGTGTGTTTTCCTAAGTGGTTTCTAGTGGTTTTAATAGCTAATAGCTATTTTAGCAAATTCTTGGCAAAATTTCACCTGCCAATGTATCCAAAATCCGGGTACCGCCGATAAGTGTTTTAAGGAGCACTCTACCGGGTTCCTCGCCCTTTACCTGCCCGATTTGCACCGCATTTCCACCATACTGCGAGTTTTTCATGGCTGTGATTGCGCCAGAAGCTTCATCTTGCGGGACGATCACGATGACTTTGCCCTCATTGGCAATATAGAGCGGATCGAAGCCCAGCATCTCGCAGGCCGCTTTGACCGGTTGGCTGACCGGGATGGTCTCTTCATCCAGCCAGATGCTCACATTGCTCTGGCAAGTGATCTCGTTCAGGGTGGTTGCCAACCCGCCGCGGGTAGGGTCGCGCAGCACGTGGGTGTGAGGTGCAGCCTTCAATACAGTGGCAATGAGATGATTTAGCGGCGCGACGTCGGATTGGATATTGGCCTCGAAGCCCAGGTCGCCGCGGGCGGTCAAGACTGCTATACCATGGTCGCCCAAGGTGCCGGACAACAAAACGGCATCGCCAGGTTTGGCTTGTTCGCCGCCAATGACACGGCCTTGGGGTATCCAACCAACGCCGGTGGTATTGATGAAAATGCCATCCGCTTTGCCTTTTTCCACTACTTTCGTGTCGCCGGCGACAACTTGCACTCCAGCTTCAGCCGCGGCGGCTTGCATCGAGTCGGCAATCCTTTCCAGGTCGCTGATGAGCAGCCCTTCCTCGAGGATGAAGCCCACGGTCAGCGCCAAAGGTATGGCCCCGGACATGGCAACGTCATTGACGGTGCCGCAGATGGCCAGTTTGCCGATATCGCCACCGGGGAAGAACAGCGGATTGACGATGTGCGAGTCGGTCGAAATGGCGAGCTGTCCACCGTGGGCCTGAAGAGTAGCAAAGTCATTCCCCGCCAACAGGGCCGGGTTGGAAAAACGCGGTAGAAAGACCCTTTGGATCAATTCCTGGGTCATGCGCCCGCCGCTGCCATGGCCCATGACAATTTGAGCGTCATGGCTTAATGGGACGGGGCAAACGGGACCCTGCAGGGTGGGTGTTTCAGATGTCGGCATCATGGTAATTATATCCAATCATCTCTTGGCGTAGCGGTAATAAGCGCTGCAGGCACCCTCGCTGGAGACCATTGGCGCTCCCAGCGGAGTTTGGGGTGTGCAAAGTGTGCCAAAGGCCGGGCAATCGACGGGTTTCTTTTTACCCTGTAATATTTGTCCGGCGATGCAGATGGGGGATTCCTGGGTCTGGATATTGCTGACATCGAATCGATTTTCGGCATCGAAACCGGCAAATTCTTTTCTAAGCCCCCATCCGCTCATAGGGATGACGCCGATGCCGCGCCAGTTGCGGTCGACCGGCTCGAATACTTTGGTAATCATGGCCTGGGCTGCTTTGTTGCCCTCGTAAGTGACCACTCGGGAATAGGCATTCTCGACGGTGTAAGTTCCCGCTTCCAACTGGCGGACGGCCATCAGGATACCTTGGAGCAAGTCGATGGGCTCGAATCCGGTTACCACAATGGGAACTTTGTACTGCTCAGCGATGGGTGGGTATTCCCAATAGCCCATGACGGCGCAGACGTGACCGGCCGCCAGGAAAGCTTGCACGCGGTTATCCGGCGAGCCGAGGATGGCATGCATGGCGGGCGGGACACATACCTGGGACACCAGTACGGAATAATTTTTCAAGCCCAGGGACTGCGCTTGCAAGACGCTGGTGACGTTGGCTGGAGCAGTGGTTTCGAAGCCGATGGCGAAGAAAACCACCTCTTTATCCGGGTTTTCTTGTGCGATGCGCACCGCGTCCAGCGGCGAGTAGACCACTTTGACCTGTCCACCGGCGGCCCGTATCGAAAACAAGTCCCTTGACGAACCGGGCACCCTCAGCATGTCACCGAAGGAACATAAGATCACATTGGGCTGTGAAGCGATGGCCAACGCTTTATCGATGAGTTCGAGCGACGTGACACATACCGGGCAGCCCGGGCCGTGCACCAATTCGATGCCGCCGGGCAGCATCTGGTCGATGCCGTATTGCAAGAGGGCATGGGTTTGTCCGCCGCAGATTTCCATCAAAACCCAATTCTTCGTGACGGTGCGCTTTATTTCGTCGAACAAGACGCCGGCGAGGTGCCGGTCACGGAATTGATCGAGTGAAAACGTCATAGTTTCCTTATGCTTCGCTGTTGAGTTGATCGAGCTCGTTGAGTGCTTGCAACGTTTCCTGTGCTTCTTGCTCGCTCAACAGATTTAATGCAAAGCCGGCATGCACGATAACGTAATCACCCACTTTTACTTCCGGCAGGGTCTCAATGCAAGCATTCTGGACCACACCACCGAAATCCACTTTTGCCATCTTGATGTTTCCGGAGGTGTACATTTCAGTAATTTTACCTGGAACTGCTAAACACATGGTTAACTCTCCTTATACTGATAAGGCAGCGAGTCAGTGGTTTTCGCCGAACCGGCTTGCTGCGATCAAAGACTGCCCCAGCGCAACTCCACCATCATTCGTGGGCACGCGATGGTGCCAGAGGACGGTGAAGTGCTGCGCCGTGAGCAAGTCGATTGTTTTTTCCAATAAATAACGATTCTGCCAGGTTCCGCCTGAAAGGGCCACGGTCGAGAGGCCCGTCTTCTGACGGATACGTTGGCAGGTCGAACTGACCATTTGTACCACACTATTATGGAACCGGGCAGCCAGCCTGGTGGTCGAAATGCCCTGTTTCAGGTCGCTGACCATTGCCTGCCATAGTGGGGCAGGGTCGATCACGTCTTCGATGAAGTCGAATTCGTAAGTGCCCGTTTCAGCCGCATCCAGAGAATTTTCCAATTCGATGGCTGCCTGGCCTTCGTAATTGATCTCCTCACGGATGCCCAACAATGCGGAGGCGGAGTCGAAGAGACGGCCCATGCTGGAGGTAAGGGGCGAATTCAGGTGGTGCTCGATCTGGGCACTGAGCACTTCGGATTCCTGCTGGGTCAACGCTTGAACCGGCGGCAGGCCTTCACCCCACTCGATTCCGGCCGAATGGAGGTGCGTAAGGGCCATTTTGGCCGGTTTGCGTATAGCCGTTTCGCCACCGGGAATGACGACGTATTTCAGGTGGTAAGGCCGTTGGTAGGTTCGATAACCACCGACCAAAAATTCGCCGCCCCAAATGGCGCCATCGTCGCCCATGCCGGTGCCGTCGAAGCACACCCCGATGACCGGCTCCTCGGAATCCCAATCGTTATCGCCCAGGCAAGCTGCCAGATGCGCATGGTGGTGCTGAATTTTGAATAAGGGGAGTTGTTCACGTTCAGCCCGTTTTTCGGCATATTGGGTCGCCAGGTAATCGGGGTGCAAGTCACAGGCGATGGCCTGGGGCTTGATGCGGAACAGCTTTTCGAAGTGCTCGATGCCTTCTTCGAACGATTTCAGCGTCTCGAAGTTTTCCAGGTCTCCAATGTGGTGACTCAGAAAGGCGTAGCGGTCACGCGTCAGGCAGAAGGTATTCTTCAACTCTGGGCCAGTGGCGAGGAGCTGCGGTAGATTATGTGTCACCGTGATCGCTTCGGGTGCATAGCCCCGGGAGCGCCGGGTAAGGAACGGCATGCCTTTGATGATGCGGGTCACTGAGTCGTCCACCCGGATATGGATCGGGCGGTCATGCAGCAGGAAGCCATCAGCTAATGGTGAAAGGCGCAGCAAAGCATCGTCATCTTTATAAGCAATGGGTTCTTCGCTTAAATTCCCACTGGTCATCACGAAGGCTTTGGGGAAGCCTGGTTCCGGCTCCGAGGGGCCAGCTTCTGGCTCCAGCAGGAGCAGGTGCAAAGGCGTGTAGGGCAGCATGAAGCCCAACGTTTTCTGGTGGGGAGCGACACCATTGGCGATAGTAATCTCAGACTTTCGGTCCAGCAAGACAATGGGATGCTGGGGAGACGCCAACAGCTTCTCTTCTTCTTCGGAAATGGTGCAATAGGACTTGATAGTATCGATATCGTAGGCCATCAAGGCGAAAGGCTTGTCACTGCGCTTTTTGAGGCTGCGCAGGCGGTCGACAGCCAGGGAGTTCGAAGCGTCACAGGCCAAATGGTAGCCACCCAGTCCTTTGACGGCGATAATTTTGCCCTCTTTGAGGTACTGCCGTGCCATCGTCAAAGCTTCTTCGCTACGCGCCAGG
>JBEKEX010000181.1:0-5358 GCA_050013615.1 Anaerolineaceae bacterium
CGTTTGTCCGCATGCGGTCATCCGCCAAAAGGTCTATGACCCCAAGTACTTGGACAAAGCCCCTGAGACCTTCAAATCGCTGGACGCCAAGTTCAAGGAATTCCCCGGCATGAAGTACACCATCCAGGTGGCGGCGGAAGATTGCACCGGCTGTGCCCTGTGCGTGGAAGTCTGCCCGGCGAAGGACAAGACCCAGCCGAGCCATAAAGCGCTCAACCTGGCGCCGCAGCTCCCGTTGCGTGAGAGCGAGCGGGCTAACTGGAGCTTCTTCCTCAGCCTGCCGGAAGCAGATCGCACTGCCTTCGATCCGACCAACGTCAAAAACTCCCAACTGCTGCGTCCGTTGTTCGAGTTCTCAGGCGCTTGCGCCGGTTGTGGTGAAACGCCTTATATCAAACTGGTATCTCAGTTATTCGGTGATCGTTCCGTCGTGGCCAATGCCACCGGCTGCACGTCCATTTACGGCGGTAACTTGCCGACCACCCCGTGGGCACAAAATAAAGAAGGCCGCGGCCCCGCATGGTCCAATTCCCTGTTCGAGGATAACGCCGAGTTCGGCCTGGGAATGCGCCTAACCATCGATAAGCAAAATGAATTCGCCCGTGAACTGGTACAGAAGCTTGCCAGCACGATTGGCGAAACCCTTGCCAATGAGATCCTGAACGCCGATCAGAAGAGTGAAGCCGGTATCCAGGCCCAGCGGGCACGGGTGGCCCAATTGAAACAGAAGCTGGCCAAGAGCAAGGATACCTCGGCCCAGAAGCTGCTGGGTGTGGCTGATTATCTGGTTCGCAGGTGCGTGTGGATCATGGGTGGTGACGGTTGGGCTTACGACATCGGTTACGGTGGCTTGGACCATGTCCTGGCTTCCGGCCGCAATGTCAAGGTGTTGGTGTTGGATACTGAAGTCTATTCCAACACAGGCGGCCAATCCTCCAAGGCAACCCCACGGGCAGCCGTGGCACGCTTTGCAGCGCAAGGCAAGAGCCTGCCCAAGAAAGACCTGGGCTTGATCGCCATGTCCTATGGTTACGTCTATATAGCGCGTGTTGCCATGGGCGCAAACGATGCGCAGACACTCCGCGCATTCTTGGAAGCTGAAGCCTATGACGGCCCGGCGCTGATCATCGCCTACTCACACTGTTTGCAGCAGCGTATCGATATGCGCATGGGCTTGGAGCAGCAAAAATTGGCTGTTCAGTCCGGCGTCTGGCCGCTGTACCGCTATAACCCGGAGTTGGCCGACCAAGGTAAGAACCCACTGCAGCTCGATTCCAAGGATCCGAGCATTTCCGTCAAGGAATATGCCTATAATGAGCCGCGCTACAGCGTGCTGGCACAGATGGATGAGGTGCGTGCGGAACTCCTGATGAAAGAAGCCTCCGACGACGTAGCCAAACGCTGGGAGTTGTACAAGCAGATGGCGGCCATGCAATACACGGCCAGCATCCATACCGAAGAAGTAAAACCAGAGTAAAAGCTTTACAGAGGCGCAGCAATGCGCCTCTGCGCATTTAATTGAAACCGAGATCGAAATAACTTACAATAATAAAGAATTAAAAGTTTAGATCGGAGGTATTCCAATGGTCGACTTAAGCACAAAGTATTTGGGCTTGCAATTGAAGAACCCGCTGGTGGCTTCTGCATCTCCGCTTTCCAAAAAATTGGATAGCATCCGTGCCTTGGAAGATGCCGGCATTGGCGGCATTGTGATGTATTCGTTGTTCGAAGAGCAGATCATCCATGACCGCCAGGCGCTTGAATATGTGGAAGAGTTCGGTACGAATTACATTGCCGAAGCATTGACCTTTTTCCCGGATCTGAGCCATTACAATGTAGGGCCGGACCAGTATCTAAACCATATCCGCGATGCCAAGGAAGCGGTCAAAGTCCCGATCATCGGCAGCCTGAACGGAATTTCCACCGGAGGCTGGATCGAATATGCCCGTAAGATCGAGGAGGCCGGTGCCGATGCCTTGGAATTGAATATTTATAGCATCCCCACCGACCTGAACATTGCCGGGCAAGAGTTGGAACAGAGCTATCTGGAACTTGTGGCGGATATTCGCAAGCAGGTGCACATCCCGCTGGCAATCAAGCTCAGCCCCTTTTACACCAGCCTGCCTCATTACGCCAACCAATTAGCGACGGCCGGTGTTGATGGTTTGGTGCTGTTCAATCGTTTTTACCAGCCCGATCTGGACATCGAGATGCTGGAGGTGAAGCCCAACCTGGACTTGAGCACTTCACAGGAATTGCGGCTGCCACTACGCTGGATGGCGCTGCTTTATGGCCGCATCAAAGCCGACCTGGCGCTGACCACGGGCGTGCACACCGCACAAGATGTGATCAAGTCGGTCATGGCAGGCGCCAATGTGGCGATGATGGCCTCGGAGCTGATCGCCAAGGGCCCTAAGCGCATAACCGAAATTCTCGATGAGATGCAACGTTGGATGGACCAATATGAGTATCCCTCGGTGCACAAGATGTTGGGGAGCATGAGCCAGAAAGCGGTGGATAACCCGGCAGCTTTCGAGCGTGCCAATTACATGAAAGTGTTGATCAGCCTGGATAGCCACTTGGATTGAAGTGCTTCTGTAAATCCTTGGTTTGAAATAAAAATCCGCCAGGGTTTATCCTGGCGGATTTGGTTATTTTAGAATGGTTGAACGCTGGAACTTTGTATCGTACCCATGATCTTGTCGGCCGTGGCCGAATCGGGTACGATCAGCCAGATCACGTCCTGGCCGCTGCGGCGCAGGGTCACAAAGCCGTTACTGGTACTTTGCCAATCCTCCCGATCGGTCCCGCTCTGACCAGGATGGCTCTGGGTGGGTGTGCCCCAACGCTCCTGGCCGTATTGTTCCATGGCATTCCAGAATTCGTCGGTATCCTGGGCGGTCTCCCAACGGCTGCGCATGATAAAAGCGGATTGTTGCGTGTCCGGATTCCAATAGACCAGATAGGTGTCACCTGCCCAGCCGGCTGAGGCTTGCTTGGCGGTGCTGTCTGGCAGGCGATAGGCTGGATCGATCCCATCGGCCAGGATCTGGTAAGTCGACCATTCACCCATGACGTTGCGGTCCGATTCCTGCCAACCGCTGCCCAGTGTGGTGGTGAAATCCGGTAAGTAGACATCCACCGGCTTGTCGTTCGGATATTTCTCGGGATGGATGATTTGCTCGGTCGAGACGGGCGGGTTGGTAAAAGCCTGGTCGACGGCGCTGAAACCGCCCTGGCTATACAACGTGGTGACGAAGTCCAACCCCTGGACGTAAGGGAAGATGAAATCCTGTTGAAAGAAGGGCGGCGCCGAATCGTAAACCGGGCTTTGCTGATTCTGTGACTGCTGAAGGATTTCATCGCGTTGTTGTGTCGTGGCATCGGTATACAGCCAAAATGATTCTACCAGCGTGGCATCACCTTCGGTCAGAGCATCCACTGCGGCACAATATTCGGAGTGATCTTTGCAGTAAGCTTCATTGTCCTTCAACCCGTTGCGCAGATCGTAATGCTGATCTTGCAAAGCATGCGTGAATTCGTGGGCGTAAGTCATTTGCTCATTGGCACCGAAGTTTTCACCCTGCACAACATACATGTACTTGCTCTGCGGGTCGTAGAAGCCGGCAATTTCTTCGGAATAGAGGGCGATATAGAATTTATAGAGATCGAAACCGGGGTTGACTGCGCCGATCAAAGCCAGTTCACGGGAATCGTTCGCTGCATCCTCCTGGGTGTAATCGGCGAAGAAATCATTGGCAACAATTTGTCCCAGTTGGGTGGTGGAAAGCGTCTCGCGATTGAGTTGTGCCAGCGGAGAAAGACCGCGGATCTGGATCACTTGTTGCTGGATCTGGTCCATCGTGGCAGCGACATCGGCCGGGACCGGTTGACCGGGATAGGGTGTGGTGGTGGGTTCGAGCGTGCCGATCAACGGCTCAAAGGTTGGATTGAGAGCGGCGGCCGTCTGCGTCAGTTGCGCCGCAGCCAAAGTGGCCGTCGGCACTTGTGTGGGAAGGGGCTGCCCTGGCAACTGAAAGGTGACGACGCAGGACATCAATACCAACATCAGGAACGGCAGCAGGATTTTTCGTCTCATATGGATACCTTTCGGACGCACCTTTAATGTGAGAGCACCAGGCTGGCTATCAAGAGCAGGGAGGTGAGCAAGCAGGCGGAAAGCAATAAGACAAGGCAAGACATTAGGATTGGACGTTTCATGAAAGGCCCCAGAAACTTGCAAAATTATTATAGTCTATTGGGCATCAGAAAGGCAGATGATGATATGCGAGTGCATCAACTGGATATATCATTTGCCACTGAGATAGTTGATGGCGTCTAGCACGTCGGTATAACCCGGATGGTATAGGAGTGCTTGCTGGAAGGCGTCCTCTGCACCTGCCCGGTCGCCTTTTCGGTAAAGTGCCCAGCCGCGCCACAGCAACGCTTCTTCCGAATTCGGGGTGCGCTCCAGGGCGTACTGGGTAAGTGCCATCAAATCATCGATACGCCCGGTCTGAAAGTATGCGACAAAGGGGCCAAATTGGTAACGCAGCATGCGCTGTGGCAGGCCGATCTGCCTGGCGTGGTCGTAAGCAGCAGCTGCTTCGCTGTAGCGTTCCAGGTAAGTCAGGTTGGAGCCCGCGTTGAACCAGGCGAAGGCGTTCAGCGGGTTGGCTTGGGTCTCTGCCCGGGCCGTTTGCAAGGCATTTTGGCGGTTGGTAGCCTCGTCCCAATTATTTCCGAGCAGTGCTTGTAGATCTGAGGTTTTATCCGGCGTGAACACCAGCAAGTAGACGCGATTGAAAGCTTGCCAAGCTTTATCCAGGTCAGAATAACTCACCAACTGGTTAGGCCCTTTATATACATCCTGAGTAATGAAAGCGTTTTGAGAATCATCATAGCCGGTGAGCAGTAAATAATGTCCGGTCCAGTGATCGTCATTTATCCAGTAGTCCTCGCCGACGATGAAGGCTTCTTCGATCGTCACCGGATAACCGGCGGCGATGAGCCGGCGCAGCAGGTCGGTGGTGCCGCCCACGCGGAACTCGGCGTCCAACCGACCGGCATGAGTGCGGACGTAATCGCGCAGCTCGTCCACGTTGACGTTGCGGTCGGTATCGAATGGTTTCACCACTTTGGCAATGGTGGCTTGATCTCCTTTCCACCCGTAATAGCGTAAATAGAGTGCTAAAGTAGCAGGCCCGCAATTGTTCCAAGTCTGCTGATCGCGATTGGGGACGTAATCGGGCGGGGTCAGCACCACCCGTGAGGGCAAGGGTGTGGGAGTGGGAGAAAGAAGGGAAACTGAAGAAGAGGCGGCGGGAGTGATTACTGACGAGTTCGTAGCAGCAGTGG
>JBEKEX010000182.1:0-5328 GCA_050013615.1 Anaerolineaceae bacterium
CCTGGGGTTGGAAAAGATATCTCCAGTGGTGGCTGGGACGTCGCCACCCGAATGGTGGGAGATGGCGTGGGTGTATCCTGGAAGATGATCGGAGTGGAAGTAGTTACTGCAACGACAGGGCTGGACATGTCGGTGGCAGCGGCCGGCGTGGGCGTCAAATTATTCTGGCATGCTACCAGAACCGTCAAGCCAACGAACAATGAGATACCAATAAGCCGAAAGCGTTTTGTGCTCATGGCGAAGTTGGAGTGAGCGTGACGGCTGGTGTGCGGGTAACGTATTTTGTCCGGGTCGCGGTTGCAGTGCGGGTTGGCGTTTGGGTAATGGTGGGCGTGGGGGTGATCGAAGGAATGGGTGTGTACGTCGCCAAAGCTTCAGGCGGATAAACCTGGTTCATGGCAGCTTGCCAGTCCATCGTGTCACTGAAGACGTATTGATTGTAGAGCAGCCCCGGATAATACGTGCGCCAGTTGGGCAGAGAAGGGACGCGTTTCCAACCATAGCGCAACGCCAACTCGGTAAAGTCGACCCAATAGCCGGAAGGCGGCGCTTCCAAGCTGCCGCCATCGTCGTAGGCGACCGGATCGCCGGAATAGCGCGTGTCCAAATCCCAAATCATCTCACTCAGCGGCAAGCCCTGAGATCCGTCTTGCTGACGGGCCTTCAGGAAGATGCGCCAATAGGGTTGGCCGTTGAAATCTTCGCGGACGATGACCATCCAACTTGCCGACAAGGGCGACGTATTGACCTCGATTGCCCGGCCTGTGTAAAGCCAATTTTCGGGCATGCCGGGTGCCGGCGGTTCAGTCAAGGGTAAATACGCATTTTGGAGATTGGCCAGGAAGTCCCAGCCCGATAATTGGCCCACGGCGATGCGCAGGCTATCGAAGGATTCGTCGACCGAATCCTGCAACCAATGATAAGGTACATTGACGTCTTTGAGTGCCACCAAACCGTTTCTTCCGCTGGGAAGGGGTGACAGGGTAATAATGGGCTCGAAGAGCGTGGGCGTGGGAGCTGTATCGACATCGTTATTGAGATAGGAAGCCAGCAAATTGATATTGCTGCCGGATTCCCATGCTGCTCCCGCAATGGAACCGGGTAACGCTGCCAAGGGCAATTCCTGTAATCGATCTGAAAAGCGATAGACGGTGAGATATGTCTGATTGGGCTGGTCGATCAGTGTGCCCAGATCATTACCATTGGCGCTCCATAAGGGCCAATCACCCACTGCAAACAGGGCAGCAGCTTGTTGTGGAGATTGAGAATCCCAAGTATAGATGTTCTCCACACCGCTGGCATTGGAAGCAAAGGCCAGATAACGTCCATCGGGCGACCAAATGGGGTGCTGCTCGATACTCCCCGGCATGTTGCTGACATCGGTGAAGCGATCGGTGTCCAGATCTGCCACCCAGATTTCCGGCTCACCGGAGCGGGTGGAAACAAAGGCGATCTTGCGACCGCCGGGCGACCAGGAAGGTGACTCGTCTAGAGCGGGATCGTCGGTCAACCGTTTGGCCGGCTGGCTGAGGTCTGCCATGGATTTGATGTAGATGTCCATGTTGCCATCGACATCGGAAACGTAGGCCAGCCATTGTCCATCCGGCGACCAGGTGGGTGAGCCATCGTAATCAGGAGAATTGGTGACCTGGGTGGTTTCGCCGGTGGCGATATCAAGGGTATAGATATCCCAGTAACCACTCTTGTGGCTACTGTAAGCTACCCTGAGGCCATCCGGACTGATAGCCGGGTCGCGATCATCCCAGGCATTGTTGGTCAGTCGGGTGAATCCCAGATATTGGGGGTTGTAGGCGAAGAGATGATAAAAAGGTCCATCACTCATCGAAACCACGAAGAACCCCTGCTGCTGCAAACCCAACAATTGTGAGGGTAGTTGGGTCTCTTGAGGTGCAGGTGTATTTTTATCGCTCAGTAGTGATACGTCGATGGTCGCCGTGGGGCTGGCTGTGGGTGTGACATAAGCCGTCGCTGTCATCCTGGGAGCTGTGACGAGCGGTAACCCTTGAAAAAGGAACAAGGCGATGTTGGCCAGCACCAGGAGTGCCAGGGCGGCGATCAGAATGATGCGAATCAGGGGAGAAAATCGTTTCATGTGGGTTCTAGTTTGCTTCCTCGACAAGCATTGTCATTGTAGCATCGGATGATGTCCCGTATCAATCCATGATTCTTACAATTGTGCAAGATGAATGCCACATGAAAGAAAAAAGCGCCTAAAAGGCGCATTTTCTTCAGGGCAGGGTACTCAATTTCAACAGTTTCAACGGGTCGAAGGGTTCGAACCAGAAACTGATCCGCCAAACGCAGTAGTTATACATTTCTTCGGGGGTCGCGCTGGTATCTTTATGGGCAATGGTGGTGAAGCGCGCGTCGGCAGGACCGATGCGGGTTTCGAAGTGCAGATGAGTGCCGCTCGATTGCCCTGTGTCACCCACCATACCGATCACTTCGTTTGCGCTCACCTGGTCTCCGACCTTGAATTGGGGTGGGTTTTCCATGTGGGCATAGAGCAAATAGAGGGAACGAGCGCCGCTGGTGTCGAAGGTGGGCGATGGGCCGGATGCAGGACAAGTGAGGCTGCCGTTCGAGATTTGGGTAGGAGCAATGGTTGGAATGGGAACCGATTCCACCCAATCGGACGGGATGGTGGTCAGGGGCGTTTCGATGATCATCATGTTGCCGTAGGGGTTGCGGTTATCGACCACCGCGGCCACTGTTCCACCCAGAACGGCGTGGATGGGCAGTCCCACCATCGTTTTCAAAGTACCGTAATCGTAAAATGCAAAGTCGATCCCCGGATGTCCATCGTCCCACTGGGGATCCGGCATTTTGAAGGGGTTGGAGATGATTCCTTTGAGTTGGTCGAAATCGAATCCTTCCAAAGGAGAGAAAACGGTCACTGGGACGGTCGGAGTGATCGTGGGTGTGCTGGTGGGTGCGGGCGTTGGCGTCAAGGTGGCAGTGGGAGGCAGCGACGTTTGGGTAGGCTGACTGGCACTGCTATACGTGGACGTTGCCAGGCCGGAACAACTGGTCAAAGCAAAAAGAAGAAGGATGACTAAATACCGATAACGTTGCATAGATTGATGACCTTTAAGCGAATTAATAGGGACATCACATAATGCGCCGGCACTCCATGTAGAACCGTTTATCGCGTGCTTCGCCCATGGAAAACGTTTTGCGGGGCAACGCGCCGTCGAGGATCACCGTGCGGAACAGCTCCGATTTGTTCATGGCAGGCAGGTAAAATCCCAGGTTACCGGGTTGGCTGCCCAGGCGGCTGACGACATCCTGCCCGTGGACGTAATCGACCTTTTCAGCGCCACCGTGTTTGAGCCAATCATCCAGAAAGGCTTGCAGTGTGCCGACCGGCAGGTTGGAAGCAGGATCGGAGATGGTGATGACTTGGCAGCCGTCTTTGGAGACCAGGCCGATGCGATGCTGTGGGCCGGTTTGTTCATCTATTTGCTTCGCCATACCGTCTTTACTCTTGCAACTGTTGATGGCGACCCTCTTTCCAAAAAAGGCTTCCAACGACGCTTGGATATCTTCTTTCACGCCAAAGAGGACGCGATGGATGGGCTCGAACTTCAAGCCATGATCATGGACGTTTTCGATCTCAACCAGGGCATAGCGCGCCGGGTGATCCATGCCCACCTGCGGCTTGAGCTTTTCCCAGATTGCTTTGGCGGTCGCCAGGGAATGGTTGCCATCCCCGATGGCGAACAATAGCACTCCTTTTTCGCTGCCGACGCCATATTTGCTATGAAACGCCAGTGGGTCGGCTAGTTTCTTCAGCGCCGCGATCGCTTGAGCTTCGATAGAAGGATTGTCGACCAGGCGCCCAGTCAAATGGCCACTACCGAGCATCAAGTCCGTGTCGTATAACAGCGATAATTTCTCTTGTACGGCGATGACCGGCTCTATCACCGTCCGCTGCGGGTCATCGATCAACACCAAAATGTGGGGGAGTTCGAGCGATGCGCCTTCGCGGATGCGGATGCGGGGTGGGAGCCGTTCGATGATCGTCCCTTCGGTGGCACGAATGAGGGTTTGCGAGCCTTTGGTGTAATCATACTGTTCCAGGTCTAGGGCCAGCATTAATCCGTGGCGGGTCAGGCCGGAAGAAGCGCGCTCCACCAGCAGCATACCCTGGCGTGAGACCAGAAGTTTCTCTGCCAGGTACTGTTTCATGGCCTGTTGCGTACTTTGCACGCGTGCAAGTTCTTCAGGTTTGCCTAGAAAAACTTCGGGAAGGATCAGGTGGTACGTGGAGGGTGCATTACCGACCAGGTTGGCGACCTGCTGCCAGTATTCAGGTTCAGAAGTGAACTGGTCGCAGGCGATGACCGCCCATTTTTGCAGGTCGGTTCCTTCTTTGGGCAGAAGGATATCAGGGATCTGTATTCCGATTTCCGGGATGTTTTTCATTGGGCGCGCCTCATGTCTTGGAAGATTGGCGATATGTATTTTACCATTTTCCGAGGCAGACGCTTAAACAAAAAACCGCAGGTGCGCCTGCGGTTTTGAAAGCAGCAGCTTATTATAAACCGGCCATAAAAGCCAGGCCGATACCTCCCGGGCCAAAATGGACGCCGATCACCGGACTGACTGGAACAACTCTGGCTTCGGCAACTTCCTGAGTGCCAAAGCGTTGACGCGCTCGGTCGACCAGTATCTGGGCCGCGTCCGGCATATCGGTAAATTGACCGGCAATGTGGATGGGACTGTGGTACAGCTTCAAGCGTTCTTCGAACAGGTCCAACATACGATCGATGGCTTTGCTCATTGTGCGAACTTTCTCACAAGCCTCGATCCGGCCATCACGCACTTCCAGGATGGGCTTGAGATCCAAGACTGTGCCTAGGAGCGCAGCTGCACCACCGATCCGTCCGCCGCGATGCAAATATTCCAAAGTACTGGGGACGAAGAAGACTCCGCTCTGCTCACGGGCTTTTTCTGCAATTGCTTTACACTCTTTCAATGTGGCACCCTGTGTCGCCAGGCGGGCTGCGGCCAGGACTTGAAAGCCCAATGCCATGCCCGCGCTTAACGAATCGAAGACCTCGATGCGGTCGGCATCCAATTGCGCTCGAGCCTGCGTCGCAGAATCGAGTGTGCCGGATAGTTTTGAAGAAATGTGAATACTCAAGATATCGAAGCCTTCATCCAGTAAGCGGCGGAAGGCGCCTTTGAAGGTATCTGGGGAGGTCTGCGATGTGGTGGGGAAATCCTTCGCTGTCTTCAGTCGAGCGTAGAATTCGACCGGCTGGATATCGATGCCATCGCGATATCTTTCGTTTCCCCAAA
>JBEKEX010000183.1:0-5326 GCA_050013615.1 Anaerolineaceae bacterium
GCCAGGGATATTGACCCATAGATCGCGTGGGAAGGATACAACGCTCACAAACCCAGAATCGGGGTTCAGGGAGATCAAGAGCATCACGTCCGTGCGTGCTCCCCCTGCATAGGCCCGCCAGTCTGAGCCGAGCAGCAGGATATTCATCTGATTCTTGGAGGTCGGCAGGCCGGTAGGTTGAATCGATGTGGGCGTGACAGTGGGCGTGTTTTGCACTGTTGGGACCACGGGCTGGAAGGGCGTCCGGCTGGGAGCAAGATTGGAATTAGGGGTTAATAATGCGTTTGCCAGCGGGGCAGGCGTGGCTGTGGGCTGCTGTGAGAGAAGTGGAAATTGGCAGGCAACCAATAAAACAGCTATTCCAGTGAGGACAAAAAATTTACGGTGCATAGTGGTATCCAGTCCTTCTAGTTATTTTACTCTTAAGTTATCGTAAAGTCAGCCTTTTGTTGACCGGAAGAATTCTCAGTTCCTTGTTTGGGTGAAGGGAAGAACAACATTGAAAGCGGTGGATTTTCCAATTTCACTCTCTACCCAGATGCGTCCACCATGCGCTTCGACCAGGGTTTGCACGAGGGATAGACCCGCACCTGAATCTCCAACTCCGGGGATGATGGGGTGTTTGGCGCGGTAACTCAGATCGAATACAAAGGGAATTTCTTCAGGCGTGATGCCACTGCCGGTATCGATGATCTGGAAGAGCAGGCAAGGGCCTTGGAAGCCATATTTTTCGACCTCTTCTACCTGTGTATGCAATACGACTGTGCCTTCAAACGGAGTGACGTCCACGGCGTTCCTCAACAGCGTAAGAAGGATTTGCAGTAACGCATCGCGATCGGCGATTAACTGCGGAATGTTCTCAGGCAATTCGATGCCAAGGGTGATGTTCTTCTCTCGTAGCAGGCTGCCGATTTCGGAGATTGCCTGGTCGATGACGGCGCCTACGTCCACATTCTGAGACGTAAGCGTAAATGGGGTGGAATGGGCGTCGGCAAGCTGGGTCAAATCATGGGTCAATTCCAGCATTTTATCTGCGGATGTTTTAGCGTGTTTCAGATAATCGAGCTGTTGGGCGTCGGTGGAACCGGCCAGCCGATTTAAGTGGCGCTTCGTTTCGCTTGAAAGAGCCTGCAAGGGTAATCGGAGCTCTTGGATGAGAGATGTGATTGCGGCGCGCTCTTCGTCGCGAGGTCTATTGGCCTGTTCGACGTTGCTTTGCAGTGTGGTGATGCGCATGTTGGCTTCGGCTAATTGATTTTGCAGCCTGGCGACTTCTTCCAGTGTGAGTCGCAATTCATTTTCGACGTGGCCGGACATCTTGCCAGGGTTGTTGTCATCAACGGCGTTCATTTCGCCGGTTTCCATTTTTTGCAGTTGCAGGTTGAGAGTGTCTCTTTCCCGTTGAAGATTGGCATTGGATTTTGCCAATCGCTCGTTTTCGTTTCTCAAGTTGGCCAGAGCGGAACGATGTTCATTTTCAATTTGCTGAATCTGCTGCTGGGCAACTTCGAGATCCGGGTCCCACCCGTTGCTGTCCTTGAAAGTCGCCGGGGTGAGCAGAACTGGTGCAATGCCATCTGCAAGAGAGCACAGATAAGTCGAATCTTCCTGGTCGAAAATTCTCTTCGAGTAAGGAGAGAGCAGAACGATGCCGCCCCAGACCTCTCTTTCCAGGTGGATGGGGGCAAAAAGCAGACTTCCGGTCTCCTTCAACCCCACCGCTTCATTGATGGTGGCTAAATCCTTGAAGGTATCGGTCTCCGGGGTGATGACCTTGGAGCTTATCTGTTGGAGTGCATCAGCAATGACCGGAAGGGAGTTGATCTCCAACGTGGTACCCGGGAATTCCTCTTCGCGGATCAGGTCGAACCCGTATTGAATCGAAAGCTCGTTCAGGCCATTGGGCGCCGTGATCAGGAAGCAATAGTCGGCAAGCATACTCTGGGCTACCGCTTTGACGAAAGATGCATTCATCGTTTCGGGTGACTTGTTGACTGCCAGTTGCATCCAGGCAGAGGTGGTTTTTAAATCTGCACTGTAGCGCCGTTTTTCCTGAACGATGGAGGTAACCGGTTCCATGCTAACTGCGACCGGCTCGGCGGCGGGAGGAAAGGATGTGGCAAGCCGGATGGCCAGCAAGGGCAAAAATGGGTACGTGCATACTTGGGCAAAGTATACGATGCCCGCATAATCGCCCGCATTTTGGTCAAGAAAAAAGTGGGCGATCAGCCCAGCCAAATTGATCAACAGAAATGCCCCGCCGAGTTCCCACCCTTCCGGCCGTTTCCAAACCAATACCAGCAAGCCCTCGATGCCAACCAGCCCGGCAAAGGCCATCCAGGCGAGATCTTCCCATGAGAAATTGAAAGAACCACTCTGTACCTGGACGATCCAGATGGTGCAGGTGACGAAGAAGATCAAAACGGCGATGCCGTTGATCGCGGCAGTTAAGATGTCGAAACGGCGTTCGGATCGGGAAAGCATCCACAACCAAATGACCCAGGCCAGGCTGATGGTGCTGATGGCACGTTCCAGCGGAGGCAGTAGTTTGTGGGAATTCAGATGGTCCAGCCAGCCCAATCCGCAAGCGATCAAGAGAAAAATTTGACCTAGAAAAAGGACGGAGAAGCCCAACGTAGCTCGGCGTATTGTCCCCTTTTGCTCTTCCCGCGGCTTGGCACTAAAAACTATTAGCAAAGAAGCAAACATCCCCACAGCCAGCACAATGTGAAAGACCAGATCACCGGGTGGTGTGGTAAAAATCATTAAAAGTTGTGACAAGACATTATCCATGTCCCAAATTTCTACATCGGAAGATTATAGCACCGTTGCAAGTAGTGCACCAAAAGTCGAAAAATCGATAAAAAATGGTGAAAAAACGCCAAAGGTTGACAAATCCTTGTTTTTTGATAGAATACCTTTCGTCTTGAGATGCCGAAGTGGCGGAACTTGGCAGACGCGCTACGTTCAGGGCGTAGTGGGCTAACGCTCATGTGGGTTCAAATCCCACCTTCGGCACACGTCCCCGGCCAAGGGGACACGTCTCCGGTTTAGGAGGCACACCCCCGTAACAACGGGGGTTTTCTTTTCCCTACCTGCTTGTCGGTGTTTAATTTTTGCGGTAATATACAAATATGAAATCGTTCCCGTTGAATAAGAAACGGCTCATCGCAGTAGTGGTTTTCGTCATCGCTTTCTTCCTGTTGATGGACTTGTTCGGACGTTTGACCGAACTTTCACGACTGGGAAATCAGCGGGACACCATGGTCACGGAAGTTTTCAACCTGACCAACACGCTGCAGTCCTTGAATACTCAAGTAGCTTATGCCACTTCGGCAGTGGCCGTCGAAGATTGGGCGCGGCAGGAAGGACACATGGTCAAATCAGGGGATGTCTTGATCGTGCCCATCCAACCCGAAAGTGCCACTCCCATGACGTACTTGACCCCAGCGCCAACGGCTCAGCAGACGTCAAATTGGGGTATTTGGTGGGCTCTCTTTTTTGGAAAATAATTTGATCGGGAGTATCCTTTGAGGAGGGACATTGCATGGCAGGTGCAGGGACCATGTTGCTCGATTTAGCATTACTTTCTGACCACCTGGCCTTGTGCAGACTTCCGGCAGGAACAACAATGCCCGCATGGGCAGTATCAGGTGGATTGTTATCGGTGTCATGGACGCATGACGAGACTTCCATCGTATGTTCGCAAGCGGCTGTTCCCTTGGAAGTTCAGGCAGATGCTGGGTGGCGCGCCTTCAAGGTGGCGGGCCCGCTCGACTTCAGTTTAACAGGGATCTTGCTGTCGATTGCACAGCCTTTGGCAGAAGCCGGGATCAGCATCTTCGCCGTTTCTACCTATGATACTGACTACGTCCTGGTGAAGGAAGCATCGCTTCCGGCAGCAATTGCTGCGCTCACGGCGTTTGGCCATCGAGTAAATAGTTCTAAATAGGATCTGCCAGGAATTGCGGCAAAACCTAAATTTGAGACTGTGAATTACTGCACGGAGAAGTGCAGTAATTCTTTTACATCGTCCTCGGTCAGGTCGCTGAGACGATTGACCACCTTATCTGCATCTTTGAGTTTTTCAGGTGGGTACGATGTAGCCACCGCCAGCACTTTCATGTGGGCTCGCCGGGCAGCAGTTATGCCATGGATCGAATCCTCGATCACCAGGCAACGATCCGGGGATGTTTTGAGTATGTCTGCCGCGTGGAGGAAGATATCGGGTTCAGGCTTGCTGACCATGCCGATGGGGGAAACAAGCGCATCGAAATAAGTTCGAAGGTTCAAGTAGTCGATGACCACTTCGATATTTTCAATGGGTGCGGATGAGACGACAGCTTGTTTGAACCCCCCCTTCTTGAACCGTTCTAACATTTCGATCACGCCAGGAAAGATGTGGATGTTCCCATCGACGAAATCCCTGAAAGTCTTCTCTTTTGCATCACTTATTTGATCCAGCCGCTCTTGAGAGGGGGTATAACCTAGAACCAATGGTAGAAAATCCTGGTTCTTCATCCCAAAGAATTGCTTGAATTCTTCATAAGTATAGGTTATGTTTTTTTCTGCCAGGAACTTGCTCCATGTCTTGTAATGAGCTTCCGCAGTATCAGCCAGGACGCCGTCCATGTCCCATAATATTGTCCATTGATTCATAATCGTTGCGCCGCGATGATGGTAATGTCGTCAGAAATAGGTTCAGTCTGGCGGAAAGCCACCAAACTGGATTCGATGGATTCTAACATACTACAAATCGATTTACCTTTCTGTTTTATGATCGCTTGGTACAGCCTGTCTTCTCCGAATGTTTCACCGCCGGGCGAAAAGCATTCGGTCACTCCGTCGGTATATAAGATGATCGAGTCTTTGGGATCAATCTGGATCGGATATTCTTGATATCGAACGTCGCCCAGAACGCCCAGCGCAATCCCTCCTTTGGGCAAGGCAGTAATTTTTTTGGAAGCGGCGTGGTATTGCAACGGGAGACAATGACCTGCGTTGGCATAGGTCAGCAACCCCAGATTGGCATCGAGCAGCACCATCGCCGCCGTGACGAACATGCCATCCGGCGTGTCGCGAAAGAGCAGCTCGTTGACGTGCCGCAGAATAGCCGCCGGCGAATCTGAATTCTGCGCATAGGCGCGGATGAGCGTACGCACCACGGTCATGTAAAGCGCTGCCGGGATGCCTTTGTCTGAGACGTCCGCAATGACCAGTGCCAAACGATTCTTGTGCAACCGGATCACGTCGTAAAAATCCCCACCGACCTGGCGGGCGGTCTGCCAGCGAACGTCCAATTCCCAACCAGGGACTTCGGGCAAAT
>JBEKEX010000184.1:0-8087 GCA_050013615.1 Anaerolineaceae bacterium
AATACATCCCGCCCAACAGGTCCGCGGCATAGATCACG
This sequence comes from Anaerolineaceae bacterium, assembly GCA_050013615.1. Lineage (GTDB taxonomy): Bacteria > Chloroflexota > Anaerolineae > Anaerolineales > Anaerolineaceae > JBEKEX01. The sequence continues at coordinate 39 of JBEKEX010000184.1, forward strand.
ATGTTCATCACCGGCAGCAACAGCACCTGGGCGGCCGGCACCGGTTCCAACGGCACTCCGGACGAATCGAAACCCAGCGAGACCGTGGCGCGGCCGGGGATGGATAGGCTGGCGAAGGCCAGCAGCACCAGTGCCAACCCCAACCCGGCCACCATCAGCGTGCGCGCCGGAGGATCTGTCCACACCGAACGTAAATAGACCGCCGGCATGGTGGAGACCGCCTCGATGGGCGCCAGGCTGCCCAATTCCATATCGGACTGGAAGGTTTGCATGAAGCGTTCGGGGTCGGCCGGTGAAATGGCGTAGACTTTGGCGGAGGTAGCCACCAGGATCAAATTGGCCACGTCCGAGGCCATGAACTCCACCTCTCCCAGGTCACCGATCTGGCTTCTGCCCAAGATAGAGCCGGTATAGCTAAGAGGGGGCAACGGCAAATCGAAAGTAAAGTCGCTGGCCGGCCGCACCCAATCCACTTCCGGTAGCGGGATATCCTCGACGCGCAGCCCCCAACGCAAATGCAACCCATTGCGTTCCAGGGCGTAATTGGCACGCATCAGTGCATAGCCGCGATAACCGGCGAAGACCGCTGGGATCAACAGCAGCAGCGCCACGAACAGGAACAAAATGAAATACGCCCCATATTGCTCCTGTAATGCCAGCCACAGCAGCGTACCGCTGCACGCCAGCAGGAACAGGGCAACCACCGCGTGCAGGATCAGCCCGCGGGTGCGAAGAGGGAGAAAGACTTCCTTGGTCTGTTTTACCGTAAGCTATCCCGTAGTTCCTGGCACACCAGCTCGACATCATTCTCCGTCATCTTGCCGGAGAATGGGATCGCCAGGCCTCGTTCACCCAGGTCTTCCGTCACGGGGAAATCACCCGGTTGGTAGCCAAACCGCTCCACCATGTAAGGCTGCAAGTGAATAGGCAGGAAATAGGGCCGCACGGGGATACCCCGCTCTTGCAGGCGCTTTGCCACGGCGGCGCGGTCCACACCTTTTGCCAGGCGGATGACGTACACGAACCAGCTCACCCGTGTGGTGGAAGGCACCAGCTTGGGCTCTTCCACGCCGGGAATCTCCGGCAGGCGCTCGTTGTACCAATCCGCCACCCGCTGACGCTTGGTGAGCAATTCTTCGATGCGTCCCATCTGGGTCACGCCCAGCACGGCACTCATCTCGTCCAGGCGATAGTTGTAACCCAGGTAGGTGTGGGAAAGCCAGGTGTCGCCGGGAGCGCGTCCCTGGTTGCGCAGGGCTCGCATCAACTGGGCGGCCTCATCGTTGTCCGTGACGATCATCCCGCCCTCGCCGGTGGTGATCTGCTTGTTGGGGTAAAAGGCAAACACACCAAAATCACCGAACGTGCCGGCTTTTTTGTCCTTGTGCTCCGCCCCCAGCGCCTCGCACGAATCCTCGATGAAGCGCAGCTTGTGCTGACCAGCGATCCGTTCCAGCGTATCCAGCTCTGCAGGTTGGCCGAACACGTCCACCGCCAAGAGGGCTTTCAACCGTCCACCTTCGTTGGCACCGCGGCGCGGCAGCCAGCGCTTTGCAGCCGGCCCGCCCTTTTGCAGGTCATCTGCAGCCTGCGCCACCAAAGCAGGATCGATATTACCGGTCAACGGATCTACATCCACGAAGACGGGCGTCGCTTGCTCGAAGAGGAGGACATTGGTGGATGCCACGAACGAGAAGGGTGTAGTAATGACGTAATCACCCGCTTGGATATCGGCGGCGCGCACGCACAGATGCAGCCCGGCCGTGCCGGAATTGACGCCGATGGCATGTTTACTGCCGGTGAAGGCGCAAATCGACTGCTCGAACGCATCGATTTGTTTGCCCATGCTCAGGTCGGGGGTGTTCAAGACGGCCAGCACTGCCTGGCGCTCGGCATCGGTCAGGTCTGGGGACGACATGGGGACTTTGAATTGATTCGACATGGTTAGATTTTACCTCGAAATAATCTCGCATTTTGGTGAAGCAGCCTGCCGACGGCGAAGGTCGCTCATCGTTCGTCGGCATTGTTATCCGCCAATATCAAGTATAATCCTTTCAACACACATTCTTACGCGGAGCAGATCATGACCAAAATCGATCCAAACCACGGCATGGGTTCGCTTGCCATCCATACCGGAGAGCATGATAACGCGTTCAATGCTCACATTTCCCCCATCTTCCAGACCTCGACCTTCACATTCCCCGACGTAGCCACCGGAGCAGCCATCTTCAAGGGCGAAGAACCGGGGTATATCTACACCCGCTATCGAAACCCCAACCTGGACCAACTGGCAGCCAAGATTGCCGTGCTGGAGGGGTTGGACCTGCTGCGCGCTGCACCGGATAAACCCGTGGAAGACGTGGTGGCTGGGATGACCTTTGCCTCCGGCATGGCGGCCGTCACCAGTGCCATCCTGGCCAGGATCAAGGCCGGCGATACGGTCATCGCCATGGAGGCGCTTTACAGCGCCACGTATGCTTTTCTGCATGAAATGGCGCCCCATTATGGCATCAACGTCGTATGGCTCCAAAACCCCAGCCTCGAGCAATGGGAAGCCGCCTTCAAAGCGCATCCCACCGCAACACTGGCTTATGCCGAATCGCCCTCCAACCCCACCATGGCCGTGGTGGATTTATCCGCTGTGGCCGAGATTGCCCACCGTTACGGCGCCTGGGTGATGGTGGATAATACTTTTGCTTCCCCTTATTGCCAGCGGCCGCTCACACTGGGCTGCGATGTTATCATCCACTCGACGACCAAGTACATTTGCGGCCATGGGTTGATCATCGGCGGCGCTGTGGTCAGCCACCACCCGGAGTTCGTCAGCGGGCCTTTGTACAGCACACTCAAGATCTTGGGAGGAAACCCCAGCCACCCGGATTATGCCATCGCCAAGAAACAGATGCATGCCTTCGGCGGGATGATCACTTTTGAGTTGAAGGGCGGTTTGCAAGCCGGTGAAACCATGATGAACCACGTTCACCTGGCTACCCTGGCGGTCAGCCTCGGCAACGTCGATACCCTCATCCAGCATCCGGCCAGCATGACCCATTCGGCCGTTCCGCGTGCCGATCGCGAGCACGCCGGCATCACCGACGGCATGGTGCGCCTGTCCGTTGGTGTGGAAGACGTAGAAGATATCCTGGCCGATCTAGACCAGGCGATGAAATAAGCGGCGATGCCGATTGCCTTGCTATTCGATTTTTGACTTTACTTGTTTCAGGCGTTTTTGCGCCAGGCAGCAATACTCTTCGGATATATCCAACCCCACGTAATGCCGGCCCAGCTTCTTGGCTGCCAGGCAGGTGGTACCTGACCCCATGAAGGGGTCCAGCACCACATCACCTTGATAAGAATAGAGCTTGACCACCCGCTCGGCCAGCGCCAACGGGAAAGGCGCCGGATGGCCGACGCGCTTGGCCGATTCAGGGGGAATGTTCCACACCGACAACGTAGCTTCCATGAATTCTTCGTCACTCATATCGGAGACGCCATCATCCGGGCGCGAAAAAGAGCCCTTGGCGAACACCAGTAGATATTCATGCAGGTCGCGCAGGCGTGGGCTTTTAGCACTCTTCCAGCTCCCCCAGGCACAGTTGCCGTTGGCTCCCTTGCCTTTTTGCCAGACGATCTCGCCCATCGCCAGGAAACCCAACTCCTCGTGCACCTGGTAGAAATAGCGATGCAGCGGGATGTAGGGTTTGCGCCCCAGGTTGGCAATGTTGACTACGTAACGCCCGCCAGGTTTGAGCACCCGGTACACTTCCGTCCCCACCGCGCGGATCAAGCCCAAATATTCCACCAGGGTCGCGTCCACATCATACTCTTTGCCCACATTGTAAGGTGGCGAGGTGAACGCCAGCGCCACGCTTGAATCCGGCAGCGGCAGCTTTTCTGCCGATTGACCGTATACCCGGTCCATCCAGTCCCCTGGCCCCGTTTCGTCCGGTAGTGCAGCATCCAGCGTCGCCGGTTCAGGTGCTTCGTTCAACCGCCGGCGATAGTAAGCCGACGAATCGTGAGATTCCCGCTTCGATACACCGAACTTGGAGGTCTTCGTTCGCTTGGGCATAGCATCATTATAGGATAAACTACGGTTGGTGGTCTATGACTATTTCTTCTTCCATGATTGGTACAGTCCCAACTTTCCCCCCTCACCATCCGAAATGAACTCTTCGTCCAATTCGAAGCCACCCGCGCTTGCCAAATCGGCTAACTCTGCGCGGCTGAAGAGATGCACATAGCGCAGCCCAACCAAGTCGGGCTGGCCGGGCAACGTATAACGCCAGTCCAGCAAGGTATCCCCCGGCTCCACATCGCCATCCGTCAACCCCACCGCCTCCCAAGGCTGCACCCGTTCCATCAAGCGCGGGCTGTTCTGGAACTGCCAATTGGAGTGGATGAACAAGCCGCCTGGCGGCAGCAGGTTGCTCACGGTCTGCACCACGTGTTTACGCACCTCCGCGCCCGGCAGGTGGTGCAGCACGGCAAACGCCAGGACGCCGTCGAAGAGCTGGCCTGCCAACGGCTGTGACCACGCCGGGTCACACAGGTCGCCCGGCAAAAGACGAATTTCCAGCTCAGCCGTGGCCAACTCACAGCTCACCGCCTGGGCTGCTTCCTCGAGCAGCGCGGCGCTGAAATCCAACCCGGTATAGCTGCCCTTGCGCCGCTGGCGCATCCATTCCGAAGCCAGTTGGCCGTTCCCACAACCCAAATCCAGCCAGTTTCCCTCCTTGGGGATCTCGTCCAGCACCAACCATACCCCCTGTTGCAGCCGGCGGCGGGTCTGTGAAAACGCCGGGCCGAATGTTTGGTAGAATTGTCTATTAATGGAAAGAAGCTTTTCTTGAGTGGCGGTTTGCATACTTTGTATTATAGTCGATGGCGTAACCACACCCGTCCTTCCAAAATCGTAAATCATTATGCCAAAAAATATTCAAGCCTGGCTTGATGCCCGCAACTACTCCCCCGAAGCCCTGGCGACTGCTCGCCTGGTATTGGAAGACGTGCGCCACGGCCGGGACGTGGCCGCGGCCGTGCGCCGCCACCCATTGGCCGGCGGCGGTTACGTTCCCAAACATGCCATCGTGTCGGTTTACCGCCAGTTGATCGAGAGCGGCGAATGGGAAAAAGACCCGGCGCTGCTGGCGCGCATCCGCATGAAGCCGATCCGCTCCCTGTCGGGAGTCACCACCGTCACCGTGTTGACCAAGCCATATCCTTGCCCGGGGCAATGCATCTTCTGCCCCAGTGATGCGCGCATGCCCAAAAGTTATCTGCCGGATGAGCCGGGGGCGGCGCGTGCCTTCCAAAACCAGTTCGATCCTTATTTACAAGTCAAATCCCGGCTGGATTCTTACCTGGCCGTCGGCCACCCCATCGACAAGATCGAGCTGCTCATCCTGGGCGGCACCTGGACGGCTTACCCTCCGGATTACCAGGAGTGGTTCGTCCGGCGCTGTCTGGACGCCATGAACGGCACGACTTCTGCCGACCTGGCCGAAGCGCAAGCCGCCAATGAAGAAGCCGCCAGCCGCAACGTCGGCTTGGTGATCGAGACCCGCCCGGATGAGATCACGTTTCCGGTGTTGGCGCGCCTGCGGGCCCTGGGCGTCACCAAGGTGCAGATGGGTGCCCAAAGCCTGGACGAGCACATTCTGGCCCTCAATCAGCGCGGCCACACCCCCACCGATACGCTGCGGGCCTGCGCCACGCTGCGCGCCGCCGGTTTCAAGATCGTATTGCACTGGATGCCCAACCTGTTGGGCGCCACCCTCGAATCCGACCACACCGATTTCGTCCGCCTGTGGCTGGGTTTCTGTCCGGACGAGATCAAGATCTACCCCACCCAACTTTTGGAGGGCACCGACCTGTACACTTATTGGCAGCACGGTGACTATCACCCCTATAGCACGGAAGAACTGGTCAACCTGATCGCCGACCTGAAGCCGACCATCCCACCTTACTGCCGCGTGGACCGCGTAATCCGCGACATCCCCTCGCCGCACGTGGTGGCGGGCAACAAGCGTTCCAGCCTGCGCCAGGACGTTCTGGCAGAGCTGGCGCGCCGCGGCCAGAGCTGCGGCTGCATCCGCTGCCACGAGGTTCGCGGCAAGACGGTCGTCCCGGAGACACTGCGCCTGGACGACACCACCTACAACCCCGTCGATGCCGAGGAGCATTTCCTGCACTACCGTACCCCCGACGACCACATTGCCGGTTACCTGCGCTTATCGTTACCTCAGCAAGCTGGGGAACAGCCGTCATTGGATAGCAATTTGCCCTCCGCCGCTGAGTTCCTGCCTGATCTGAAAAATGCGGCTCTGATCCGCGAGGTGCATGTGTATGGACAGGCGCTGGGCGTGGGCCGCGAGCAGCATGGCGCCGCCCAGCACATCGGTTTGGGCACCACGCTGCTGCAAAAGGCAGAAGAGATCGCCCGCGCCCACGGGTTCCGCCGCCTGGCAGTCATTTCGGCCATCGGCACGCGCAAGTATTATGAAGCCCGTGGCTTCCAGCGCGGCCAGCTTTACATGGTAAAAGAGATATAATTTTCGATACACAAGGGTGTAAAACACAACAAGTCAACAAGGAGCCATATGGATACAATCGAAGCCATCATGAGCCGGCGCTCTGTACGCCAGTTCACCAATGAACCGGTAACCAAGGAACAGATCGATATTTTGCTGCACGCCGCCATGCAGGCGCCCTCCGCCGGCAACGGCCAACCCTGGCACTTTGTGGTGGTCCAGGAGCGTGCCACACTCGATCAAATCCCCAACGTCCACCCTTACGCCCAAATGCTCAAGGAAGCACCCCTGGCCATCCTGGTCTGTGGAAGCGAAGCGCAAACCCGCTACGCCAATTACTGGACGCTGGATTGCTCGGCGGCTACCCAAAACCTGCTGCTGGCCGCACACGCCATTGGTCTGGGGAGTGTCTGGCTGGGCATCCACCCCAATGAAGAGCGCATCGCCAGTATCATGAAGCTCATCCCACTGCCCGAAAAAGTTCATCCTCTGTCGCTGGTGGCTGTTGGACACCCGCGCGAGATGCCCGCCCGCACCAACCGGTATAAACCGGAGCGCGTCCATTACGAACACTGGTAAGCCGGCTTCATAAAGGTTCACGTTAAACCTTACAATTTTATAAAGTCCGATTGCTTTCATTTGCATCGGATTTAGGTTAAGATTCTTTCATGCAGACTGCAGAGTTTCCGTTCCTGTCTGATTGGATCGTCATCTCTCTGCGATGGCTGGCTGAACTTGGGGTTCTTGCAGTCCTGGCCGTTACAGGCACTTTCAATGTTGGCTATGGGGCAATGTTGTTCCTGCTGACGGCCTGGAATACCGCCATGACCGTGATTGCCATGCTCAATAAACGCATCCCCGACCAGCGCCAGATAAGCGTTGGGCTCGATGCGTTTGCCGCCTTGGCCCTTTTCACCCTGGGGGGCGGCTCGGCCGGCAACTTTCTCTGGGTTGGAGTGATCCCGTTATTATCATCAGCCATTTACTTCAATTGGGGCATTTGCCTGGGGACTGCTGCAGTGCTCTCGGTGCTGCAAATCGGGATTGCAGCGTTGGTCACACCCGGCGCTTTTTCCACCAATGCTCTGTGGCTGGTACTTACCATTGCGCTTAACGCCGGCGTCGCTTTGATGGCCGGCTATGCCAGCCATACGACAGTCAGAGCCATCCATAATCTCTATGAAGAGCAGGCAAATAAACGCAAAGAATCCGAGCAAAAATTGCAGCAGCAGGAACGCGACCACATCAAGGCGCTGTATCATCTCATCAACACTCTGAGTGCCACATTGAATTACCAGGTAGTGCTGAATACCGCCCTCGACCTGAGCATGACCGCCCTGGGCAGCAGCGATTCTCCCAGTATGTACATGGTCAGCGCCGTGCTGCTGTTTGGCGAGCATGACCTGGCAGTAGGCGCCTCGCGCCGCCTGACTGCCGTCGACCAGCGCGCCGCGTTCCCGGCAGAAAAAGGTGCCCTCCGCAACGTTTTGGAAACTGGCGAGTCCAAGCTGGTGAA
>JBEKEX010000185.1:0-5168 GCA_050013615.1 Anaerolineaceae bacterium
ATGAATTCCAGGTCATGCTTTTTACCGATCTGGTAATCGTTGGGGTCGTGGGCGGGAGTGATCTTCAATGCGCCGGTGCCGAACTCGCGGTCCACGTATTCGTCGGCGATGACCGGGATTTCCCGGCCCAGGATGGGCACCAGCACCTTGCGCCCCACGAATTTCTTATAACGGTCATCCTCGGGGTGCACGGCCACGGCGGAATCACCTAAGATGGTCTCCGGGCGGGTAGTGGCCACCGGAATGAATTCCTTGGGGTTATCGGCCAGTATATATTTGAAGTAATAGAGAAACCCTGGTTCCTCGGAGTATTCCACTTCCAGGTCGCTGACGGCTGTGCGCAGTAGGGGTGCCCAGTTGATCATACGCGGGCCGCGGTAGATGAGGCCTTTTTCATACAAGCGCACAAAAGCCTCGCGCACGGCGCGTGATAAACCTTCGTCGAGTGTAAAGCGCTCGCGTTCCCAATCGCAGGAGGCCCCCAGCCGGCGGATTTGATTAGTGATCATGCCACCTTTTAGCTTCTTCCATTCCCAGGTGCGGCGCAGGAATTCCTCACGACCGATCTGGTCGCGATGCAGTTTTTCTTTTGCCAGCTCTTTTTCCACTTGGAGCTGGGTGGCAATGCCGGCATGGTCGGTGCCGGGAACCCACAGGGCCGGCTGACCCTTCATGCGGGCGTAGCGGATCATCAAGTCTTCCATGGCGACGAACATGGCATGCCCCAGGTGCAGCTCACCAGTCACGTTGGGGGGCGGGATAACGATGACGAACGGTTTTTGGGATGGGTCGAACCCTGGTTTCTTGGGGTCGTTGGATGGCTGGAAGAAGCCGCTTTTCTCCCACCACTCATACACACGCTGTTCGGTGGCTTTGAAGTCATAAGCTTTTGGCAGTTCGGTCGGCATGTCAATACTCCATTCTATAAACATTGGCGGGCAATAAAGCCCCTATAAAACAAATATCCCTTTCGCCTGTGAGGACGAAAGGGGATCTCTTCCGTGGTACCACCTCGGTTCGCCAGCCATGGCCGGCGCACTTATTGCCCAGACAAACATCCAGGCTGCGCTGTAACGGGCTCACCCGTGCCGGTCTACTTCCCGAATGGGGTTCTTCGGCAGCATTACCAAACGACTTCGGCCGTGGAAGGCTGGGGAGACTTTCAGCCTGGGTCTCCTTTTCTGGCAGGGCTCCAGCGACCTACTCCTTTTGGTTACATCTTATCCGATTGTTGTTACGATTATAATAAGTTTCGGAACGAAAGTCAATCGACCGTTCGGATAAACGGTTTCGAGGAAAGGGATCACCATGGAAACGACCGATCGGACCTGGCTGGAATGGGCACAGCGCCTTCAGGCGGTGGCTCAAAGCGGGTTGGCATATTGCTCCAATGTCTATGACATCGAGCGCTATCATCAAATTTCGAATATTGCCGCGGAGATCGTAGCCCATTATGGTGATGCGGATCTCTCCGTGGTGCACGGCCTGTTTGCTTCTCAAAGTGGATATGCCACACCCAAGATCGATTGTCGCGGTGTGATCTTTCAGGATGAGAAGCTTCTATTGGTGCGGGAGCTGGCCGATGGCGGCTGGACCCTTCCCGGCGGTTGGGTGGATGTGGGTGAGCCGCTGAGTAAGGCGGTCGAGCGTGAGGTGCGCGAGGAATCCGGCTACCTGATCAAGGCCAGCCGGCTTCTGGCGGTGTACGACCGCAATTTGCACGGCCACCCGCCTTATCTTTTTCATTCCTACAAGCTGTTTGTTCAATGTGAGGTCATTGGCAAAACGGAGGCCGACCCCACGGAAACGGCGGAGCCTACGTTCTACGCTGAAGGCGATTTTCCTCCTCTTTCGCTGTTGCGCACCACCCCGGAAGAGATCAGCCGGATGTTCACCTTTCTTCGCCAACCTGACAAGCCGGCCGAATTCGATTGAGATTGCGTCTGGGGTTAATAATAAACTCTGCCCGGCGTTGTTCGCCGGGCAGAAGGATAATTGGATTGAATGCCGTAAATTCGTTTACTTATCGAAATGACTTAATAACGCCGTGGTTGCTTACCGCTGGGCCGGCGGTTGAAATTGCTTCCGCCACCGCCACCGCCACGATTGTATCCACCGCCGCCAAAACCACTATGCTCTTCACGAGGCCGTGCAGGATTGACCTTCAGTTGGCGATCGCCCATCGAATAATCATTGAACATGCTGATAGCTTTTTGTGCCTCAGCCTGCGAGCTCATTTCAACGAACGCGAAACCTTTGGACATCCCTGAATCGCGATCCTTGATGAGGGCCACCGATGACACGGTGCCGGCTTGGGCGAACAGCGTGCGCAAGTCATCTTCGGTGGTCGAATATGGCAAATTGCCAACGTATAACTTTACTTCCATTTTTATCTCCTTTAGCTTTCTCACGGCGGCTTAAAAACCCGCCAGACCATAACAGGGTCTGGCGGCTTCAAAACCTACAAATCCAATTACGGTAGTATTGTATCATATAACTCGATAATTCCCACTATGAGTATCTACTTCAAACGCTAACATAGCTGACAGCAATGGGTAAATCGGGTACACTTAAATCAAACTTCTTGAGATCCTTTAATGAAAATTAACCATAGCTTCCTGGTTGCATTGATCATTCTTGGACTGATGGCAGCTGCTTGCCAGCCAACTGCTTCCGGTGGCCTTCAGACGTCTACGCCTGCGACGTTTACTCCGTCGTCCAGACCGCCAGCGACGCCTGCTCCGAATTTTACTGCGACACCCAATATTTCCGTAGATACAGCTGCGCTGAAAGGCGTGCACGTCCGTTTTTGGTATCCCTGGACAGGTGCATTGGACCAGACGGTCAGTAACCTGGTCAATGAGTTCAATCAACAAAACCAATGGGGGATCTTTGTGGAGTTGACCGGTTATGGTGGTCAAGATATTTTGAATGGTGCCGTCAATTCGGCAATTCAAACAGGAGAACAACTGCCGGATGTGGTGATAGCCTCGGCGGACACGCTGAACCTCTGGCAACAAGCCACAGGTCAACTGGTCGACCTCACTTCCTATGTCAACCTGCCCTCGACCGGAATGACGGCACAGGAGACAGCAGATTTCTTCCCGGTCTTTTGGCAGCAGGACATGGTCGTTGGTCAACGGTTGGGGGTGCCCGCTTATCGTTCAGGGATCGTCATGTTCTACAACGATTCATGGGCGCAATCGCTCGGCTTCGAAAGTTACCCAACCACGCCGGATGAATTCAAAACACAAGTTTGTGCGGCGGCACAAGCCAATATGAAAGATGCCACCCGCATCAATGATGGCTTTGGCGGTTGGATCATCAATACTACGCCACTGGTCGATTGGAGCTGGCTAAAGGCTTTCGGTTTCTCTGACTTGCCGGATGCGGATTTGAGTGATTTTCAATTTCACACCACGGTTTCGGAATCCGTCCTCACATTCTTGCGCGATCTCACGTCTCAAAACTGCGCCTGGGTGGCAAGCAACCCGGACCCGTATGAGTATTTTGCCCGGCGGTTGGCGTTGATCTATACTGGCACAGTCGAAGATACCGTCACGCAAGACAGCACCAACCAGCGCCTGGCCGCCCCGGATGACTGGACCGTCTTCCCATTCCCCGGCAAAGGGGGAACGCCGGTCGTTTATACCTTCGGCCAATCGTACGGTATGTTTTCGAGCAACCTCACGGAACAGATGGCGTCCTGGTTATTTATAAAATGGTTGCTATCGACACAAAATCAAGTGTCCATGGTCAAGGCCATTGGATCCTATCCGTTGACCAACTCTGCTTTGACTGCGCTGGCTGATTACGGCAGCCAGCATCCTGCCTGGCAAAAGACGACTGCCTGGATCGGTGAAGCCATCCCGGCTCCCGCAGCGGCCGAATGGGGGACGGTGAGCAACATTGTGCAGGACTCTTTCTGGTGGAATTATCAGGCGCCGATCATGTACGCCAACTCCGGGAAACCGCCGGCGATCGGTGACATCCTGGACCAACTTAACAGCACTGTAAAAGAGGTGTTAAGCGAGGGGGAATCTCAGCCGACGCTTACGCTATCTCCTACCTTGACTCCAACCCCCTAATTCACTATTTTTGGATTGATAGTTCCTTGGGAAACAAAAAAGCAGGCGTGCAGCCCTGCTTTTGCTGAGGAGGCGACGACGGGGTAGGCACCCGTAGGGCATTGAACCCGTGAATAGGGTTTTGCAAATCGAGGATTACCCGATAATAAAAAAAGCAGGCGCGTAGCCTTGCTTTTTACTGAGGAGGCGACGACGGGATAAGCACCCTGTGGGTGTTGAACCCGTGATCGGGGTTTTGCAGATCGAGGATTACCCGATAATAAAAAAAGCAGGCACACAGCCTTGCTTTTTACTGAGGAGGCGACGACGGGATTTGAACCCGTGATCAGGGTTTTGCAGACCCTTGCCTTCCCACTTGGCCACGTCGCCATATTTGAAAAATGAGAGCGGGTGATGGGACTCGAACCCACGACCTTCTCCTTGGCAAGGAGGTGTTCTACCAACTGAACTACGCCCGCAATCTCAGCGCCTATTCGTTCGTCAGGCAGGCGAATATTACCAGAAATCCAAAGAAACGTCAATTGTTTCGGCCAATTCGTTCATGGCTGCGCCACCACCAGCACGGCTTTGGGCGTTTTATCGAGTGCATCGGCTTGACCGCACAGCACTTGATATTCCGCCGGCATGGCGGGAGCCGTGAATTTTTCCATTATGGTGGAATTGGCCGGAATGGAAAATCCAATATAGACGTTCTTTTTATCCATCCCTGTGTACGGGGGCGTGGCAGGATAGATCAATACAGTCCACTGGGCATTGTCAGGACTGTTATTGATGAAAGTGATGGTAATTGGCGCACCGCCCGGCACCACCCATTGGCCGGGCTGGCAACCACTGGCGCTGACGGTTGTTGTGAGCTTGGTAGTGGCCTGGAGGCGGAGATCCTGCTGGCCGCAAGCGGCGAGGGAGATCGCGATCAACGAAATAATAGCCAGGCGAAGACAGATGTTCATCCTCTTTATCTTACCGCACTTTAAAAATTGCACAGGGCAGGGGAGACAAGTACTTTGGCGACAGGAAAAATTATTGGTAATGGGTCAGGATACTGATTACCGCATCCGCATAGGTATAGCCCACATTGAT
>JBEKEX010000186.1:0-5159 GCA_050013615.1 Anaerolineaceae bacterium
GTATAACAAGTTCATTGTGTTATTTTATATCTTTTGCGGGTTTGAACACGGCATTCCATGCCGCAGTTCGAACGTATGCTTGCCTGCGGGTCGAGTAGACTTATTCAATCTCTGTTTGGTTATCATCATCTTTCCCCCAAGTCTAATGGAGTCCCCAAAGGGGCGTGGTGATCCCAGACTTCGTAGGGGCGAGCCATCGGCCTGCCGGCCTGCCCTGTAAAGGGTAGAGGCTCGCCCGAATCTGTCATTGCGAGAGGTTTGGCGCTTACGCTCCTGTTCTGCCTGCCCTATTAAGGGTAGGGCTTGACTTGGTAAGGGTGGGGGTTTCAAACCTCGAAGCAATCTCCACACCTATTTGGAGATCACCTCGCCCTGGCCCCCTCTAAAAAACAGGATGCAGGCAATCGCTGGCGTCTCGTAATGACAGCTTCCGATGTAGAGGCGGGAGCTTAAGAAAATCCTGCTAAAATTGATACCTAGTATTAATAGAATATATGTTCTATAATATCTATGAAAGGACTGGCCATGGATGATCGAGATGTTTCTGTACCTGCATAGACGGATGGATTACTTGAGGACGCCTGCAATAGCGCTGTTGAAAATAATAAGATGATTCGTTCTTCGTTCCTGATTTAAAAATTCGAAAACGAATGATTTTGTTCAGGTGGGAGGCTTTCTTATGGTCGTCATTGGGTATGAAATGAATAACGCTCACACAAGGACAAACGCTAAAAGACCCAATGTTGGATTACTGGAATATATCGCTGCGGCTTCACTTCCTTACGATATCCACAATCCACCGGCTCTCCGGCAAAGGCAGCTCCGGGTGGGCGGCGTAATTCTCGGCGATGCCCTGCACCGCGCCCCAGTAGGCCAAGATCAGTGCCACCGGGTCGCCGGGCTTGATCTCGCCCAGCGCTTGGCCGCGCTGTACCACCGCCACCAGCGGGGTGATGTAGTCGAAACCGGCGATCAGGCGCTTCACACCCTCCGGGACCGAATCGGTGCGCAGGGCTTGCGCCATCAGCAGGAACATCTTGGCGGTGAAGGAATAGGCCTTGAGCGCCTCGAAGACGTAGGTGGTCATCTGCTCGAACAGTTCCAGCGGATCGACGCCTTCCACGTTGAAGGCCAAGGCGCTTTCCGGGCCGGAGAGGCCGATCTTCACCAGCTCCTCGTAGATCGCTTCCTTCGACTCGAAATAATTGAAGAACAGCCCGATACTGATGTGCAGCGAGTCGGCGACGTCGCGGATGCGGGTGGCTTCGTAGCCGCGGCTGATGATCATGTCCAGGCTGCGATCGAGGATCTGTTGGCGGCGCTCTTCACGCTGCCGGTCACGGTTGGTTAGCTGTTTCTCCTCGTCTGGCGTCATTTGATCCCTTTTGCAACCAACCGGGTGGCATCCTTGCCGCTCTGGACGGCGGTGCAAATGCCGCCGCCGGCCACCGTCCACTGTCCGCACAGCACCAGGCCCTTCACGCCGGGGATGGTCTTGCGGATGGTGGTGGTCACCGCCTTGGGGGTCGGCTCGAAGCCTTCGAACGAGCCTTTATACAGGTTGGCCAGGTGCACGTAGGAAGCGGGCGTAGCCACGTCGGTGACGTCGATGGCTTCTTTGAAGCCGGGGATGCGCCGCTCGAGGGCTTCCGCCACGGCGTCGGCAAGCTTCTGCTTCTGCTGCTTGTAACCGTGCGGGTCCTGTGTGCGCAAGTTCTGCCAGTACTCCAGCGGAGCGCCCAGCATCACCATCACGCTGCTGCCGCCCTGCGGCGCGGCCGATGGGTCGAAATCGAACGAGCGTACGTGCAGACCGTGCTGAACGGTATCCGGCGAAGTGCGGATGCCTTCGGGACATTCGTACTGCACCGAGAAGGGGATACCCAGCGAGCGCTTCAGGCCGAAGGAGACCAGCGCCAGGGGGTCGAAGAGCGGGGCGCTTTCGAGCATGCCGTCGAGCTGCTCGTGAGGGAACTTGCCGCCCAGCATGCGCTTGAGCGTGTCGTAGGCGTCGCAGGCGGCCACCACCGCGTCGGCCGGGTGCAGCGTGCCGTTCGAGCGGATACCGGTGGCTTTGCCGTCTTCGACGACGATCTCATCCACCTTGGAAAGGAAGTTGATCTGCCCGCCCAAAGCGCGGTATTTGGCTTCCATGCGCTCGATCACCCCTTGTGCGCCGCCCAAAGGATAGCCGGCGTCGCCGCTCATGCGCGTGCCCAGCATCATGATGATCGCTTCGGCCGAGAAATTGGACGGCATGAGGGCAAAAAGGATGGCGCGCAGCTTCTGGTTCTGGAAGGGTTTGACCATCTCTTCCATGGAGATACCCATGTATTTGCGCGCCAGGGGCAGGAAGCCGCGGCTTTCCTTCATGAACTTGATCAGGCCGGCCAGGTTGGTGGGTGTGCCGGTGGGCATGCGCATGTTGACCATGGTTTCCACGTCGGCGCAGAAGGCGTCGATGGCTGTGGCGTCCTGCGGAGAGACGGAATGCAGGAACGCTTTGAATTCCGGGAATTGCATGGGCACGGTGAGCATTTCACCGCCGATCTCCATCTGGATGGAAGGGGCGTTGTAGATGGGGGTGTCGGCCGTGAGCGCATCGACCTCGCGGTAAAGCTCGTTGAACCCGTCACCCGGCTTGGTGCCCACCATCCAATGGATGCAGCCGTCGAAACGATAGCCCTTGCGCGTCCAGGCGGTGCACACGCCACCCGCCCAGGCTGCCAGCTCGAAAATTTCGGTCTGGATGCCGCGCTGCTGCAGGTGGATGCCGGCGCTCAAACCGGCCAGCCCGGCCCCAATGATGATGACTTTTTTAGACATGGTTACGATCCTTGTTATTTATGATGATGAACAATAATTCAATGAATATATGTTCAATGAAATTATCTCATTATTCCTTGTTTTGTCAAGACTCATTTTTCGGTCAGGTCACCATCCAATTCCATGGGGCACAAACAGTCCAATGACACGAGTTAACCCAAGGTTTTTTCTCGAACTGCTGCTTGTAATTAATATTGAACATTATTATAATGAATGTACTTTTGTTCACGACAAGAATACTATCATGTCCCAGAAATTCGCAGCAGCTCACCCTCTCTAAAGAATGACCAGGAGGAATCAACACCTCCTGGTTGTGTTTCACTCATTGTTTTTGTGGTCACCTGAAACAACCTGGTAATCTAGATCGAGGAGAGATGAGATGAAAAAGAGCATGTGGTTGATTTATTTGGTTTCGTTCATGGGGGTGGCAGGCTTCACGGCCGCCATGCCGATCATGCCGTACTTTGTCAAGGCCATGGGGGGCAGCACGCTCGATAACGGCCTGGTGCTGGGGCTCACCGCCCTGGTGGCGGTCTTCTCCGGCCCGATCATAGGCTATTACGGTGACCGTATCGGCCGGCGGCCGGTGTTGATCGCCAGTATGTTTGGATTCGTGGCCTGGTACGCCTGCTTCTTCTTCGCCCGCAATATGACGGTGGTCTATATCGGCGCATTCATCGGCGGCATCTTTGCCAGCGGGGCCCTGGCGGTGGCGACGGCTTATGCGACCGACCTGGCCGGGCCGGATAAAGTGGGCGGCCTGATCGCCAACATGCAGGCCTCCCAGATGGTGGGGGCGCTGCTCCCGCCCCTGGCGGCCGGCTTTCTGGCCGATATCAACACCAACCTGCCGTTTGGAGTGTTGGGCGCCATTGCCCTGGTCATCGGCATTCTGATGATCCCCTTCCTGGACGAATCTTTGCCCGCCGGCGAGATGGAAAAGGTGAAGGGACAATCCCTGAGCCCGTTCAGTGCAATGACCGGGTCGTTCCACACGATCTTCGGCTACTTCCGCACGCCCATTGGCCCGCTGCTGTTGATCGCTTTCCTGATCGCCTTCCCGACCGGGTTCTTCCAGACGGCTTTGCCGCTCCTGACCAAGACCAACGGCTTGAGCAGCAGCGATACCGGCATCCTCATGTCGGCCGGTACGTTTCTCGTCGTGCTGGTCAACGTCTTCGCGGTGGGCTGGCTGATCAAGAAGATCGGGCTGTGGGGCAACATTTTGCTCGGCATGGTGTCCGCGGCCATTTTCTATGCCCTGTTCCCGCTCTGCAACACCTTCTGGATGTTCATGGCCGTCAACCTGCTGCTATCTTGTCTGACGGCCTCGATGCGGCCGGCGCACATCACCCTGGTGGCCAACCATGCCATCACCGGCGACCAATCGGTGGCGCAGGCGGCCTACAACCAGTGGACGGCCATCGGCAACATCTTTGGCCCTCCGTTGAGCGGCTACCTGTTCAGCATTTTCGGCGGTGGGATCACGTTCTGGGTGGCGGCAGTGCTTTTCCTGGGCGGCAGTAGTTACGCCTGGCTCGCCAGCAAGAAGCCCGCCTTCAATAAGCCGGTGGTTTCCCCTGCTGCACCGAAAGGATGACAGGTGTAGGAACGTTAGCTATATCAAAACGCCAGCCTCGGAACGGGACTGGCGTTGCTATTTATAAAAATTACTATTTGATGAAGTAAATAATGGAGACGATCACGCCGATGGTGACCACCACCCAGCGCAGCGTGGCAGGTTTGATGTGGCCGGCCAGCCTGCCTCCCAGCGACCCGCCGATCAGCGCGCCAACGGCCATGACCAGCGCTGCCGACCAGAGCACCTGGCCGGAGAAGATGAAGAAGATGGCTGCAGCCAAGTTGGTGCTGAGGGCGATGGCTTGCTTGAGGGCGTTCAGGTGGGTCAGCGAATCGTCCAGCACCAGCCCCAGCGTAGCCAGCACGATGACGCTCATGCCGGCGCCGAAGTAGCCGCCGTAGATGGTGGCCAGGCCCACCGGCAGCGCTTCCCAGAAGCGGGAGGGGCTTTTCGGTTGCGCCTGTTCTTGGGCACGGCGCGCAAGCCAGCGCCGCATGGGGTCCTGCAAGGCCAGCAAGCCGGAGGCCAGCAGGATGAGGTAGGGCACCAGGTTCTGGAACAGCTTTTCGCCGGTGTGGAGCAGCAGCACGCCGCCGATGATGCCTCCCACGGCGGCGATGGGCAGGAGCAGCCAGAGGCGGCGCTTCTGGTCACGCAGATCGTCCGCCTGAGCCAGGGTCGCGCCAAAATAGCCCGGGCAAAGCGCCACGGTGTTGGTCACGTTGGAGACGACTGCCGAAACGCCCACGGC
>JBEKEX010000187.1:0-5107 GCA_050013615.1 Anaerolineaceae bacterium
TGTACCGAACGGCTCAGCCGGGCTTGGAGGCCGGGCCAGGCGCCGGGTGCACCGACAACACCAACGGCGGACGCGGCGGTTGATTGAAGTCGAAGTCCTGGCTGAGATCGCCCAAAATCGAGACATTCTCGCGCACATTCGGGCGGGGATCAGGACGCCCATCCGTCAGCGGATCAAGGCGCTGCCCATTGAGGAACACGTCCTCGATGAACTTGGCGTAGGCATCGTGGCTCAACACCTGGTGGTCGATGTAGCCTTTCTTGGCGTAGGGGCTGATGACGATGCCGGGCACGCGCAAGCCGTAGCCGTTTTCATCCACCTTGGGGGGAACGACGTTATCGTAAAAACCGCCCCAATCATCCCAGGAAAGGAAGATAGCCGAGCTATCCCAATCCGGACTTTGCATGACGGCGTTGACCAGGCTGGTCACCCAGGCCTGCCCGTCACTGACCAGGGCGGTGGGGTGTTCGCTGTTGGCGTTGCTTGGGGTGATCCAACTGACGGCGGGCAAGTTCCCGGATTGAGCGTCTTTGTAGAAATTGGTCACATCCGTGATATTGGAAAGCTGGCCATCTTGTTTGACGGTATCGAAGTAGGGCAATGGGTTCCAAATGCCGGGTGTTTTGGCGTCCTGGTGCACCGGTGGACAATCGGCTTCGTCATCCGCGCAATCCGGTTCCGTCCCGGTCTGCACATAATATTTCCAGCTCACGTTGTTCTTGAACAACAGATAGGTTAGATCGGTCCAGGCATAATCGGGCAGAGTCGTTTTCCCGTTCTTGTTGGTTTGAAAATCCGGGGGATTGGCCGGGCTTTGCAAAGCATTGATGCAGCTCATCGGGTCTCCGGCGATGCTGCATTTGGCCGACCACTCCGAAACCATAAAGAGGTGCTGGGGCAGGCTCCAGGAAGCATTCGGCTCGAACAGCTCATCCTGCAGTACGAAATCTCCTGCATAGGTCCAGTAGTTTGGGATCTCTCGGGCATCGTGGTATCCCATCACATCCGTGGCGCCGTTCCCGCAAGCGGGATTGTCAGTGGAGGCACAGCCCGATTTGCCATTTTCGGCCTGGGCGATGAAGCCATCCATCTTGCCGCCATCGATATCGGCCACAGCGTTGCTGGCGCCATGCGGCCCGCCATAATTCTTGTTCGAGGCATCGTGGAAGGGATAGACGCACTTTCCGGTTTCGGGGTCATTCACACACACCGTAAAATTGCCATTTTGGGCCGGAAAGCCGTTTGCGCCGGGATAAGTGCCGAAGTATTGGTCGAAAGAGCGGTTCTCCTGCATGATGATGATGATGTGTTTGATCTTGCTCAAGCCATTTGAGGCGCTCGTCGACGCGGGGGTTGCGCTGGAAACAAGCGGATTGGGAATTGTAATGGTGGGAATCTCGGGTTGGCCGGTGGGAGTTGGACTCGACGGAGGCACATTGCACCCGGCCATCAGGGAAACAATAACTAGCGCGTAAAAGAGGTTTCTTTTCATCGCTGCTCTCACTAATAGATTTTGATTCAATCTTACGGTGGTGATCTTAGGGAATGATTAGCTGGATGTAATGGCTTTGTAAATTTATTTCGATTCCGGAATGTTTGTGGATTCCGTTGATCTATTGCGGGAAAGCCCGCTGATAGTTGGCGATGATCGTATCCCACAGATGGTTCATCGGCTCGTCGATCGTCCGCCGTGAGGCATCCGCATCGAACCAGGCCACTGCACGGCGCATCCCCTCCGCCCAAGGTACCTCGCACACGAAGTCGGGCACAAAGCGCTTGATCTTGCTGTTGTCGAATACCACACTGTTGACCTTGTCGCCGATCAGGCTGCCGACGGCCTCTGGGTCATAGGCAGCGATCAAGTCTGATGAGATGTGAATAATATGCGGCTCAACCCCTGCGGCGTGGGCTGCCTGTGTGAAAAGCTGGTCCCAGGTCAACACTTCATCTGATGTGATGTGGAAGGCTTCACCTAAAGCGTCCGTGCGGCCCAGCAGCCCCACTAACCCTTTGGCAAAATCGCCATTCCAGGTGGTCACCCACAGCGATGTGCCGTCGCCGGGCACGATGACTTTCTGGCCGCGCCGCATGCGGTCGATGAGCGTATAGGGGTGCTGCCAGCTTCCCTCGACCAGCGGGATCTGCGAGACGCCGTAGGTCAGCGTGGGGCGGATGATAGTCACCGGGAAGCCGTTATCGTGATATTCACGCATCAACAGTTGCTCGCAGGCGATCTTGTCGCGCGAGTACTGCCAGAAAGGATTCTCCAGAGGAGTCTCTTCGGTGATCAGGTAATGACCGACCGGTTTCTGATAGGCGCTGGCCGAGCTGATGAACATGAACTGGCCGGTGCGTCCTTTGAACAACCTCAGGTCACGCCGGATATCGTCGGGGGTAAAGGCAATCCAATCCACCACCGCGTCGAAGTGCTGATTTTCCAACAAAGCCTTCAACTGGTGAAAATCGCCATGGACATCGCCCACCAATAGATGCGCACCGGCTGGTACAGGGTGCTTTTTCGACATCGTGCGGTTGAGAATGGTCAGGTCCATCCCGCGCCGCACCGCCAGCTCCGAGCAAGCCGAGCTGATCAAGCCGGTACCGCCAATAAAAAGGATCTTCATCATCGACTCCTTTCACCGGTTGAAATATTCAATCACAAGTATAGCATGTGGACTTTTCGTCTGCTGGTGGCATAGCAAGTATGAAATTGAAAAAATCGATTGGAAGTGACCTGTGTTTGTTCTGCAGCGTTCAAAATCGATGATACGACATTGCCCACCCTAAACCGCCTGCTATTCGTCGCATCGGTTACGGTATCTGGTGTTTGCGCTTCAACTCTTCTTCCAATTCCGTTTGTTCCAGCTGGCGCTGTTTTCGCTTCTGCTCTTCTTGCTTTTCCACTTCCTTCAGTTGTTCCTGGCGCTGCTTTCGCTCTTTTTCCTGTTGTTGCTCCAGATTCTGGCGTTCCTGTTGGCGCTGTTTTCGTTCCTGCTCCATCTTGTTTTTTTGTTCTTCCTGGCTTTCATTCATCATGTTTTCCTTTTTGAAAAAGCAGCCGGGCCGCTTTATCATATTGTCTCATTATTCCTGATTAACTCTACATTCATTATGGTATTGTAGCAAGAGGTTATCTCAGGTGGTTTCCCAGCCTCGTTCTCCCGAGTTGAGAGGAATCGTCCATCAAATGATTTAATTATGGTTTGGGTAAATACTCATCCAACCACTGCGCTGCCTGATCATAGATATCCGGTGGCGCAAAGGTGTGCCCACCGGCAAACTCGATCCAATCAACCGTCCAACCCTGGCTCCGCAGAAAATCACGGTCGCGGTGCATTTCCTGCCAGCGAAAATCGGTGGGGCTGGCTAGCAGCACTGCCAATTTGCTTTTAGGAAACGAGGGGTCCATGACCGATTCATCCATCATGCCAGTGTTAATCACAACAGCACTGACACGATCCGGGAAAGCATCCACAAAGTAGTAGGACATCATGCCGCCACCTGAAAGTCCGGTCATGATCACACGCCGCGGATCGATCTTGTGGTTCTGCTCTACATCGGTCAATTCGCCTTCGATCTCTGGAAACAGGATTGAAACCTCCACCCCATTGCGCGAATCCTTCGACGCTGCCAGCAGCCAATGGTGTTCATCCGCCACTTTAGCCCAGACCGAGATCATGGACATGGCATCCGCAGTGGGCGAAAGGGCAAAGATCAGTGTAGCGGGCTGGTTCTCATCCAGTCCATCCGGTTTGTAGAGTAAATAGGTACCATGATCCTGCAGTTTACCGGTCAAACGCCAAAGCGGTTTATAAGCGTCGTTAAATTTAATCAAGCCGTAACCGAGCAGCGGCAAAAGAACACCGAGCGTAACAGATACAATGAAACCTGGCTTGATTCTGCGGAAACTAGCGCTCATCTATGATTACCCGAAGCGTCGTAATGCGCTGTTCGATGTCCCTGCGAATGGTATTATCCTGAAGCGGTTTGATCCACAGCGAAAAAGAAAACGAGGAACAAGGCAAATTTCAGCACTCGGTTGAGCAGATAGACCATGCTCTGCGACAAGTGAACGGGCAGCAGCGCCGGAAGGAACAACTTGTCACTGAAGATTTGAGGGAAACCGACTGCCAGCCAGAAAACCCAACCAATGACGAAAATAGCGGTGAAAATCTTGCTCAGGGTGGACCATTTGAACTTGCCGAATGCAAACCCCACCAGCCCGGTCAAGGCAATCCCGATCTGGATCACCAGCTCGCGCAATTCCGATGGCGGTATCAGCCATGGAGAGATGTAGAAAGACCACTTATACAACGCTTCGAAGGTATAAATAAACGACAGCCCGCCCACCACCGCCAGCGACACCGCCTGCAAGTCGGTATCGTTTCGATAAACGACCACGCAGCGCAGGAACAAGATGCCCAGCATGATCAGGGTCGTTCCATCGATGTAGTCAAGTGGCTCGAAATAAGTTTTCCCTTGGAAGAGCTGATACAGCGGGTAAGCGATCACGGCCAGCGCCAGCAGCACGGTCAACACACTCAGTGGCCGGCTCACCCAGCGGGAACGAAAACTCGCCCAATCAAACTGCTCGGGCGATGGTACATTTTCGGAAAGATGAGGTTGTGTCACGATAAAACCTGTCTGACGGACGAATAAAACAATTCCAAAGGCAGATTGTACTCTCTTTTACCATTTTTGGTCATTTTTTCCCTTCACCCCCGAGTAATCTCAGGTCATTCCCCTGATACGCTAAAACGTGAACGTCGTATAATGAAAATTGATTATCTGAATAAATAATGGCAATCGGACAACGAGTACCAGCTTTAAACAGTAAGATGAAAGCCAGGTGCCAATGGACCCAACAGGTCATGCTCATCAATCGATAGCTTGCCATGGGCAGGGATGACAAGATGCGCCGGAACATCTTTTTCCTGCTTATTGCCCTCTTGAGCCTTGGCTTGATGGGCTTGACGCAGCCCCAGTCCCGGCGTGTAGTTCGTGTGGGTGTGTACGAAAACCCACCCAAGATATATACAGACAGTGATGGGACAGTTTCGGGTTTTTGGCCCGCACTCATCAACTCCATCGCTCAAAAAGAAAATTG
>JBEKEX010000188.1:0-5091 GCA_050013615.1 Anaerolineaceae bacterium
GTGCCGCCCGCGCCCGAGGCAATGGAAAGGATGGCGTTGCCACGGTCATAGGGGCCTGACAGCAAAGTGGTCAGCTCGCGCTGGGATAATTCTTTCTCGATTTCAATGGTTTCCTGTTCCAGTTCCGGAAGCAAGCTTTCATCTTGCATCTGGGCCAGTTCGAGGGCATCTTTCGTGCGGCGTTCCAGAGATTGCCAGCCTTCGATCTCATTGCGCAGATCGGCAATCTGCTTCATCAATTGTTGGGCTTTTTGGACGTTATTCCAGAGGTTGGAATCTTCCGAGGCCTGCTGCAATTTTGCTAATTCAGTTTCTTTACTCGGCAGGTCAAAGATACTCCATAAGGTGTTGGATTGTTTCAGCACTGTGTTGCAAACGGTTGACTAAATCAGACATCATTCCCTCCGAAATAAACTACGACAGAATACTTTCTACAAAGGCTTCGCGATCGAACACCTGCAAGTCCTCAGGCTTTTCTCCCAGGCCAACGTATAGAATGGGCAGGCCCAGTTCGCTCTGGATGGCAAACGCCATCCCTCCTCGGGCGGAAGAATCCAGCTTGGCCAAAATGATCCCGTTCACGTGGACGGCTTCCTTGAAGGCCTTGGCCTGCAGCAAGGCATTCTGCCCCGTAGTGGCATCCAGCACCAGCCAGGTGGCGTGCGGCGCAGTTGGCATGGCTTTGCCTACCACGCGATGGACCTTTTTGAGTTCTTCCATTAAGTTGTAGCGTGTATGCAGCCTGCCGGCGGTATCCACCAGGAGGACATCCATCTTCCGGGCAAGGGCGGCCTGCACGGCGTCATAAGCCACCGCACCGGGATCGGCATCCGGCTGGCCGGTAATAATGGACAGATCCAACTTTTCTGCCCAGACCTGCAACTGCTCGACGGCGGCAGCGCGATAAGTATCAGCGGCTGCCAGCAGCACTTTCTTGCCTTGCAGGGCAAATTGCTGGCCCAATTTGGCTGCCGTAGTGGTCTTCCCGGAGCCGTTCACACCGACCAGCAGGATGACGGTGGGGTGAAATGCATCCAGGTCGAAGTTGGGGGCGGGCTCCAGCCGGTTGAATAACTCATCGTGCACCGATTGTTGAAGCTCATCCAGACGGATGAAGCCACGCTCGGCAACGATCTTCCGTAGCGATACGAGAATTGATTCGGTAACCTCGATTCCCATGTCAGCCTGGATGAGCAAAGCTTCCAATTGCTCCCAGGCCTGCGAATTGATCTGCGTGGCACCGAAAAAGGTGGAGATGCGCCCGAAGGTGGTCTTGCGCGTGCGTTCGAGCCCGTTCTTCCACTTTGAGACGAAGTCAGTCATAGCGCCTGATTATAACATCCTGTACCCCGCTTAACATGAACATATTACTTCACAAAGCTATTTTTACCTTATCTTAAGAGAATACATTCACAAAAAATGGTTTGAAGGGGCATCAGCCCACTTCGGAGGCCAATTGGCCGCAGCCGGCCTCGATCTCGATTCCGCGCCGGAGACGGATGGTGCAGGGAATGCCATACCGTTCCAGCTCGGCTTGGAAGGCCTCGGCGCGCTGGCGGGTGGTGGGTGCCCCTGCATAATTGTGGGTTGGGTTGAGCGGGATCACGTTCACGTGGCAGAGCAGGCCTTTCACCAGGTGGGCAAGTTCCTGGGCATGGGCAGTGGTATCGTTGACATTTTGGATCAGCGCCCATTCGAAGGTGATGCGCCGGTTGGTGACTGCCACGTATTCCCGGCAGGCATCCATCAGTTCGCTCAGCGGATATTTTTTGTTGATAGGCAGCAGGGAAGTGCGAAGCTCATCGTTGGCGGCATGCAAGCTGAGGGCCAGGTTCACCTGGCGATTTTCCTTGGTGAAGCGCCGAATGCCAGGCACGACCCCCACAGTCGAGATGGTGAACCGGCGCGCCCCAAAGTTGTAGCCTGTAGGGTCATTCAAGCGGTCGATGGCGCCCAGCGCCGCATCGTAATTCAGGAAAGGCTCGCCCATGCCCATCAGCACGATGTTGGTGACCGGCAGGCTCTCGGCTTTCAACAGTCGGGCGTAATAGAGCACTTGCTCGACGATCTCGCCGCTGGTAAGATTGCGGCGAAAACCCATTTGCCCGGTGGCACAGAAGACACAACCCATGGGGCAACCGGATTGGGACGAAATGCACAGCGTCTGACGGTTTTGATAACGCATCAGCACTGTTTCGATGGGGAGGCCATCCCGCAAATAAAAGAGCATCTTTTGGGTCAGGGCATCCTTCGACTCCAGCGACCTGACCGGCTTTAGCGCGGTGAAGTCGTACTGCCCGACGAGCTTTTCGCGCAGGGCTTTGGAGAGGCTGGTGAATTGCTCCAAAGAGGGCCAGAGCTGCTGGTAAATGCCTTGCCAGAGCTGTGTAGCGCGGTAAGCTGGCTCTTCTATTGCCAATAGTGCTTGTTTCAATTCGTCAAATGGCAGATCGAGCAGGTAAGGACGGAGATTATTTCTCACAGGTGAATTTTACTTTTACTCTGACAATAACACCATCAGATCTTTGGCGATCAGGTCTGGGCGCGGCGAGAACGTCTCCACATCTTTGAGTTTGGAGACACCCGAAAGCACCAGTGCCGTGCGGCAGCCTGCTTCTTTTGCACCGGCGATGTCGGTTTCAAGGCGGTCACCCACGGCCAGGGTTTGCTCGGCGGGAATCCCCAGACGTTTGAGCGCCAAGTTGAAGAGGAAGGGGGAGGGTTTACCCGCTATGGTCGGTTTGACACCAGTAGATGCTTCGAAGAATGCCAGGTAGGGCCCGGTACCGGGAATCACCTTGCCATTGGGCTGGGGAAAAGTCTTATCCGGGTTGGTGCCGATGAATGGTACGCCAGAGCGAACCAGGGTGGTAACAGCACAAAAATCGTCAAAAGTTGCATGGCGGTTCAAGCCAACGACAACCGCTTTCACATTTTCCTCGGCATGATAGTAGCCGTGTTCCTTCAGGGTGGTGCGAACACCTTCCTCGCCAAAGATATAGACGGGACCGCCACCGGGGAAACGCTCTTCAAGCATGTCGGCTACGGCCATGGGGGAGTTGATGATCTGATCGGGTTCGACCTCGACACCAAAGGTGCGGACTTTCTCGACGAATTTCGCTGCGGTTTGAGTGGTATTGTTTGTGGCCAGCATGACCTTCAAGTTTAATTCTTTCATCCTTTTGAAGGCAGCCGGCATGTCGATCAGGGCAACTTTGTCGGCCCACAGCACGCCGTCCATGTCCAGGATCAAAGCTTTGATGGGCGGGTTCAATTTTGAAAACATTTTTTCTCTCCGTGCATCAAGCCGGATGCAAAACGCCATCCGGCTTGTTGTGAATGTATCGATGTTGGCTGCGTGTCTATTACTTGGTCGATTTCAAGACCTGGTCGACCAGACCATATTCGACCGCCTGAGCAGCATCCATGTAGTAGTTTCGGTCGGTATCTTTTTCGATGGTTTCCATTGTTTGGCCGGTGCTTTCTGACAGAATTTCCATCAGCCGGGCTTTCAAGCGCAAGATCTCTCGCGCCTGGATTTCGATGTCGGATGCTTGGCCTTCAGCACCTCCCAACGGCTGGTGCATGTGAATGGTGGCGTGCGGCAGGGCATAACGCTGCCCTTTGGTGCCGGCGGTCAAGAGCACGGTACCAAACGAAGCGGTGACGCCGACGGCGACAGTGCTGATCTTGTTAGGAATCATCTTCATCGTATCGTAGATCGCCAGACCGGAATAGATCTGGCCGCCGGGCGAATTGATATACATTTGAATGGCGCGCTCCGGATCTTCGTGACTCAGGTAGAGCAATTGCGCCACCACCAGGTTAGCAACCTGGTCATCGATGGCTGTACCGACGAAGATAATCCTTTCCTTCAGAAGGAGCGAATAGATATCGTAGGCACGTTCACCACGCCCCGATGATTCGATCACCATCGGGATGACAGATTTGAAATCAGGGATGTTCATTTTACCTCCATACCCTTGTTGCTTTGAACTGCATTGAGCTCATTTTACTCTTTCTTGGCAGCAGCAGGCTTCTTTACCGTCTTTGTGGAAGCTTTTTTCTTTGCGGCTGTTGGCGTTGCTGCGGCCTTCTCTTTTTTCGCAGCCGGTTTGGCTGCTTTTTTCGCCGGAGATTTTTTCGTTTTTTCTTCAGGCTGTTTTTCTTCGGCCGGTTTTTCTTCAGCCTTGCCGGTGGCAATGTCCTTCAGCCGTTCCAAAACGTGCTGGTTCATCAAGCGGGAAGCGGCCTGGACGGCGATGGCATTTGCCAGGCGCTGGGGGCTGGTCTTGCGCTGCAGCTTCCTGAAATCGGTGGAATATTGCATGTCAGCCAGCGTATCATTGAAGGCCTGGTTGATCTCTTTTTCTTCAAGCTTGATATTTTCTTCGCGGGCAATGGCTTCTAGGATCAGGGATTGCTCCAAACGCTTCTTGGCAGCCGGCGTGACCTCGTCCTGGATAAACTTCTCGCGGTCGGTCTTGCGCAGCTTCATATAAGCTTCCAGGTCGAGCTTTTGTTCTGCAAGGTCCTGTTCGATGGAATGAAGGACCGACTCTTGTTCTTCTTCCAGCATCTGCGGCGGATACTTGATCGTCGCCATCCCGACCAACTTTTCGATGATCTTGCCGAAGTATTCATCTTCGTAATCGTGCTTTGCGGTTGCTTCGAGACGCACGCGGATGGATTGCTTCAGGGCGTCCAGGTTCTCGAACTGGCCAACGTTGTGAGCGAATTCATCGTTGAGCTCGGGAAGCTTGAGCACTTTGATGCTCTCGACCTTGACGTGGAATTCGATCTTCTTACCCTTCAACGTCTCGCTGTCGAAGTCATCGGGATAGGTGTAGGTGATCGTCTTCTCGTCGTTGGCGCTCATACTGACTAATGCGTCTTCGAAACCTTTGTAGGGGAAATCACCTTCGTTCAAGGAGGAATCGCCGAGATAATATTGATAAGGGGTTTCCTTGATCAATTCCGGGTCTTCGCCTTCGGCGGGATCCACCAAGTGGCCACTCAACTTGATGTAGATGACATCCCCATTGGCAGCAGGGCGCTCGACCGGTTCAGTGGTGCTGAAGAGCATTTGAT
>JBEKEX010000189.1:0-5013 GCA_050013615.1 Anaerolineaceae bacterium
CACGCGCATGGATTCGGCCGAATCGGGGCCGCGCTGCCGGAGGGCGTCCAGGCGGCGCGGGCACAGGTAATTGGAGCGGCCTTTTAAAACGGTAGCCCTCAAATCGAGCTGCAGCGCGTTGCGCAGGTCGGGGATGTCTTTGCTGATCAGTTGGTCTTGCAGGTTGATGGTGTTGGTTGAAATCACCACACGGGTATTGTTCTTCATCGCCCACAAGGCGGCGGGGATCAGGTAAGCGAAGGATTTACCCGTGCCTGTGCCGGCCTCCACCATCAGGTGCTGGCTTTGTGAAAAGGCCAGGGCTACCGAGCGCAGCATTTCGACCTGCTCGGGGCGCTGTTCGAAGTTCTCGAAGTATTTGGAGAATGGCCCGCCATGTTCCAACAGGGAAGCGACTTCATCCACATCGAGAGGTACCAATTCCCGGTTGGGAGTCAACGGCTGGGACAGGATGTCCGTCTTCCCGAAAAGATTGCTGTAATCCTGCAATGCGATGTGCTTGGCTTCGATGGGTTGGCGCGAACGGGCACGCAGGATTTGGCTGAAGATCCACCAACCATCCCATTCCAGCGGTTCGCCCAGGCGCACGATTTCCGCAATCGTTTCGATGGGTAATTGCAGCGCTTTTTCGTAGAGCTTGAAATAGACGGCGTGGGTGAGGCGCGCATCGTCCAGGGCGCGGTGCACATTGAAGACCGGCACGCCCAAGGTCTGCGCCAGGGAGCCCAGGTTGTAGCGGCTGGCGGTGGGCAGCAGGATGGCGGCCATTTCATATGTGTCGGCGACATCATTGTTCTGGAGGATGCCCTGACGTTGCAGGAATGACAGGTCGAAGTGGACATTCTGACCCAGGACGGGATCGTTGCCGACAAAATCGACTAATTGCTGGATAACCTCGCTCAACACCGGTGCATTATGCACCATTTCATTGTTGATACCGGTCAATTGGGTGATCTCGGGCGGGATGGGGCGATTGGGGTTGAGCAGCGTGGACCACTCAGCCTCCACACGCTTTCCGTTGAACTTCACGGCCCCAATTTCGATGATGGCATCTTTTTGGGGGTCAAAACCGGTCGTTTCGGTGTCGATGGCAACCATGGAGGACATGCAGGAGATTATACCATTAGCCCTGCACCAACCGGATAACGCCATCAGCCAACCATGGTAATATTAAGAAGCTAGCATTTCGTTTGGGGAGGCGATCGATGGGAAAACGGTGTTTGATCATCGAAGACGAACCGGTTATGCAGCATCTGATCTCGGCGATGGTATCGCATTGTGGTTTTGAGCCTCAAATAGCATCCAATGCACAGCAGGCACTGCAATTGGCGCGGGAGGGAAATTTCGAGCTTGCGACTGTCGATTTGATGCTACCGGAGATTAGCGGCCTCGACCTGTTGCAGCAGTTCAAAGCCGACCCTCAATTGAAAGATGTGCCGATCATCATAGTCTCGGCTGCGGCCGACCAGGCAGAATGGGATACGGCGCGCCGGCTGGGCGCTTCGGCAATGCTAAAGAAACCTTTCACTCTTCAGGAAATGCGTGACGCAATTCAAAAAATCACCGGAGGATAAAAAACATGGCAGTTTTGCAAAACAAGAACTATACCGTCGAGTTTGAAAAAGATGGTTCTTTCTCGGTCAATACGGCGATCCATTCGAAGCGGATTGTTGAAGGAGGCATCGCCAGTTTTTTCTATACCATGAATCGCAAGTATTATCTGGGTTCGGGGAAAAACGCCGAATGCCGCGTGGCTTTGCCGTCCATGCAAGAAACTGCTGCCCAAGGCAAATTCCAACAAATCGAGGCGACCTATCCGCCGGACGAAAACGAGGTGTCGCTACGGCTGACTTACGCTTTGTTGGAGGAAGCGCCCTTGTTTATGTGGAAGATGACTGTTGAAAATGGTGGGGACAATCCCATTGATATCGATCGCCTGGTTTTACTGGCAGCCTCCAAGCTCGATCTTGGCTTCAACCTGGCGTTTTATGCCAATGGCTGGCAGAGCTGGGACTACACAGCGACTTATGGGGCTGATGAACCCATGCGACAGTCCCGCCTGGCATTCTTCCAGGGCCCGCAGTGGATCAATCCAGGCACACCCACGCCGCGCAAGGCCGGCGAATATGCCAGTGATTTCTTTGGTGTCATTGGCGACCGGACTGAGCGTAGGGGGGTTTTGCTTGGATTTCTTTCGCAAAAGCAGCATTTCGGCACACTTAAAGCGGTTCTAAAAGGTAACCCGGCTGCGTATTTGTGGGCTAATGGGGATAATGCTCGCCTGAAACCGGGCAAGTCGATCGAGACTGATTGGGCGGTTCTGGACGCGATCAACATAGATGACCCGGACCCGTTGGGGGTTTTTGTGGAAGCCGTGGCGCGTGAAAACGCTGTCCACCTGCCGGAAAAGAAACCCAGCGGTTGGTGTTCCTGGTACGAGTTTTACACCCATATTTCGGAAGAAAAGATCAATGCCAACTTGAAGACCGTGGTAGATGCCAGAGATCACTTGCCTTTGG
This sequence comes from Anaerolineaceae bacterium, assembly GCA_050013615.1. GTDB lineage: Bacteria > Chloroflexota > Anaerolineae > Anaerolineales > Anaerolineaceae > JBEKEX01. The sequence continues at coordinate 2,520 of JBEKEX010000189.1, forward strand.
ACGTGGTGCAGATCGATGATGGGTTCGAAAGCCAGATCGGTGATTGGTTGACCTTCAAGCGTGAGTTTCCTCATGGGGTTGCCCCCTTGGCCAAGGTTATTAGTGAAAACGGATATGTGCCGGGGTTGTGGTTGGCGCCGTTCATTGTGCACCCAAATTCAAAATTGATTAAGGACCATCCAGATTGGATGCTGCGTGGCTATCATCAAAGGTTCGCCAATACCGGCTTCAACTGGAACAAATTCACCACGGTCTTGGATCTTACCGTCCCGGCAGCGTTGGATTATGCCTGCCAGGTGGTTAAAACTGCGGCTGAAGAATGGGGTTTTCCCTACTTGAAACTGGATTTCCTCTATGCGGCGGCGGTGGCCGGAAAATATCATGATCCGACTCGCACGCGCGCCCAGGTGCTGCGCCAGGGGATGGAAGCCATCCGCAAGGCAGTTGGTGAGAAAACCTTTTTGCTCGGCTGCGGCGCGCCGTTGGGATCAATGGTGGGGCTGGTGGATGCCATGCGCATCGGCGAAGACGTCAGCGGGGAATGGCTGCCAGCTTTTGGCGGTCTGCGCCAGATCTTCAAGGATGAACCCAACATGCCGGCGGCCAAGAATGCGATCCAGAATACGCTAACGCGCACCGCTTTGCATCGCCGGTGGTGGCTCAACGACCCCGACTGTTTGTTGGTGCGCAGCAAGATGGCGTTGACGCTTCCGGAAGTGTATTCACTGGCCAGCGCTATTGCGATGTCGGGCGGCATGGTGTTGCTTTCTGACAATCTGCCGGCGTTGGAGCCCGATAGACTGCGCATAGCTGAAACTTTATTGCCGCCGCTCGACCAACGCCCGCAGGTGATGGATTGGTTTGACCGGCAGACACCTGCCTTGCTGCGACAGGATTTGACCGGTGCGACCGGCTCGTGGCAATTGATCGCCTTGTTCAATTGGGATGAGCAGGATGCCGATCTAGCTTTTTCGGCCAAACGATTCAATTTGCCCGAGGAGGATTATTGGCTGCGGTCTTTCTGGGATGGAAAAGTATATTTTGCCGCACAGGGACAGGAAACGATTTTCCAGGACGTTCCGCCCCATGGAGTTGTCCTATTGTCGTTGCGGACGGCGAAAACAGGCGAGGTGTTGTACTTGGGCAGTGACTTGCACTTTACCCAGGGGACGGAAGTTACTCGGTGGCAGATTACCCCCAAACAGTTGAACCTGCGACTGGAGTTGCCGCGGGTCTGTCAGGGGATGGTCGAATTGCTGCTGCCGGCAGAGCCGCGCCGGGCGCACCTGGATGACAAAGAGATCACATGGAAGGCGATAGGGAAAGGAAGATATCTTTTCCCGGTGAGCGTGGATCGCCAGGCAGAGTTAAAGATCGAGTTTCGATAAATCAAGCGACTTTCATGCTGTAGAAGGAATAAAAGCAACAGGCCGGGGTACCCGGCCTGTTGCTTCTCGTATGTCTATTTTTCTGGAGGAGCATCCTTTGAGGGTGAGGTCAGATGCAAGCCTTTCCAGGTCCAGCCTTTCTTTTTCATCGAGCGCCAGGTAAACCAGAGCGGCAGACCCAGCACAACCAGAATGGGCAGGCAGAACAGGCCAAACCAGATTATGACACTGGCAAACCATTGAGCAAAGTTGATCAGGGCCTGGACGGCATCCCGCGCGATGCCCTGGGGCTGCCAGCCGGCAACCGTTACCGGTTGGATGGCGACTTTTGCCTGGATGCTGACCGCAATGGCAGAGAATTGCGCCGATTCGGTATAGTATTTGATCTGGCCTTGAAGCAAATCGATCTGCTCCTGGACGGTCATCAACTGGTTGAAGACCTTCATCGTGTCATCGGTGCTCTTGGCCTGGCTCAAGAATTCATTCAGCTTGTCGGCTGCACTTTGGTAGTTGCGCAGCCTGGACTGCAGATCGACCACTGTGCCGGTCACATCCTGGCCGGTGATGTTTTCATTCTGGATATCTTTCTTGGGATCGCTCACCAGGGCACGGATCTGATCCATTGCCTTGTCAAGCTGGCCCACCGGCACACGGACAGTGATATCGACTTGGGAGTAATCATTGCCCGCCGCTGTACTATACTGGCTTTCGCTGGAGGTCACCACGTACCCACCCAGACCAGTGGTCATGTTTTCCACCTGGATCATGGCAGAATGAGGATCGTCCACGACGATGGAAATGTTGGCGTTTTTGATCACCAATTGGTCGGCTGAAGTGCCGCCGGTCGTTGCTGAAGCACCGGAACTGCTGTTCGCGGCAAAGGACTCCGCAGATTGAGCTGCTGGAAGTGCTGGGGCAGACACTACTGATTTTCCTGCCGCACTGTCGGAATTGACGGCGCTGCGTATTGGTGCAGCAGTGGGTGCTTGAGCCGAACTACAGGCGGCCAACACTAATAAAAGAACAGCTAGGAAAACTGCAACTCGGGTCTTCATCATCTCCTCCTTATGAAAATACTTTTTCGTTCTTGCAGATAAGACGAAGAT
>JBEKEX010000190.1:0-4963 GCA_050013615.1 Anaerolineaceae bacterium
GATGACGAGACGGTCATCTTCGTCCCAATAAGTGATCACGGCATGCGGCTCGATGTGGGCTTGCTGCACCTTGGGCACTTCATAATCGCCCTCGAAGATCTTATCGGCTTTCTTGAATCCTTCTTCGACGTTGCCGATATCGATATGGATCTGTGCCGCAAGATTCTTCTTGGGGTCCGATTTGTCGAAATTCTGATATTCTTTCTCATCATGGATGACAAGCGCCCCGGGTTTCATTGCGTCTACCGGGTCCATAACGGGCGGTAATGTCTCGTATTCGACATCGATCAGGTGCAATGCCTGGTAAGCGATCTCTTCTGTTTCAGCAGCCACAAAGGCGACGCGATCACCCACGAAACGCACCTTATTATCCAGCGAGAAAGCATCCAGCGGTCCGGGGATCGGCGCAGATTGCCCGGCGGTCGAATAGATCACACGCGGCAAATCTTTCCAGGTTAAGACCGCGACCACGCCGGGAAGTGCCTTGGCCTTCGAAGTATCGATCTTCTTGATGCGCGCATGCGCGACTGGGCTGGTCAGGATTTTTGCGTACAACATGCCGCGCATTTCCAAATCATCGGTGAAAGCCGGTTTTCCCTGGGCCAGTTTGATTGCATCCACTTTAGGTTCGGGTTTTCCGACCTGATCCCATTTCTTCGCCTGCGGGAGCGTCCAAATTTGGGGCATGACACGCGTTTTTAGCTCAATGTTATGTAATTCATCCGTATCACTGCCTACAGGCGGCTGTGAGGGCCTTTCAAGCCATTCCTCGGGCGCAGGCAGCGGTTCATCGCTAACCCCGGTGACTTCCTTGCCTTGTAACAGAGCACTGGCTCTCAAGGCGGCCTGGACAGGCTTTTTATAGCCGGTGCAACGGCATAAAATACCTGATAACGCCCGGCGGATTTCTTCTTCGTTGGCGTCAGGGTTGCGTTCGAGTGCGGACTTGATGGCCAGGATCATGGCAGGCGTGCAATAGCCGCATTGGATGGCGCCCGTTTCGACGAAGGCTTTTTGAATGGCGCTGAGGCCGGGTGATTTTGCCCATCCCTTTTGAGGATGTTGACCAAGCGCTTCGATGGTTTCGATCTTATGGCCATCGGCTTGTGCTGCAAGAATCGAGCAGGAATTTACCGGTTTGCCGTCCAACAGAATAGCGCAGGCACCACACTCGCCATGGATACAACCGCCAAACTTGACTCCGAAGTAACCATTCCGCCGTAAAAGGCTGAGCAGCGTTTCGTTGGGCTGGGTTTCCCAGGTGAATGAATTGTTGTTGATTTGCAAAGAAATATTCATAGCTTTTGCCTGTTTATTGTACCTGAAGCCGCCCGATTACGCGGGAAGCCAATGTACCGGCAATTCCTTTACGATATTCCGCTGTTGCCCAGGCGTCACCTGCCTCACCGTAAGCATCTGAAGCTGCTCGGGATGCATCATCTGGGGACAAACCTTCTCCATCGGCCACCAGAATGGGTTGCTTTCCCCATCCGCCGAGAATCAGGCGAATGCGCCCTGAAGGCCACCTGGCGGCGGCGGCGCAGACGATGGGTAGATCATCGGGAGTCCGGTTGACCACTTCCAATTCCAGGACTGCATTTTTTGCAAAAGAAATCTTCGTGATCATTTTGCCATCTTTCCACGTTGACCTCGATGAATACCAATCACCCAGCGAGACTTTCTTTTCGCCGGGGAGCCAAAACAGTTGCGTGTCCAATGCCATCATGCTGCATGCAAAAGCTGAGCGGCCATCAGCGGTGACCAAAGCGCCTGCGATGGTGGCCGTTTCGCGGATATTTTGCGTGCTTTCTAGCTGGATTGCTGATTTCAATTTTTCTGAGATGGCGGTTTGTTCGTAAAGGGCTTGAAGGGTACAAACAGCGCCCACCTCGAAACCATTGCCCACAACTTTAAAGTTATTTAAGCCCAACGCCTGCAGATCTACTACTGCAAACTCGGTCGCATGAGTCTGACTGAGCACGGTGCCGCCGCCCATGGGTACAGTCGTGGGGGTCTTCCGAGACAGCAAACTCAAGGCTTCATCAAGATTTTCCGGCCGGTGGTATTCAAGGATCATTTACTTCACTCCTTTGTAATGAAGTTATAGAATTATTATTGAGCAAAAGTGTCGATCAATAGTTTTACGTTGCCGCCAACAGGATATAGGATTGGACATGTGCAGCCGTTTTTTCGGTATTCGGCAACCTTGGCCCGTGCTTCTTCTGGGGTTCCAGAAGCGGTAATGCGGTCGATCAAGTCATCGGGGACCAAATTCTTGGCTTGCTGTATTTGTTCGTGAGTTGCCGGCCAGCCCAAGATCGACTGGATTTTGTCTACCACGTCTTGAGAAACCCCGGATGCTTTGGCGATGTGCGGTTGCTGTGCCAGGTATTGCGTCAAAAGTTCTCGCGTGCTGTCGATCGCTTTTTCATGGTCCGGGTCGACCGAGCAAACCACCAATTGAGGCCTATCGATTTGCTCCACCCGATGACCTGCTTTTTTAGCGCCCTTATCCAATATTTCGAGCGCTTTCACGTTGTACTTGGGCGGCACGCAGTAATTGAGCACCACGCCTTCTGCGATCTCACCTGCCATCTCCATCATTTGATCGCCTGTCGCACCGATATAGATCGGGACATTTCGAGGCTCGCGTCTGCCGTGTACGATATCCAGCTCGATTCCTTCCACATGAATGAATTCACCGTGAAAGGTTACCCGTTCCATATTCAGCAATCGTTTAAGGATTGTCACTGTCTCCCGCATGGCGGTGAGCGGTTTCTTGCGATCGATTCCCACATTCTTTGCCAGTGGATCCCACCAGGCCCCGATGCCGCAAATGATCCGATCTGGTGCCAGGTCGTCCAGGGTTAAAAATGTAGCTGCCAACAAGCCAATGTTGCGTGTCCAGTTGTTAATGACTCCAGAAGCGATTTTGATCTTTTCGGTCACAGCCGCATAGGCCGCCATGGGGACAATCGCATCACGGACCAAACGACTCTCTGCTTGCCAAATGGCTTCGAAACCATGTTGCTCGGCATATCGAGCGTAATCTAAACCGTCCCGTAACTGATGGGCGTCTTGTAAGTAAAGTGCCACACGTTCGCTCATGTTTCCTCCAAATCAGCTCTTTTTAGGGTTAAAAAGGTTGCTTTCGGAACTGGTGTCCATGTGTTTGAGTAATTCCAGGTCTTCCGGGAGATCAAGGTCCAGGCCAAACGTTTCGAGTTCACAGATGACTGAGTCAACGCCTGCTTTTTCAGCAGCTTGTAGGTGTTTTTTGAAGGACCCTGGTCCAAAAATGAAGGGTATGACGCCAGCCGGACGCATCAACAATGCGTTCGTGCCTTCTTTTCGGCGGTCTGGGGCGATCACAACGATGGGTGTCTTTTTACCCAGCTTTATGAACGTTTTGATGTCACCCGGCTTGAGCAAGGGCAAATCTGCCGGTAAAATAATGATCCCGTCAGCGTTATAGGCCTTTGCTGCCAGGGCGGCACGTTTTAGCGCCATATTGAGACTCGGATGTCCGTCTTCTTGCACGGTTTTGGCATTGTAATCACGTGCCAGGGCCAGTGCAGACGGGTCGCGACTGACAACCAGCACTTGGTCGATTTCCTCAACCTTGGATAACGTTTTTAAGGTTGCACCCAACATGTTGAAGTTTAATAAAGTACGCTCATCTTCCCCCAAGACCCCTGCCAATCTCGACTTGCCACGTTTAAGTGGTTTTACCGGTACAATAGCCCAAAGGGTCATTAATAAATCCTCTTATGGCAGTTTCGAGCAAAACTTCATTACCTCGTCTGCTAATCTCTGACGCGCATTAATGTCAGACATTATCGTATCAGTCACATAGGGAATTATACCGCAAGCTTGAATCTTTTCAGCCAAGGCTGTATCGATCTGGTCGATCACCAGACTCTGGATAGTCCCTTGATAATGCCGAGCTATCGAATACGCAGAGGGCTCGATTCCCAACTCTTGATACATTTTAGCCGCCGGGCCTTTGATTGCTTTGCCCCCAACGATGGGAGAGATGGCAATCACTTTTTTCTTAGCAATGGCCTTTGAAATGTCTTTGATGGCCAGGATGGGACCAATACTCACCCAGGGATTAGAAGGCGCGAAGATGACGTAATTGCAGTGCTCGATGGCTTCCAAAACGCCGGGCGCCGGCTTTGCCCTTTCGACCCCACGAAATTCAAATCCAGTGACCACCGGCCGGCATTGTTGCTCGACGAAGTAAGATTGGAACGGCAGGCTATTGCCATCGCCGATCTTGACCATGGTGGGTATATGCACATCCGACATTGGGAATACATTTGCTTTTATTCCCCATGTATTGCAAAATGCTTTTGTGATGGTGGTTAATGTTTCACCTTGTTGCATCCGCCTGGTGCGCTCGAGGTGCGTCCCCAAGTCCTTATCGCCGATATTGAACCAACCGGGCCCACCCAAGGTGACAGCATTCTTCAGCGCGTTCCAGCTCTCATTTGTTCTCCCCCAACCTGTTTCTGCATTGGCGATTCCTGCCAGCGTATAGCACACCGTATCCAGGTCTGGTGCAAGGTACAAGCCGAATAGCTCGAAGTCATCGCCCGTATTCACGATAACCGTGACATCCTCGGCCGGTAAGGCACGCACGGCGCCATCGACGAATTTTGCGCCTCCAACTCCGCCTGCCAGGATGACGATTTTCATGCCATTTCAGCCCTTTTTCCCGGTAAATTTGTAGGATGTATGCACACCTATTATGTCATTCTCGAAATAAGCCAACACGATACTGTTGATTTTGATATCGAAATGGAAGGCTTGAGTTGAGAGTAATTGGACGGCCGAGGTCAATTTGTTGACGTCCACGTCTCCATAGGCCAGGGTAATGTGAGGTACCCATTCACCAGGGCAATATAAATTGCTGGGGTTGTTGGATTGGTTTGCCAGCGCTTTCCAAAGTTCTGCGTGC
>JBEKEX010000191.1:0-8985 GCA_050013615.1 Anaerolineaceae bacterium
TTCAACCTACCCAACCGGTTTCGAAGTGTTCGACATCAACAATGGTGGGGCAACATCTCTGAACATTTTAGAGGATATCGGAGCACTTGGGCCGGCGCTAAAGGGAAAAAAGGTCGTGATATCCTTTACGACCGACATGTTTAATGATTTAGAGGTTCCCCCAAAGACTTATGCGGGAAGCTTTTCCCAAATGCATGCCAATGCGCTTATCTTTAACCAAGATTTGAGCCTGTCTCTCAAGCAAAAAATTGCCAAACGGATGCTGGATTATCCTGATACACTCACCGATCCGGTTCTGATCTTCGCCTTGCAAAATTTGGCATCAGGTTCAGCGTGGAATGATTTTCTATATTATCTGACCGTGCCACTTGGAAAGTTGGAGGATTTGATCATCCGTTTACAGGATCATTATGAAGTCTGGTCATATATCAATCTTCATCCTCAGATCAACCCGAATGTCACCCGCAATCCGCGAAACATCGATTGGACAGCTTTGCTGGCGCAGGCCACGGCCCAGCAAAAAGCAGCGACCAGCAGCAATCCGTATGGAATCGAGAACGACGCCTGGAACAAGAATTATCATGGGTATTTACGTGTCCACAAACCCGGCTCAAGTAATCAAAAATTTCTCACTGCCATAAATAATTCGAAGGAATGGTATGATCTGGAACTTGAATTGGAAGTTTTGCAGGAATTGGGTGTCCGACCACTGATCATGAGTCGACCGGTAAATGGTGGGTTATTTACAGCCAATGGTGTTACGCCTGAAGTACAGGCGGTGTATTACAGCCGGCTTGAAAAATTAGTCAGTACTTATCACATGCCTTTGATGGACTTCAAAGGATATACCAATGATCCATATTTCAGCATTGATGAGGCTGCTCACACTGGCCGGGAAGGCTGGGTTGTCATCGATCAGACGTTGGATGCTTTTTTCCACGGCAAATTATCCGTGGAACATTAAAAATCTGAAGATTGGTTTGAGATATAAAAAACCGAAGAAATGCCCTACCTACGGAAAGGTGCCTGCCTTATGTCTGTTTCTGATGTTGTATTAGATCAATTGGCCCAAATCACTGGAGACGAAGAAGTAAAGCAGAATCTTGACCTGCGATTGTTCGAGGAAAACATCCTTGATTCATTAGGGATGGTGGAGCTTATTGTTGCTCTGGGTGAGACCTTGAACCTCCAAATTTCTCCCGCTCAGATCGATCGCCAAATGTGGGCAACCCCCAGAAAGATCATTGCGGATATCGAAGCAAGGCTACAAAAATAATATTTACGATAATACAGGGCTTATTTATGACCAGACATTGGAATACTTCGCTCATCAATTTTTTCACCAACCCCTGGGTTCGCGGGGTGTTATTGACCTTGTATTATTTGGCCATCATTATCGGACTGATCCTGATGTATGGAAAAGGCAATTTTTCCTCGGCGCCATTCATCTATCAAGGTTTTTGATCGCTTATCGCAATTCCTATGAATATTCTTGGCAGCATTCGTCGTTGGAGCGCACTGGCACCGGAACGTCCCATGCACATCAGCAATGGGAAGATCCTCAGTTATGGCGACCTCGAACGAAGATCAAACACGCTAGCAGCTCATTTTTCGGCTGTGTTACCGGAAGACCATTCACCGGTGGTCGTTATCGGGCACAAAGAGTCGGAACTGCTGGTGGCTTTTGTGGCAGCGGTCAAAGCCGGGCATCCTTATATACCCATCGATGATTCTCTTCCTCCGGAGCGGATAGCAACGATCATCGCAAGATCAAAGGCTGCCATCAGTCTAACGGCTGCCAGGGTTGCGGAAATATTGGATAGCGTATCTCCTACAGTATCTATCCCAGAACCACGTCGCATCGAACCCGATGACCCCTGGTACATCATCTTTACTTCGGGCAGCACTGGGGAACCAAAGGGAGTCGTGATCACCACAGCTTGTTTGGAAAGTTTTGTTGCCTGGATGCTGAACGAGCAACATTTGGTTGATCAGGGAGAAGTATTCCTAAACCAGGCGCCCTTTTCCTTCGATCTCTCCGTTATGGACTTGTATTTGTGCCTGGCAACCGGTGGAACGCTTTACAGTATCACCCGAGATGAAATTGCCAATCCCAAGCAATTATTTATTTCACTTGCACATTCTAATATGACAGTTTGGGTGTCAACGCCCTCTTTTGCACAGTTGTGCTTGAATGAACCCACTTTTTCAAGCAGCCTGTTGCCAAAATTGAAAAAGTTCTTGTTCTGCGGTGAGATACTGCCGGCTGAAGTTGTCGTATGTCTGCAACAACGATTCCCAGTGGCTGAAGTCTGGAATACTTATGGCCCCACGGAAGCCACGTGTGCCACCACCTCGGTGCAGATCACGCCGAGCCTTCTTGCTGGCTACAATCCGTTGCCAGTCGGATTTCCCCAACCGGATAGCCGCGTCCTGGTGGTCGACTCCAACGGCTTAGCCGTTAATCCACCGGAGCGCGGGGAGATTGTTATTGCCGGTCCGAATGTAAGCCAGGGCTACCTTGGACGACCTGACCTGACTAAAAAGGCATTTTTTCAGTTAGATGGACAGCGTGCCTACCACACCGGAGATTGGGGCCACTTCCGGGACGGAATGCTCTTTTTTGATGGGCGGATCGATAACCAGATCAAGTTGCACGGTTATCGCATCGAACTGGGCGATATCGAGGCCAATTTGTTAAAACTCCCTGCCGTCCTGGATGCGGTGGTCGTTCCGCATTTCAAAAATGGTTCGCCTGACCTTTTAGCCGCCTTTATAATTTTGAAAGAGAAAACTGCTCAAACCAACTTTGAAACTGCACGGGTACTAAAACGCGAGTTGACCGGGTATTTGCCTGCCTATATGCTGCCCCGCAAAATCCTCTTTTTGGATAAGTTTCCCATGACGGCTAATGGAAAAGTCGATCGACGCAAGTTAGCGGAAAGTCTGAAATGATCCCATACGCTGATTTTCTCTATTTTGGAATCTCGCTCTATGTCCTTTTGCCTAATTTCCTTTTAGGCTGGTTGAAGCGTGTTTCCAAAGTGTGGCTGGTCATTGCCACGCTCGCCATGCTGGCTGTCCAGTATAGCGTTTTGCAAAACATATTCGGAGATACCGCAACGCTGGAATTGTGGCTGGTTCTGGGTTTTGGGGTGCTCCAGTATGCTGTAGCAGGTTTATTTTTGCTCACCCGAAAACGCAGGAAAAGCAAAGCGCTTTTCTACATTGCACTCTTGTTCAGTTTAGTGCCCTTATTGATGGCCAAGTTCGTTCCGCTATTTTTATCCACCTACCAATTGGTTTTCATTGGCTTGTCTTACGTTACTTTCCGTTGTTTGGACGTGATTATCGGTGTTTATGAAGGGCTTATTGTCACCTTGCCACCTGTTCAGTATCTCGTCTTTCTGTTATTTTTTCCAACCATTTCGTCCGGACCCATTGATCGTTATCAGCGTTTTATCGAGGATTGGAAACACGATCGCACGTGGAGTGAATTTCTGAAGGATTTGGATAGCGGTGTCCATCATATATTTACAGGTTTCTTGTATAAGTTTATCATCGCGACTCTGATCCAAACCTATTGGCTATCTGCTGTATCTACCCCGCGTGGCGCCTTAGATGTCCTGTCTTACATGTATGGTTATAGCCTATTCCTATTCTTCGATTTTGCTGGCTATAGCGCCTTTGCGATTGGGTTTAGCCATATGTTTGGTATCCATACACCGGAGAACTTTAACCGGCCTTTCGTGGCACGCGACATTCGCGATTTTTGGAATCGCTGGCATATCAGCTTGTCCAGCTTTTTCCGCGACCATGTTTATAATCGTTTCGTTTTTGCGGCGCTCAAAGGAAAATGGTTTAAGAACAAGTACGTTGCCTCTTATCTAGGCTTCCTGATTTCCATGGGCCTAATGGGGCTTTGGCATGGAACGACCTGGTACTATATCACTTATGGGTTGTACCACGGTGTGTTACTGATCCTAACTGACGTGATCGGACGTTGGAATAAACGCAAGAAATTATGGGACGAGAATAGTGTAGCCTATAAAGTCGTGTCCACGTTCATCACCGTGCAATTGGTCTGCTTCGGTTTTCTACTCTTTTCCGGTCATTTCAATCCGCTTTCAGTGATTAATCATCATATATTCAAGCTGTTTTAATAAAAAGGTTTTCGTGAATGTTGAGGACTTACTGCCATGCCAAACCCTGTCATTACCACGATGCTCAAGCGCAAATCGGTGCGCAAATTCACTGACCAAAAGCCCAGCGATGAAGTCATTCAGCAAATCGTGAGGGCAGGCCAGCAGGCACCATTCGCCGCGCAGCTTTGCAGCCTGATCCTGTCACGCAAGAAGGCCTTGCCTTTCCATGCTACGCTGATGTTCACCATCTGCGTCGATCTGCATCGCATGGAATTGATCATGGCAAAGCGCGGCTGGAAGACGGTCACCAACGATCTGTCGCTGCTTTTCTTTGGCATCCAGGATGCGGCCTACATGGCGGAAAACATGGTCATCGCCGCCGAAAGCCTGGGACTGGGTTCATGCTTTTTGGGCAATGCGCCCAACGTAGCGGACAAGATCCAAAGGCAGTATCACCTGCCGCAGCGGGTCTTCCCACTGGTGCAGCTCGTCATGGGCTATCCCGCCGAAGATTTCCCACCCCGGCCGCGCTACCCGTTGGAATTCACGATGTTCGAAGATAGGTATCCAGAATTGACCGACGCGATGGTCGAAGATGCGATGAAGGTGATGGACGAGGGCTACCTGGCACAGGGATATTACCTCAAGCAGCGTGCCAAAATTCCCTTGGAGGGCGGGCGCAAAGATACTTTTACTTATGATAATTATTCCTGGACGGAGCACATCTCGCGCAAGTGGGGCCAATGGCTGCAAGACCCGCAGGAACTATTGAATCAAATGAAGAAATGCGGGTTTTCGTTTACGCAAGACGAAGCGGAGTGAGCCAGCAAGTTTGTTAATACTTCAGCACGCTGCCGCCGATGAACTCGCGAAGCACCGAATCCTTGGGAACGATGGCATCATCCTCAACCGGAGTGATTTCCCTTAAGAAGCCTGAAGTACGGGCAGCGCGTTCATGTGCATCCTCGCGCAAGGGATCATCCGTATATTTTTCTGTCCATTGCTCGAAGGATTTCAACAGTTTGGGACGGTAAATGCTCAACTCATAGGGCATGGCAGAACTGATGAGATAATCGGCGGTGTGGTGGAAAGGCACGATATTGCGCATTTCGCCTGAGCGCACGTAGTGCCAGTGCAGCAACGTCTTTTCGGGGTTATAGGCACGATAAGCGGAATCACGTAACATACGACGCATCAGGCGGATATCGGTCCAGCGGATGTACTGGCCTTCGTTGTCTTTCATTTGCAGTAGGGGCTCCAAATAAAGTCGGAATTTCTGCTCATCGGGCACCGATTGCGTCATGGCGGGGAACAGGCCGTGCAGGCTGTCGATGAGGATGATATCGCCCGGGCGCAGCTTCATGGGAGTGGTGTCTGCCGTGCGCTTGCCGGTCTTGAAATCATAATGAGGGATGGGCACTTCTTCACCGGCGATCAGGCGGGTGAGGTGTTCGTTGATCAGCGCCAGGTCCAATGCCTGGGGGGTCTCAAAATCATAATCGCCGAACTCGTCCTTGGGATGTTGATCGAGGTCGTAGAAATAATTATCCACGTTGAGTGTCACCAGGCGAAATCCGGCCCTCTCCAAGTGCTGGCCGATCTTGATAGTAGTGGTGGTCTTGCCGGACGATGACGGTCCGGTGATGATGACCATGCGCACCTTGTCCCGGCGGCTGAGAATCAGTTGCGCCGCGTTTTCCACATCCTCATGATATAGTTTTTCGGATGCAGCGATCAGCTCGGGCAGTTCGCCGCGGGCGATGCGTTCGTTCAAGCCTTTGATCGTATTAACCCCCTGGTCGACGGCCCAGTTGAGGATGTGCCAGATCTTGGCCCAGGGGATGTTCTGGTCGGGCTCAGAGGAGATTTGAGCGCCTTCGCGGCGGGCACGTGCCCGCTCTTCGCGATAGAGGATGTACTCTTTCGCGACCTTGGCATGACCTTCCTCGATCAACACCTTTTCGACTACATCCTGAATTTCTTCGATTTGCGGAATGTGATCCGGCGGAGTCTGCTTTTCCAACAACTGGACGACCTTTGCGCTGAGCTGTTCGGCGGTGGCACGGTCGCGCCCACCGACGGCAACCGCGGCGCGATAAATGGCGTTGGTGATGCGCTCCGGATTGAAAGGTACGATAGCCCCACTGCGTTTGACGACCGATTCGATTTTTGGCATGTTCCCTTCTTTCTGTGAAATGAAGGTGCTTCCAAAAAGGTATATTTACTGCCTTGCCTTTGAACCACACATCATATTTCCATCGATTCCCCGGGCTTGAGCAAGTGAACCTTGGCGCTCGTTGTTGCTTCAACCTGTTGGGCCCAGGCAGCAGCATCCTGCTTGAGCAAGTCGAACGTGTTGTAATGGATAGGGAGGACGTGTTTGGGCTGCAGGAACTTGACTGCCCGCAAGGCATCCGCAGGCCCCATGGTGTAGTTATCGCCGATGGGCAGGGCGGCAAAGTCGATGCCTTCCTCGCCGATCAACTGCATGTCACCGAACAGGCCGGTGTCGCCGGCGAAATAGAGCTTCTTGTCGTCCAACGTCGTGAGCAGGAAGCCGCAGGGGTTGCCGCCGTAGGAACCATCGGGCAGCCCAGAGCCATGCAAGGCATTGGTCAGTTTAAGATATCCGAAGGGATAATGGAAACCACCACCGATATGCTGGGGGTGGACTTTGATCTCTTGCTTGCGCAGCCAGTTGCAGATTTCAGCGACGCTGATGACTGTGGCTCCGGTACGCTTTGCGATGGCAACCGTGTCGCCGATGTGATCACCATGTCCGTGGGTGACGAGGATAAAATCAGCGGGCACTTCGTCAGCAGTGACCTTGGCAACGGGGTTGCCCTTAAAATAGGGGTCGATAAGAATGTGGAGGCCGGCGGTCTCCAGGCCAAATGTTGCATGGCCATACCAGATAATTTTTGTGGACATAAATGTTTTCCTTTATTTAACAGTAATAGAGTTTGGAGCAAAAGTAACTCCTAGACATCCAATCCTTCCCTGCCCAGTAGACCGAGAATTAGCGAGAGCTCGCCACGATGGTGGATCTCGTGTTCCACCAAGTGCCAGAGAATCCAATACAGGCTGAGTAAGGCATCATTTTCTGTGTGATACTTTTTCTGAAGGTCAACTTCCTCAAGCCCGGCCAAAAGCTTTTCTGTACGTTGATGGCTCTTTTTGAGCACACGCTTGATCTTGGCTTTGGTGGGATAATCGGCAAGCTCATACTCGGGCGACGGGGTTGCTTCTTTGAGCACAATACTGCTGATCCACCATTCCTCTGCCTCCGCGATGTGCAGCATGATCTGCCCAACAGTCCATGAAGTGGAGAAGGGGCGGTTCGACCTTGACGGAGCGACCGATCCACGCCGCAACGTAATCGGTTACCTCGACCTGGTCAAGGAACTGGGTCTGAAACTTGCTTTCAGACCGGGACCGTTTGTCTGCGCCGAGATGGATTGGGGCGGGCATCCCTGTCGCATCGTCACGGGCGATGTACCCTGGAAGGTCCTTCAGGCCGACGGCCAGACCGCTCCGGGCTACCATATTGCCCGCAAGGAAGGGCACCAGCCCTCCTATCTGCACCCCGCCTACCTGGACGAAGTGCGCCTTTGGCTCAAGGCGGTTGATGAAGTGGCCAGGAACTACACCGTTGAGAACGACGGGCCCATCGCCACATGCAACCTCGACAACGAGGTCAGCTATATCGTGCGCGACTCCATGTTCGGGGCGGACTATAACTCCTGCGTGGTCGGCAAGGGTGGGCTGTACCATCAGTGGTTGCGCCGAAAGTATGGATCGCCGGACCGGCTTCCCTACGCCGCGCGCGTGGGCGCTTTTGAGGCGGTCGAGCCGCCGCGGGAGTTGGGTTCGGAGATGGAAAAGAACCTGATCTGGTACTTCGACTGGATCGCCTTCAAGGAGTGGCTGTTGGCTGAATACCTCCGGGTGCTGCGGCAAATGCACGTGGAAAACGGCTTGACGGGAGTGCATTTCTACACCAACCTCAATCCGCACCGCCCCGAAGGCGTGCCGACGAACTTCAAGCGTTTTGCCGAGGCAACCGGTGGATTGGTCGGCTACGACTTCTACCGCGGCACATGGCTCAAGTACTCGGGGTACTCCTCGATGGCCAGGGTCTTGAAAGTGATGGAGGCAAGCGTGCCCTTGGTCTGGTCGGCCGAATTCATGTCCGGCACATGGAAGACCGACATGACCGACAGCCGCGTGCCGCAGAACCACATGGAGTTCATGGGGTTGAGCGCCCTGGCCAATGGCTGCAAAGCCATCAGCTGGTTCATGTTCCACGACCGCGACATGTGGGGCGATGCGCCGGTCAGCGAAATGGGACACCCGCGCGAAAACCTCTCGGCCCTGCAGCGCATTCTGGGCGTGGTGAAGGGCTTGCCCGAGTGGAACTCGCTGAGGCCCGTGCATGACTTGGCCGTCGCCTATTACCGCCCCTATATGTGGCACTGCCATCTGGGCGATCCGATGCCCTGCGCCGACGACGAGCTTCACATCGGCGATCCGCTCCTGTGGGGTGAAAAAGGCGGCGAAGCGGTAGCGGAATTTGAAGGCGCCTTTCGACTCCTCCAGCAGGCCGGGTACACGGCCGGATGTGTTGACTTGAGCGATGCGCCGGAGCGCCTCAAGAGCCATCGCGCGCTGTGGTTTGTCGGCAGCAGCTTCATTGAACCGGGAGCGGCCGCGTTACTGGCGCAGTTTGTCGAGGACGGTGGCGTGCTGATCGTTACGCGGGCATGGCCAAGGATGGACTTGCAGGGCGGTTCGCTGAGTGTCCTCGAACTGGACTCTCCTGCGTCCGCGGAGAAGTCCT
>JBEKEX010000192.1:0-4905 GCA_050013615.1 Anaerolineaceae bacterium
GAGCAGGGCATAGCGCCGGTTGAAGCCCACCATCAGGATGCGACCTTTCTCCTTTGCCAGGTCGGCCAGGCGATGGGTGAGGTCGGCGCTGGTGGTGGCCGGTTTTTCGAGATACACGTCGATGCCGGCTTCGAGCAGCAGCTTCGATAATTCGAAATGCGAGGGAGTGGCCGTCAGCACGAAGGCGGCCGTGGGGTGCAGGTCGAGCAGGGCATCCAGGTCGGTGGTGCCATACTCGATGGGCCAGTCGGCCAGGGTCTGATCCAGGCGTGACTGTGTGCGGCTGTAGATGCCCAGGATGTGTGCATCCGGCCAGGTGGCTAACAGCGGCAGATAAGCTTTTTGGGCGATCCCGCCCGCGCCGAGGATGGCGATGGGAAGGCGGGAGGGGGTCTTTTCAGGATTGGGGGTTGTCAAAGGCATTCTCCCTCGATTATTCAGCGGCGCAGGGAGGCGGTCATGCGATGCCAGGTGTGACGACGCCCGCGCAGGGTCAGCGACCAGGCGTAGATATTCTCGGGCACCGCAATGCCGATCGTACCGGCGTCGCCGATGTGATGGATGTCGGCGCCGGTCATTTTACTCCATAACGCCATTTGTTCGATCGTGCTGACGCTGGCACCCTCTTGCGAGGTATCGATGCAATTCATCACCAGCAAGCCTGCTGCGTGTGCGGCGTCCACCAGGGCGTGCACGATATCAACAGTGATGCCCGGAATGGTGCCGGGCACGGGCAGCAGGATGCCGTCGGCGCCTTCGGCTGCAAAGGCCCGGATGTCGTCGGTGTTCATTGCCGGTTCAGCCTTGCCGGCGGCGTGCACCTTGCCGGCCAACAGCATGACCTTATCACCGACTGCGGCGCGCACCTCGGCCAGCGCCCGATGGACACCGTGGACGGTCACGCCGGTGTAAGGGTTGCCGGTGATGCAAATGAAATCGGCCCCTTGTTCCACGGCGGCTTTGGCATTTTCAGCCGTTGCCAGGCGTCCGGATGTGGTGACGGCGGCGGGATTCTCGATGGGTTCGAGGTTCAAGCCGACGGGGCGGCCGATCCACGCTTTGACTTTCTCCAACGTGACGCCCTTGCCCGCAGGGACCGAGCCAAACGAGGCAGGTTCGTTATCAACCCCCTCGGATGGGAAACCATATACCTGGGGTGCGGTCACGTCGTACAGGTTGAGCAATAGAATATCGGCCCCCATACCGGCGGCCAGCTCGACGTTGGA
This sequence comes from Anaerolineaceae bacterium, assembly GCA_050013615.1. Lineage (GTDB taxonomy): Bacteria > Chloroflexota > Anaerolineae > Anaerolineales > Anaerolineaceae > JBEKEX01. Next base: position 1,227 of record JBEKEX010000192.1, read on the forward strand.
GACCTTGTCGATCAGCGGCTGCACGGTCACCACCACCTCCGCTGCCACGGTACGTCCTTCCGAAAGGCGGATGCTCTCGACAAGCTCTCTCGCCGTCATGGCGGCAAAATCGGAGGCATTGGCGTCCAAGCTTCTTTTGACCATTTTTCCCTGCCTTTAGTGAGAAGTAATGACGACTTAAACTATACAACAGCCCCGGCAAAAATCAAAGGGTTGTGAACAAATTTGAAAATGAGGAAAATCAACAAAAGATATGTCCGAAGTCACGGAGTATAAAGGCGAATGCTTGTACAGGTTATGACTTGGGTTATTTGACATGGGATATGTTTTATGTTATAAAAGTTCTACAATTTGATAGCCCCAAAAAGGCACTCTTATCCAGAGAGGCGGAGGGACCGGCCCGATGAAGCCTCGGCAACCTGCAGCAAGCGCAAGGTGCCAATTCCGGCAGAAAGATCTGGGAGATGAGAGGGCAGCCAACAGCAGTTTCGATTGCCCCTCGCATTGCCAGGGGCAATTACTTTTTTTAGGAGGTAGTTCGAAAATGGTTAACACGTTCATGCAGTCCGATAAATACTTGTTCACGTCCGAGTCCGTCACCGAAGGTCACCCCGACAAGCTGTGCGATCAGGTCAGTGATGCGGTGGTCGATGCCTGCCTGGAGCAGGACATCAATTCGCGCGTGGCCTGTGAATCGGCCACCAAGACCGGTTTTGTGATGATATTGGGCGAGATCACCACGCACGCCTTTGTCGATTTCGACAAGCTGGTGCGCAAAGTGGTCAAGGATATCGGCTACGACGACAGCTCCAAGGGCTTCGATGGCAATACCTGCGCCGTGCAGGTGGCCATTTGCAACCAGTCCAGCGACATTGCCATGGGCGTCGATCGATCTTTCGAGTCTAAAGAAGGCGAGAAGACCGAGAAGGAGCTCAGCATCGGCGCAGGGGACCAGGGCATGATGTTCGGCTATGCCTGCAATGAGACCTCCACGCTCATGCCCATGCCAATCTATCAGGCGCATCGCCTCACCCGGCGCCTGGCCGAAGTGCGCAAGGCGGGCACGCTGCCCTGGCTGCGCCCGGATGGTAAATCGCAGGTGACCGTGGAATACCACAAAGGCAAACCCGTCCGCATCGACACCGTCCTCGTCAGCACCCAGCATTCCCCAGACGTCTCGCACGCCGAGATCGAAGAGGGCGTGATGGAGCACATCATCATGCCGGTGCTGCCCCAGGAATTGGTCGATAAGAATATGAAGGTCTACGTCAACCCCACCGGGCGCTTCGTCATTGGCGGCCCCATGGGGGATGCCGGCGTCACCGGCCGCAAGATCATCGTCGATACCTACGGCGGCATGGGACGCCATGGCGGCGGCGCTTTTTCGGGCAAAGATCCCACCAAGGTCGACCGCTCGGCTGCTTACGCGGCTCGCTGGGTGGCCAAGAACGTGGTGGCTGCGGGCCTGGCCGACCGCTGTGAGATCCAGGTGGCCTACGCCATCGGTGTGGCCCACCCGCTGTCGGTCAACGTCGAGACCTTTGGCACCGGCAAGATCGATGATGAGCAGATCTCCAAGCTCATTTTGGAGCACTTCGACCTGCGCCCCGGCGCCATCATCCGTGACCTCAAACTGCGCCGTCCCATTTATCGCCAGGTGGCGGCTTACGGCCACTTCGGGCGTGATGACCTGGATTTGACCTGGGAAAATACCGACCGGGCGGCTGCCTTGCGCAAAGCTGCCGGGTTGTAAAACTGTTCCGATAAAAAGAAGCCGTGAAGGCGCAGGAGACTGCGCCTTTATGTTTTTGATATGAAAACTGCGGCTGCGTCACCATCCAATGGGAATTTTAAGGTAAAATCCAAGTATCTTTCCTGGGAGGGCGATGATGAAACCTGAGTCAGGCTCGTTGGAAGTGATCTGTGGGTCGATGTTCAGCGGCAAGACGGAGGAACTGATCCGCCGGCTGCGTCGTGCGACCATTGCGCGCCAAAAAGTGCAGGTGTTCAAGCCTGCCATCGACAATCGATACGATGAAGTTAAGATCGCCTCGCATGCCGGGATGAATTTCGACGCGCAGCCCATCCAACGCGCCGCAGAAATTTTGGAAAAGCTCGATCCTGATACAACGGTGGTAGGTATCGATGAAGCCCAATTCCTCGATCCTGAAGTCGTAGCCGTTGCCACGAAACTGGCCGACGAGGGCAAGCGGGTTCTTGTCGCCGGGTTGGACACCGATTTCCGGGGTGAGCCTTTTGGCAGCATGCCGCTTTTACTGGCCAAGGCAGAACACGTGGAAAAGCTGCAGGCCATTTGCATGGTGTGCGGCGAACCAGCCAGCCGTACCCAGCGGCTGGTCAATGGCAAACCGGCCCGCTATGACGACCCGGTGGTCATCGTCGGCGCCGCTGAAATGTACGAAGCACGTTGCCGCCAACATCACGAAGTGCCGAGATAAGGAGCATTTATGCAGGATTACCGCGAATTCTTAGGTGAAATTCTCATTCCAGAAGATGCGCTGCAGCGCCGCATTGCTGAGTTGGGCGCTGAGATCAGCCGTGATTATGCCGGCGAGGATGAGTTGGTGTTGGTGTGTATTTTGCGGGGCGGCGTGGTGTTCCTGGTCGACCTGATGCGGCATATCACTGTGCCGCACGCCATCGAGTTCATGGCCATTTCTTCTTATGGCGCTGGCGGCCGCGAAAGTGACGGCCACGTGCGCATCAATCTAGACCTGGTCGCCGATATTAGGGATAGAAACGTGTTGATCGTGGAAGATATCATCGACAGCGGCCATACCATGGCATCGGTGCTGGCATTGCTTTCCTCGCGCAAACCGCGCAGCTTGAACGTCTGTGCCCTGCTGGATAAGAACGAGCGGCGTGAGGTGAAAGTGCCCTTGCGTTACGTGGGCTTTTCCATTCCGAATAAGTTCGTTTTCGGTTATGGCCTGGATATGGACGAGTATTACCGCAACTTGAATTTCATCGGCGTGGTAGATTTGAAAAAATACAAGCCGGGCTGAGAAAACCCGGCACGATTGGAACGGATCATGGCTTTTGATCCCGGCTTATTCCCCAAGGACATTCTCGAAGCTGTTCTAGCGCAAAAAGACTCCCGGCAGACCGTTTATTTGGTCGGCGGCGCCGTGCGGGATGCCCTTTTGGGCCATGCCAGCCATGACCTGGATTTCGTGTGCGACAGAGGAGCCAGACAGATTGCCCGCCGTACGGCGAACGGGCTGCAGGGTGCATTCTACATGCTCGATGAAGCACGGGAAATGGCGCGGGTGGTATTGGGCGAGGGGGACAAGCCCTACATCCTCGATTTTGCCGTGTTCCGCGGCCGCAATTTGGAGGAGGACCTTGCCGGGCGCGATTTCACCCTCAACGCCATGGCGGTCGAGCTGGGTAATCCCACCCAATTGATCGATCCCCTCGACGGCGCGGGAGATTTGCGCGAGCGCCGGTTGCGTCTGTGCTCGCCGACCAGCCTGGAAGATGATCCCTTGCGGGTCTTGCGCGCTGTGCGCATGGCCACTCAATTCGATTTGAAGATGGATGAGGAACTCACGCAATTTCTGCGCGAGTCTGCCGGTTTGCTGCAGAGCGTTTCGATGGAGCGCCAGCGCGATGAACTCTTCCGCAGCTTCGAATTGCCACAGGCTGCGGACGCCAT
>JBEKEX010000193.1:0-4903 GCA_050013615.1 Anaerolineaceae bacterium
CGAGTTGATCTCCGATATCATCGACCGTGGGATTGCGATTTGCGGTGGAGGGGCACTGTTGCGTGGCATGGATAAATATTTGACTATGGCATTGGGTATTCCGGCTTATTTGGTCGATTATCCAACCACCTGTACGGCAGAAGGCGCTGCCAAGGCATTGAGCATGCGGGATGTGTTGCGCAGGAGCCTGCCGGCAACGTAGTAAGTGACAGGTTTGATTCTAGAATCAAAAGCGGCTCGGTTTAACTCTGAGCCGCTGATTATTTAAGTGCAGAAAAATTTATCGCCGTCTTGAACCGCCCAGGAGCAAAAAACCGTAATAGAGCATCGTTGAAATAGCTTGGATGGCAGCGGCCACGTAGGTCAAGGCAGCCGCATCTAAAACGCTATTGATGCCTTCCATTTCACTTTGGAGCAGGACACCCGAGGTCGAAAGCCAGGCCTTAGCACGGTTCGAAGCATCGAATTCCACCGGTAAAGTGACCAGAGCAAATACGGCTGTCAAGCCAAACAACCCCAAGCCGATCCAGGCCAGCGTGGTGCCGAAGGATGTTGACAGGAACAGGCCGATGAGGAAGATAATGGGGCCCAGCCAGCTACCGATTTGGACAGTTGGAACCAGCATCGAGCGGACCTGGAGCGGGGCATATCCTGCCTGGTGCTGCAATGCATGGCCGGCTTCGTGTGCTGCGACACCTGCTGCAGCAATGCTGTTTACTTGATAAACTTGGGGGCTCAAGCTCAAAACGTGGGTGGTGGGGTCATAATGGTCCGTCAACATTCCATTGGTTTGTTGAATTCCAACGGATTGCAAACCGTTTGAATCCAGCATGCGCCGTGCAATTTGTGCCCCCGTCTCACCGACGTAACTTCGCACTTTAGAATATTTGTTGTAGGCATTGCGTACTTTGAGCTGTGCCCAGAAGCCCAACAATAATGCGGGTAAAGCAAAAAGGAAATACAAACCCATTCCTGGAAAATACAGAAACATACTCATTTCCTTTCATAATCAGCTATTTTACTTACGTTCTATACTATAAAACGTTTCAATAAATCCGTTATTAAAGATTTGTTAGAGTTTTGTCAGCGGGTTAGAAATACCGCCTCTCGTCAGAGGCGGCGGCTTTAGTGTCCCTGGCGAGGGTCGAACTCGCACCACTGGCTCCGGGGGCCAGTACTCTATCCATTGAGCTACAGGGACAAGACGGAGTTGATTTTACCATGATAAAAATAACTTGGAGATAGATTTTTGGAACAAAAGAATGGATAGCTTAACTGGCAATTAAAATTCAATAAACGAATTCACGGATATCATAGCGACTGATGTGCGGCGTACCACCTTCTTCACCGAAGACCAAGCCATCAAGAATTTGGTCGGCTTGTTTCAACATCTCTTGATGAGATAATGGCGTGTCAGCTAGTTCGAGTTTGTTGGGGGTAGGCGCAGCAGCTAGTTCCACCAATTCGGAGTAATAGATCAAATCGTCGGCATCCAATTTCATTGAATTCAGGACCTGGATTGTTGCCGTGATATGCTCGTATGAAAGTTGCTTACTGCCGGCACCCAAAAGGATGATAACGCCAATGGATAACCCCGCTTGCTTCATTGTTTGTACTGCCAGGATGGCTTCCTGGAGGTTGATGGGCTTGTTAAATTGCTTTAGAACGCTTTGGCTGCCCGATTCGAGCCCGAAGTACACTCCCTTGAGGCCTTGGTTAGCAAGCAATCGATATTCTTCGAGAGGCTTGCGCGCGGCGTTGAAGCCATCCAGAAAAGCGTAGATGCCGCCAAGCTTTTCAACATCATAGTACCGGTGAATGATGTCGAAATAGGGCAACAAGCGCGCCGTTGGCAAAGCCAGCGAGTTGGCATCACCCAGGAAAATCGTCCTTCGTAAACTGATGCCTTCTCCCAAGAAGGCTTTTACTTGTTTGGCATGGACGTCAAATTCCTGCAGCGGCTTGATACGAAAAGGCCTGTCCTTGTAAAAATGGCAAAAAGTGCATTGGTTATATGAGCACCCTTCGGTGATTTGGAGGATGACCGACATGTATTGATCGGGTGGCAAGATCCCGATGCGGCCGTAAAGCTGCGTAAAAGCAGCCGCGTCGCTGATTAATTGGTCATGTGAGAAACCAATGATCTTTCGAAGGACAGCTTCCAATTCACTGAGATTGGGCCGTACTTGGAACGTAACCTTCGAAGTTCTTAGATCAGCTTGAAATTCCTTAATTAATGAATATGCGGCTGCCACAAAGGTTGCCGCTTCCTGTTCTTCCAGCCAAAGGATGCCATGTTCTTGGGACGACGTGCTCCATTTGGACAAGATGCGTCCATCCAGGCCGCGACGATAGGCGACATTACTGATCTGAGCAGTCCATAGTCGTCCTGCCAGGTCGAAGCTATAAACATCCGAGCTCGCGCGCGTTTCTAAGCTAAACGTTGTGCAATTAGGCTTCAGGCTCAGCGTGAAGGGCTGGCCATACCAGAGACCCAAAATGACCATGTAGGCCTGGAGCTATTTATTCTCGGTCACCTTTTCGACGACGATAGTCAAATTGGCTGCCAGAGCAGCAATGGCGCCCAATGCGGCCCATACGGGCAAAAGGACTGCACCGGCCACTCCCAGGGTGAGTGGGATTTCGACGAGTATCTCGTTGTGGTCATTTTTGATGATGATCCTGCGGATGTTCCCTTCGTGGAGGATCTCACGGACTTTAGCGACGAGGGCATCGCCATTCACTTTGAATTCCTCGTATTTTACATTTTCTCCTGCCATGGTCTTGCTCCTTTCATCAGATAAATACACTTGTGGTTAAGATTATATCATCTGGATTGTCTATTCCATGTCGAACCACCTTATGATGCGTTATACTTGCAAAGTTGCTGGCGAGTATTATGCTGGAAACACAGCACAATGTTATATTGGAGGTAAAAATGGCGACAAAAGATACAGAACGTTATCTGGCGAATTGGCTCGATGAACAGAACAGTGCATTCATCTATCGATCATTAGCAGAGATCGAGAAAGACGCTAACCTGGCCGAGATTTATCGGCGGATGGTTACCGTGGAGCTGCGCCACGCAGAACGCTGGGAAAAATTATTGGTTGAGGCAGGCCAAAAGCCGCCGGAGTTCAAGCCTATTTTACGCACGCGGATTTTGATTTGGCTGGCTAAAAGAATGGGTCCAAGCGTGGTACTCCAAAGTTTACAGGCGAGCGAACAAGAAGGTACGCAAAACTACGCGGCCCAACCTGAGGCGAAAGGCATGGTAGAGGATGAACGTTCTCATTCTCGGTTGCTGAGCCAGATGAGCGGTTCCGTCGAAGGCGGCATGGAGGGCGGGCAGTTGGCAATGCTGGAAGGCCGGCATCGCACGACCGGTGGGAATGCATTGCGCGCGGCCGTTTTGGGGGCTAATGATGGCATGGTATCGAATTTGAGCCTGGTGATGGGGGTGGCGGGTGCGTCTTCGAATAACAAAGCAATCCTGATCGCGGGACTAGCCGGACTATTGGCGGGGTCCTGTTCCATGGCACTTGGCGAATGGTTATCGGTCCAGAGTTCGCGCGAACTGTTTTCCAATCAAATCAAGATTGAAGGGGAAGAAGTTGAGCAGGCGCCTGAAGAAGAAGCTGAGGAACTGGCCTTGATCTATGAATCACGCGGCCTCGATCCTGAGCAAGCACGAACGTTGTCCAAGCAGATCATGGAAAACCATGAACACGCTGTCGAGACGCTAGCAAAAGAAGAGCTGGGGATAAATCCCGAAGAACTGGGTGGATCGGCGTGGGAAGCCTCGATCACTTCATTCTTCTTATTTGCGTTGGGCGCAATCGTCCCCGTTTGCCCATTCCTATTTGTTAATGGTCAAACTGCCATACTGGTCAGCATAGCATTCAGCATAGTTGGGCTTTTCTTATTGGGAGCAATCGTGACCTTGTTTACCGGAAAAAAGGTGCTGTTTTCCGGGATGCGTATGGTCATTTTCGGGATGCTGGCAGCGGCGGTGACGTTCGGGATCGGCCGGTTGATCGGCACGAGCATAAGTGGTTGATCTTGTCGGCCAGAATGTTCTTGCTAATCAATGATTTTCTGGCTGGATTGAACGATAATGCGTTGAAATATCTCCAGAAAGTTGTCAGGTGTAGTGCTGGTGAGCAGATCTGTTTTTAGTTCTTTGCTCGGCGTATAATACTTGCTATACAGGTTAGCGAATTTCCTGAATAGGATTAATCCCAACCGGTCACCGTAAAATTCCATCATTTTGGTCAGATGGTTTTTGGTGAATTCATAGAATTCATTGTCACTGATCGTATCGCGATCGCGGCGGGCAAATATCCAGGGATTGGAAAGGGCTGCTCGCCCAATCATGATGGCATCGCAACCCGTGTGCTGTTTCATCTTCTCGATATCTGCGACACAAATGACATCGCCATTACCAATGACCGGGATGTTGACCGTCTGTTTCACTTCTGCGATGGCATCCCAATCTGCGTGACCTGAGAAACCCTGGGAGCGCGTTCTGCCATGCACAGTGATCGCACATGCGCCATTCTCTTCGATGATCTTTGCCACGGTCAGGTAATTTCGGCTGTCATCCGTAGGGCCCAAGCGGATCTTTGCGGTGATGGGGAGATCGAGGTTGTGTGACAGTGCGTGGATGATCTGGCCGATCTTTTCGGGTGAGCTGAGCAACCCGGCGCCCGCGCCGCGCCCGGCAACCGAACGCGACGAACAACCGACATTGAGGTCAAAGGCGTCCGGATTCCGTTGGCGAAGAATCATGGCTGCCTGCAGGATACGGTCAACGTTGTTGTCCAATAGTTGGTAAACAAGGGGGCGCTCTTCATCGGAGAAAGTGAGCCGTTGTTCCAAAAAGGGATGGCCATGAAGGACA
>JBEKEX010000194.1:0-8996 GCA_050013615.1 Anaerolineaceae bacterium
AACCGCACGCACCCTGGCAGTGGTGCTTGGCAGTCTTTCCGATCCCGCCAATCCGGCCAAGCTGGCTGTGGTGTACAAAAGCATTCACCCAACAGAAAACGAAGCAGATAAGAAGCGCATCCAACGGATCGGGGCTCTCATTCTGCACTGTTCGCGTGTCGAAGATTTTTTGCAGCCTCAACCCGGCAGCGATTGGCTGGAAACGTTCTCTGAAGAAGCCTTACCCGAAGAGGAAAGACAACTCTTGAACGCATTCCGCGATCTGATCAACCGCTGGCATCGTGCCACGCTGCTGCCCATCGATCAGTTGCTGTTGACACTCGGGCAGGACTTATTCACCGAGCCCACCGACCTGGCACTCGTTCATAAGTTCGCACTCACCATGGAGCAAGCCGCCCAAGACCATCCCGATTGGCATTTGACGGAGTTCTCGGAAGAGCTGACCCGCATCGCCGAGAATAAGCGCAAATTCATGGGATTCAGTGAAGAGGATACCGGCTTCGACCCAGAGCAATATAAAGGCAAAGTGGTGGTGGCGACCATCCATAAAGCCAAGGGCCTCGAATGGGACCGGGTTTACTTGCTTTCGGTGAATAATTACGACTTTCCCTCCAACGAGCCGTATGATTCCTTCATCAGCGAAAAATGGTACGTGCGCGACCAGCTCAACCTGGAAGCGGAGACGCTGGAAAAGCTCAAAGCTGCCCTGAGCCACGATGTGGTGGGCGCTTTCCTGGAAGAAGGGCTTGCCTCGCGCCAGGCACGCCTGGATTACACTTCAGAACGGCTGCGCCTGCTATATGTCGGCATCACGCGAGCCCGCAAACAGTTGATCATCACCTGGAACACCGGTCGTCGCGGCGATTGCCAGCCCGCCTTGCCCTTTTTAGCGCTGCAAGCATTTTGGGAGAAGAACCATGCCCCTGCCGCCTGATTTCCAATTCAGCCAGAATAATCTGCAAGACTATTGGGACTGCCCGCGACGCTTCCAGCTCAAATACCTCCTTCACCAACCCTGGCCGGCTACCCAGAGCGAGCCGGTCCTCGAACAAGAAAGGCGCATGCTGCTGGGCGACCGCTTCCATCAGCTTGTCCACCAGCATCAAATCGGCATCGCCGCAGAGCTGCTGGATAAAGCTGCAGCCGAGCCCGAGTTGGTTGCCTGGTGGCAGAATTACCTGGCCGATGCGCCAAAAGAACTGCCAGCAGCCCGGTATTCAGAACATAGCCTTTCCGCACCGTTCGAAAATTTCCGCCTGATTGCAACTTATGACCTGTTGGCCATCGAACCGGGGAAGCACGCCGTCATCGTCGATTGGAAAACGTCTCGAAAGCAGCCCACACAGCAACAATTGAGTGACCGTTTGCAATCCCGAGTGTATCCTTTCCTGCTTGTGGAGGCCGGCGCTTATTTGAACGGCGGCCAGGTCATTTTGCCCGAGCAGGTCGAAATGATCTATTGGTTCACCGAATTCTCCAAAACGCCCATGGTGCTGAGCTATGATTCGAAGCGTTACGCAGAAGACCGCCAATTCCTGCAAACGCTAGTGAATGAAATTGTCAAACAGGCAGATGGTGAATTCCCGTTGACCCTGAACGAAAAGCATTGCCGATTCTGCAACTATCGCTCGTTGTGCCAGCGGGGGGTCAAAGCAGCCAATTTCGACGCGGAAACAGAATTCTCCGAGACGAGCGGCGAAACACCCCAAGACATTGATTTCGAGCAGGTCGCGGAGATCGAATTTTGAACGCTTCGGCTTTCCAATGGGTCGAACCCCAACCGGTCACTGTGCCGCAGGAGATCGCCGACCTGGCGGGAGATCAGCCCATTCTTTCGGCCGCCCTGGTGCGCCGTGGCTATTCGGACCGCCAGCACGCCCAAGCTTTCCTGGATCCACGCCAGTACACGCCCGCCCCGGCCCAACAATTGCCCGGAATGGAAACCGCTGTCGACCGTCTTTTACACGCCATCGACCGTAAAGAACGTATCGGTGTATGGGGCGATTTCGACGTGGATGGCCAAACGTCGACGTCGATCCTGGTGGCCGCACTGCGCCAGCTGGGTGCCGACGTGGTCTACCACATCCCGGTGCGCGGCCCTGAGTCGCACGGGATCGGCCTGCCGCAGCTCAAATCATTTCTGGATCAACAGATCAGCGTCTTGCTAACCTGCGATACCGGCATTTCAGCATACGATGCGGTCGAAGCGGCAAACTCCCGTGGGGTGGATGTCATCGTCAGCGACCACCACTCCCTGCCCAAAACACTGCCGCCCGCTTTGTCGATCATCAATCCCCAGCTTCTACCCTCAGATCATCCCCTAGGCACCTTATCAGGCTCTGGCGTGGCCTACAAGCTAGCCGAGGCGCTCCTGGAGGGTCAAAATCGCGAAGATCAGGCGAAAGCCCTGGTCGATCTGGCTGCGCTGGGCCTGGTGGCCGATCTGGCGCAACTGGTGGGCGATTCGCGCTACCTCGTGCAGCTTGGGCTGGAAAGCATGCGCCAAAGCCTCCGTCCGGCGCTGCGTGGCATGGCAGACCTGGCCGAGATCGGGCAAAACAATCTGACCGAGGAACATATTTCTTTCTTCCTGGCGCCACGCCTGAACGCCATTGGCCGCCTGGGTGATTCCAACCCGATGGTCGAATTCCTCCTTTCGGAAGACCCACAAGCCATACAGATGACGGCCGTCCGCCTGGAAGGGATGAACGGGCAGCGCAAATTGCTCTGCGATCAGGTTTTCCAGGGTGCCCAGGCGCAGCTCGAGCAAGACCGTACCTTGCGCGAAAGCCCGGTGATCGTGCTCTCTCATCCCGCCTGGCCGGCAGGCGTGATCGGGATCGTGGCCAGCCGCCTGGTGGGGTTATATCACCGACCGGCAATTCTCTTCACGGCCAGCGATGGTGGCATGGCGCGTGGCTCCGCGCGTTCCGTGGAAGGCCTGAACATCACCGCCGCCATCGCCGAGCAGGAAGCCCTTTTGGAGAATTATGGCGGCCATCCCATGGCGGCTGGCTTGTCGCTGCGTACGGATCGCCTCCCAGATTTCCAACGTGCCCTGGCAAAGACCATCGATAAGATGATGCAGGAAAAGCCTGTCATCCACACGTTCGAAATAGATGAATTCGTCACATTGGATCAAATGAGCCTGGAATTAGTGAAAAGTGTCGACAGGATGGCCCCGTTTGGCCCTGGCAACCCGGCGTTGACCTTTGCCGCCCGCGGCCTGCAGATCGTAGAGGCTAAGGCCGTAGGCAAATCGGGAGAGCATCTACAAGTGACCGTCGAAGACCAGGACCATCGCCAGGCCAAGGTCATTTGGTGGAACGGTGCAGGGTCCCCCCAGCCCGAAGGTGAATTCGATTTGGCCTTCGCCGCCCGTGCCAGCAACTACCGCGGCCAACTGAATGTGCAAATGGAATGGCTCGATGCAAGGCAGATCATCGCACCGGCGGTTGAAATTGATAAGAGCCAGCCAAGCTATGAAGTCATCGATCAACGATCCATTACCCAAGTGACGCCAGAACTTTTGGAACAGTGGGCTCAAGCCGATACGCTCATCTGGCGTGAAGGCAAGATGCTCAACCAATTTCCCGGCGTCACCCGAACGCAACTTACCACGGCACACACCCTGGTCATTGCCACGATTCCACCAGGGCCTACCGAGCTTGCTGACGCTCTAAACATCTGCAAGCCTTCTCAGATCATCTTCCTCGCTGTGGAAACCGCTACCGACCAGCCGGAAGAATTCCTGAAATTCCTGGTCGGATTGCTGCGCTACCGCTTGAAAAACGGCCAGCAGCGTATCGATTTGCAAGAATTGGCTGCAGCCAGTGGGCAGCGCGAGATTGCTGTACAGAAAGGGCTAGACTGGCTGAAAGAAAATGGCACCATGCATTACCAAAAAATCGATCAAGCGACGTTCGAAATCGCCGAGGGTGGAATTAAAGATCCGGCGCGACTCGCGATTGTGGATGCCGAATTGAAACAAATCCTAAAAGAAACCGCAGCCTACCGTTTATATTACTTGCGGGCGGATGTTCAGCAGTTATTGCCGGCCAGAGATTCTGCCGCCAAGGGCAGGAAAAAGTAAGCTGTTTGCTAGGATAACCCGGGCGGACGAGGATATAATTAAGGGACTTCATCGAGGAAAAGCTTTCCCATTATGTTCGAATATCAGGAAAAACAAAATCAGCTTCGAGGCCGTCAGCTTCGGTGAAGCCTCACTGTTGGTCACCCAAGATCATAATTGGCTGATCACCAACGTCGTCGAAGCCCCCCGCCTTGAGAACGAGGAGCTGTTGAAGACTAAGGATTGGGAATTCGAGGTGCTCCCCTGGTATCAGCCTAATCAGCGCATCACCGAACTAACGAAGGGACTGCGCCTCGGCGCAGACAACAATTTTCCTGGGGCAATAGACCTGTCCAAAGAAATAGCCCGCTTGAGGGCAAACCTGTCGGGCCGGGAGATCGAGCGCATGCGCAATCTTTGCCGGCTATGTGCAGACTCGATGAAGAACGCTATTTTACAGATCAAGCCCGGCCAAACCGAATACGAAATCGCTGCGCTCCTCTCATCTGAAACTTTACGGCGCGGCGTGCAGCCCATTTTGGCCTTGGTCGGAACAGACGAACGCGTTTTCCACTATCGCCACCCTCTGCCCACCTTCAAAAAACTGGATAAATACGCCATGCTGGTCTTGTGCGGCCGCCAGTACGGCCTGATCGCCTCCATCACCCGGTTCGTCCATTTTGGCGTCATCCCGCCCAGCCTCAAGAGCAAGGCCGAAGCACTGGCGAAGGTCGATGCCACCTTCATCCAGGAGACACGCCCGGGCGTCACGATGAGTGACGTTTTCAAGAAAGCGGTCAAGGCCTACGAAGAAGCCGGTTACCCTGACGAATGGAAGCTGCACCACCAGGGCGGCTTGTGCGGGTTCGAGACACGTGAGGTGGTCGCAACGCCTGAAACGCCCGACGTCGTCGCTGCCGGTCAAGTCTATGCCTGGAATCCCTCCATCACCGGCACAAAGTCAGAAGACACCATCTTGGTCAATAAAGAGGGCTTTGACATCCTGACCGAAACGTCTGATTGGCCCACCATCCCTGTGTTCTTGAACGGTAAAACGATCAAGCGCCCACACATCTTAGAGATATCCTAAGCCCATGCGAATTAGATGTATCGGCTGTGCAGTTTTAGCGCGTTCCTTATACTGGTGCGCAGCCAGCTCGCCCAACACCGTGGATATCGAGCTTTTAGCCAAAGGCTTGCACGACCAGCCCGCGAACCTGAACAAACTGCTTCAAGACAAGATCAACGAAGTCCAGAATACTTCCTACCAGGCAACCGTTTTGGCCTATGGACTTTGCGGAAAATCCACCCTGGGTCTGACGCCTGCAAACGTTCCGTTGGTGATTCCCCGTGCCCATGATTGCATCACCTTGTTCCTGGGCAGCCGCCAACGCTACCAGAACCAATTCGACCTGGAACCCGGCACTTACTGGTACGAACAAGATTACCTCGAACGCAGCAAAGCCACCGATTCGTCTCTTGGCCTGGGTTCGATTGCAAGCACAGAGGGCCTTGAAAAACAGTACACCGAATACGTTGCCAAATATGGCAAAGATAATGCCGATTACCTGATGGAAGTAATGGGAGCGTGGCAACAACACTATCATCGCGCCGTTTTGATAGACATGAATCTAGGGGATATCTCCCAAGTCGAGCAATCCGCAAGGTCAGAGGCCGAACGGCAAAACTGGAAGTTCGAAAGGCTTCCGGGCGATCTGGCACTGATCCGGCGGCTCTTCGACGGCGATTGGGACGAAGACTTCCTCGTCCTGCAGCCCGGGCAAACGGTCGAGATGACGTTCGATAGTCAGATATTAGGCTGTGCCGGTTGCAGCTAGAAGCTACCCGTTTCTAAATCTTCTCGCTCACAAATACATATTTTGCACGTAAATCCGGTCAAAACCCGGATAAGTCGTCAATTCGATATAACGCATCTTTTCTGCGATCAAATCGGCCGCCCGGCGCCGTTCTTTCGAAACCAACAATTGCTTGGCGCCGCTGCCGGCAGCATTGCCGACTTGCTTGAACCGTTCCAAAGGCAAATTGGGGAACATCCCGATGCGGACGGCGTGTTCAAGGTCTAGATAAGTCCCAAATGCTCCGGCGACGATGAATTCATCCAAAGCCTGCGCATCGAGCTTGGCCTCGGTCAACAACACATCCACCCCGGCGCGGATGGCGGCTTTCGCAAGTTGGATCTGGTTGACGTCGCTTCGCGTGATCACGATGTCATCCTGCGTGCCGCTTTCTGACGCGGTGACCAGGACGAATTCCTGATGATCGTTCCTGGCCCGCACACCAGGTGAACCGCTGCGCAGCGATCCGCGCGTATCGACGATTTTCGCCAAGGTCATCTCGGCCACGGCATCCAAGATGCCCGAGCCGCAAATCCCGACCGGTGCCAGTCCACCAATAGATTGCACAAACACATTGCCATTGAGTATCTCGACACGTTCGATGGCACCCCGTGCGGCTCGCATACCGGCCTGGATGTGCGCCCCCTCGAACGCCGGCCCGGAGGCACACGAGCAGCAATAGAGCTTTCCCTCCGACGCCAGGCACACTTCCGTGTTCGTACCGATGTCAAGGGCAATGACATTCTTCTTTGAATTCCATGTACCGGTGGCCAACAGCATTGCCACGTGGTCACCCCCGACGTAACCAGCGATATTCGGCGGCAAATAAATATGTGCCCCTGGCGCCATCATCAACCCGATGGAAGCCGCATGAAGTTCCACGGCTTCGCTCACTGCGGCCACGTAGGGCGCCTCACCAAGCTGCTGCACCGGGAAACCGCCAAACAAATGGTGCATGACCGTATTGCCGACCATTACCCCTTCAACCAGTTGGTCACGGGTGATCCCTGCTGTTTGGCAGTTCTCTTCGATCATGGCATTCAACGTTTCGACCAGGACGGACTGCAGCACTTTCCGGCCATCCGCATGGGTATTGCAGTAGCTTATCCGGCTGATGACGTCTTCGCCGTAAGAGATTTGTGGGTTCATCGCACCGGATTTGGCCAACGTCCGACCGTTTTGAAGATCAACCAAATACATGGCAATCTTCGTAGTGCCGATATCCACTGCGATCCCAACAGGAATCGTCGCAGATGGCAGGAAGGAAACCGCACGGTATTTCTTGCCACTCATCCCGCGCAATACAACTTGTCCATCCCATTGATTCTTCCGCAACTGTTCCGGCAATGAAACCAATGCAGAACTCTCGATCTCCACTTTCGAAAATCCGGCGCCCGATACACCTTCACGGAACCTGGTCAAATCGGCCGTTAAATCATCCAGGCTGGGCAGTCGCATCGAAAGACCCGCCAGTTTCCAATCGATAGTCACAGGCAGTTCATCGCCCTGTCCTTCCAATTGCGTACGCTGCGGTGTGGTCAGCGATTGTGGCGGTACCTGGATACATGTATCTTCGGAAAGGCTGGTCTGGCAAGCCAGGCGAAAACCCTCCTTGACCTCAGCTTCACTTAACTTTTTTCGCTCGGTATCCGTGATCTCGGAAGCCAAACCCGACCTGATGCGTACTTGACAGCGGCCGCAGGTGCCAGCACCGCCGCACACGGATACCAGGTCGATCCCTGCCAACCGCGCTGCTTCCAAGATCGTTGTTCCTGGCGACACCTTGACCCGCCGGCCGATGGGCTCAAAGTCGATCTTTAATTTTTTTGATGTATCTTCGTTGATCATTGAAACACTGCCTATCAAATATCCCAACCGTGGGTACGAGCCAATGCTTCCAGACGAGCCACACGATCTTCCAACGACAACGACTGTGAGGAAGAATCCGGCTCTAGAGAAGATGTAGATGTTGAGGCAGTGGGAGGGGTCGTTGGCGGAGCAGCTTCGGGCACAGGCGCAATGGGAGTTACTACAGGTGGTTCTGCAGTGGTCGCCACCGGGATTCCAACAAATGTCTTGAGGTCGTTCAAGGTCCCATTAAAATAATTGACATCCACAGCCGTATCGACGCCCGGCAGAATGAACTTTCCACCCGTGAATTGCCAAAATTTCCACTGTGTACAACCGGAAGGTAAAGTCGGACCGGTTATCTGTGGTTTGTACTCCGTCAAGAATAAATCCCAAGCCGTCCTGACAACACCTGCCTTGTAAGGATAATATGCCAGCCAGAGCGGGAATTTTGCCAGCCAACCCTCCATCGGTTTTGCAAATTCCTCGATAAAGGAAGTACGGGTGTAAACCACGATTGGGGTCTTTAATGCTGCTTTCCAGGCAGCGATAATCTGGCTTGCTGTATCGCTGATCTTTTGCGGGGTCAATAGATTGGTGACCTGTCGGTTCTTCCATTCGTTCCAGTCTGCCCACTGTTGTTCGACGTCCGCAGCCACGAAATCGACAGCGAGGCCATTGATATTGTCCAGGAAATATTGCCCCTGTCTATCGGCAGCTACCGTGGGATCGCACCAATGGTATGCTCCTACGATCATCCCGGCCGCGTGCGCTTCCTTTACATATTCGACCAGCTTTGGATCGGTGGAATAATTGCCTTGCGTAGCTTTAACGATGGCAAACTCGACTCCCTTCGATTTTAACAAATCCCAATCCACAATATCTTGATACCGACTGACATCAATTCCTAAGATCATTCTATCCTCCCGGGTTGTACATTACCCAACTATTATAGAAGCGTTGGAAGCAAATGTCAAAAAACGTGGTACTAAACCCTACTTGAATTGTCCGATTTATTTGGTATAATCTTCCACATATGCAAAGCACAATCTCACGGCGCGATTTTATGAAATGGTGTTTATCTGGTGTTGCAGGAGCCGTGGTTTTGCCGCGCAGCCTCCCCAGTCTCCAGCTTGATGCCGGTCAAATCGTCCGGGTGTGCATCGATTCAGTCAGCGTTTACAAAGAACCCTCTGATAAAAGCCAGATCCTTTACCAGC
>JBEKEX010000195.1:0-4810 GCA_050013615.1 Anaerolineaceae bacterium
TGTCGACTTACGAATTTTCATCAACTTTTCCTACGGCGATATACCCATACAATGATCCCGGTAACCAGCACTAAAAGGGGAATTGTCACCACGGTGATGACAAAGATGACGTTCATCGACTCTGTAGTTGGATTGACCAAAACGCGTTTGGTCACCTGGCGGGGTGTTAAATTGATCGATTGATCCTGCTTCGAAGCCCAATCGATCGAATTGATGAAGAAATCGAGGTTAGCATAGTTCTGGACATAATTATCGGATGCAAAATCAGCATCTCCGACAATCACCAAACGGGCCTTGGTCTGACTATTTTCCAGCGCCACTGCCAGAGGGAGCGGACCGACCGGATCATTATCAGTTTGAGTAAAATTATTTTGTGCTATTTCTTGAGGATTGGTTGAAGCCCAAGCGCTTTTCGTTGTGCTCATCAAAATGGTTGTAGTAATTCCAGTCAATGCAGTGGCGGGAGGAAAAATTGTCTGTGCAGTAAAAAATAATACATAATTACCGCTAAGATTTTGCGTGATCGCATGGGAGGCATATTGAGTGGGGTCCGAAGTAACGCCCATGGAAACATTCACATCTTTATCAATGATGATGTTGTTCTTAAAACCTATCCCCCAAGTGTTGGTGATATATGTGATCAATGGGTCGTTTGCGAATTCTATACTGGTCAGGGCCATTGGCTCCATCAAAAGGACCACCGAGCCTCCCTGTTCCAGATAAACTTTCAACTTATCAACCTCGGTTTGCGTTAAAGGTTGAAGAGGTCCGGCAATCACAACTGTATTGGCATCTTTTGGTACATTGGCTGTGCTCTGAAGATCCAATGTTTGAATCGTATAATTCTTTACCCCAAGCACTTGATTGACATACGTGAACGATCTGCCGGTTGCTGATGAAGCCAGACTGCCCTCACCATGACCGGTCGAAAAATAGATTGCGCGCTCACCAGGGTTCACTAGGTGCTGTAAAGCAGCGGCAATATGCTCTTCATCAACAGTGGTAATTTGCTCTTGATGACCACTCATGTCAAACACGATTGTTCCATCCTGGTAGATATTAGATTGGCGGGCCAAGATGGGATTCTGTTCCGGATCGATAAAGCGGTAAGTTATTTTGCCTTTGCTTGCCAATGCAAAGCTTGCTAAAAGTTGACGGGCAGAGTCGCTTGATGTCTTTGATGTATAAAAAGCATCAACGGTCACTGAAAGTGGCAAAGACTTTGCGATGTTGTCCGATGTGGAAGTCAATGTATAGGTTTGATCTTCTGTCCAATCCCATTGAATATCATTACTATAAGCAAGGTAATTAATTGCAATGACAATACCCAAAAAAGCTAATACCATGATGAGCGCATTACTGCCGTAGCTTGCCTGCCTGCCGGAGAGCACTATCCGTATTCTTTGTGGATCCAACAAAATATAACTTGCAAAACCAATCACCATGAGTGCCAGAAAAATTTGTACCAACGCCGATAAACTTTGAGCGATGAAGAAAAATATTAAAGCAGCGAATGCGGCAGCAACCGCAACGTAAAGGCCGAAGATTGCACTCTTTTGGCGCCTTTTCATCACCGCCACCTCCTGCTTTCGACCGACACTGTTCCAAGGAATAACCCTAAAGCTGTCAAGCTCAAGAAGTACACAATATCGCTCAGTTGGATAATTCCTTGGGAAAAGGTGGAATTGAAATGGTTGCTGATGTTGATGAAATTCAAGAGGATGGTGCCCGTATTACTGCTCGTTCCCGTGGAAGAACCGATCAATGATAATGCCAACAGAATCCCCAACGTTGAAAAGAACGCTGCGATCTGATTTGAAAATAAGGACGCAGTGGCAATCCCAAGAGCTGTAAAAGCAGCGGCCATCAATATAATGCCCAGGTAGCCAGCCTTGGCGACGCCCATGTCGATGCCAGGAGTGACCAAGCGATTCAATATAAGGGGCAGGGTGAGGGTGATCAAAAGAATCGTGAGGACAAATAAAAACGCACCAAGCCATTTTCCGATGACGAGCTCTACATCACGAATGGGCGAGGTCAGCAGTAATTCGAATGTCCCAGTTTTCTGCTCTTCGGGTAACGAACGCATGGTGAGGGCAGGGATGGTGAATAAAAATATTGTTGCTAGCGGGTTGAGGATGAGTTGGGCATCTGGGGTGTAAGACTGAGATTGGGCCGTATTATAGTAAATGGAGGTGGTGATCGACTCGTAGAAAATGATGCCCAGTGCTAACAAGAGAAAAAAGGTCACAATGTAGGCAACAGGGCTTGTGAAATAGGTCTTATATTCTCGTTTGGCGATTAGCCAGATATTGTACATGCTCAACCTTTTTTATTCTTTTTGGAGACCGGGGTTTCCCCAAGACTGGGCTTTGGCACCTGGTCGTGTGTAAGCCTTAAGAAAATATCCTCAAGTGACAGCTGATCTTGCTGCAGTTCTAGCAGATCAAACCCTGACTGAATGGCAACTTTCGCAATCTCCGAGCGGAGGTCTGCGCCAGGTCTGCATTCAATTTCAACAGACGAATCGCTCTTTTGGATGATCCCCATAACACCATTGATCTTGGCGAGAATGGGCTTTAAATCATCTATTTCGCCCCGGACCCTAACCCGGACTCTTTGCGCACCTGTCAACTTGGCTTGCAGGCCATCGGTCGTGTCCTCAGCAACGATTTCACCCTTGTTGATGATCAACACGCGGTCGCAAAGTTGCTGCGCCTCTGACAGTATATGGGTGGATAAAAGAATGGTTTTTTCGGAGTGGATTTTTCTGATGAGGGTTCGAACTTCGAGAATTTGCGCCGGATCGAGGCCGATGGTTGGTTCGTCCAAGATCAATACTTTGGGGTCATGGATCAAGGCTTGTGCAAGCCCCAATCGCTGTCGCAGACCTTTGGACAAATTGCCGACGTAGCTTTCCGATCGGTCTATCAGGCCAACCTGGTTTAGCACCACTTCAAGACGCTCGTCGATATTTTTTACTTTGCGTAGTTTCCCGAAATAAGCCAGATAATCGTAAACGGACATTTCGGGATAAACCGGAACCGTCTCAGGCAGGTAGCCAATAATACTTCTGGCCTTAAGGGAGTCTTCGATGATGTCATAGCCCCCAATTTCCGCCTTTCCAGAGGTGGGTGGCATGTAGCCGGTCAGAATCCTCATGGTGGTGGTTTTACCGGCTCCATTTGGACCCAGAAATCCAACAACCTCACCCTTGTGTGCCTCGAAGGTTATTTCATTAATTGCCCTTCGACTGCCATAATCTTTGGTTAAATTCTTGACGTTAATCATTATGATCTCCCAAAAAGACCATATAGAGAAGCAACAAGATAGAAAGAGCGGAAGCCAGGTTCCGCTCAATCTATGAATTTGATGAAGTTTTTGGTTTCGCCTTGTGCCGCATAACACTATACAACATCCGCAGGGGCAATGTCAATACGTTTGGCTTATTTCTAATGGAAAGCTAATCATAATATTAAGTTTATGCTTCGGTTGGTTATATAATTTGTTGGATTACAGTAATTAATACGGACGATAAAAATTTTTGTGCCATCTTGTTGAGAGAGGAAAGAACCATGCACAGTGTATTTGTTTATGTTCATGTCAAGCCGGAATGTGTCGAAGCATTCCGTTCGGCGACAATCGAGAATGCAAGCCATAGCGTATTAGAGCCGGGAATCGCTCGGTTCGACGTGGTCCAACAAGCCGAGGATCCTACGCGGTTTATCTTGGTCGAAGTTTACAGGAACGATGAGGCACCTATTCAACACAAAGAGACTGAACATTACAAAAAATGGCGCGATAGTGTTGCCGATATGATGGCTGAGCCCAGGCAGGGGATCCGGTATGCAAATGTTTATCCTGCAGAATTGTAAAAAAAGGATGAGAAATGCTTTTTGACTTTAATACAGCAAACCGCATCATATTTGGAGAAGGAGCTTTAAAAGAAATTGGAACGATTGCCGGGCAATTTGGTAATAAGGCGTTTGTCGTTGCCGGTGGGGATCCCAAAAGCATCGAGGCTTTAAAAGATAACCTGTCCAATGCCGGGATCGTATTTGTGGTGTTCAAGACTGCAGGAGAGCCCACGACCAAATTGATGGAAGAGGGGATCCACCTTGCGAAGGAAAACGGTTGCCAGTTTGTGATCGGGTTCGGGGGTGGCAGCGCCATCGATATGGCAAAAGTAATTTCTGTTATGTTGACGAACCCTGGCGAATTGCTTGATTACCTCGAGGTTGTGGGAAAAAATCAGGCCATCAAGGTTACTGCTGCCCCGATGATCGCGGTGCCGACAACATCTGGCACGGGAAGTGAAGTGACGCGCAATGCTGTTCTTGCGGTACCAGAGAAAAAGGTCAAGGTCAGCATGCGAAGTACTTATATGCTACCGCTAGTTGCTTTGGTCGACCCGGAATTAACCTATGCGTTGCCGCCTACAGTGACGGCAAACACGGGCATGGACGCGTTGACGCAAGTGCTCGAACCTTATGTTTGCCAAAAAGCTAATGCCATGGTGGATATGTTCTGCCGGGAAGGGATGCAACGCGCTGCGCGATCGTTGGCAAAGGCCTATCATGATGGTAGCAATAAGCAAGCCCGGGCTGACATGAGCTGGACCAGCTTGCTGGGTGGACTTTCACTGGCAAACGCCGGCCTGGGTGCAGTGCATGGGCTGGCGGGACCGATCGGCGGGATGTTCCACGCGCCTCATGGTGCAATTTGCGCCTGCCTTTTGGCTCCTGTGACAGCAATGAATGTAAAAGCGCTCGAGGAACGAATGCCTAATGCGCCTGCACTGGGACGCTAC
>JBEKEX010000196.1:0-4799 GCA_050013615.1 Anaerolineaceae bacterium
CGCTTCGACCGGGCCCGGATCGATGTGCTCGATCTCCTCCGAAAATAATTTGCCCAATGCAGCCACAGAATGGATGGTTAGTGCGATCACACCGGCGAAAGGCCCCATTCCCACCCAGACAATAACGATCAACCCCCACACGATTGTGTCGACCGCGCGCACGATATTCAAAAATCCGCGCGCAACGTAATAGATAATTCCCCCACCCGGAATACGAGACATGATATTACGCGCAGCGAAGAAACTAATCGGGATTGCCAGAATAGTGGAAAATATGGTTGCCATCAACCCCATGGCGATGGTTTGCAGCATGGAACCAGCAACGAAAGTGTCGACTTTACTATCCGGGGCTGCCAACCCAAGTTGAACCTCCCACTTGGGAGGCGGCATAAGCCTCACTTCACCGAGAATCTGCAACAAGTTATCGCTCAATCGGATTGGACCGTCTACCAGGCGACCCGCCAATTTATCGCCAATGTAGGTGTACATGCAACTCCAGGCACAAATCTGGTCGGTGCCGTTGACATTCATAGTGATTGCATCCGGATTAAGCAAATTTGTCACCACCGTGCGCGCATCACCAATACGACTAATGAGACGATCTAACCTGACATCCGTGACATTCCAAGCAATAACATAAAAAACAATACCCACCATCAAGATAGCCGGAATGAGATTAAATGCTTTAAATAAAGCCACAGCACGGGCGTCCAACACGTTCCAAACCCAAAACAGAATCAATGGCAACCAAAGCCAACTGGTCACGAGGCCGCCGAGTGTGATTTTTCCAATATTCTGATGCACGAAAGACCAGTTAACCAGATAAACGAGGACCGCGGCCGATAGAAAGATCAACAAACCGCGCCCCCGTTTTTTGGATAAAAATTGTCCTAGCCCGGGAATTAACAAAGAAGACAATACGACTACTATGGAATTCACTGCCGGTTGTGAAGCTGTTTTTGTTTTTGCCATGAATAATCTTTTACTGAAGAAACTGCACAATCAATTTTGGTCAGGCCGAAAAGATGAAACCGAAACCATGCACTGTTCCTCACATAATAGAAACGCGTTCGGCCTCCTGGCCATAAATAGCTTTGAATTGAGCATCGTCAATTTGTTTTGGCAATCCTTGGAAAACAAGTTCGCCGTCTTTAAGTGCAATAGCGCTGGTGGCATAACGATGCACCAGATCAAGGAAATGCAGACTGCAAATGACGGTGATTCCACGTTCTTTATTGAGCTGCTCAAGATATTTCAATATGGAATGCGATAAGACCGGGTCCAATGAAGCGACTGGCTCATCAGCCAATACCAACTTAGGGTCTTGCATCAAAGCACGGGCAATACCAACCCGCTGTTGCTGGCCACCTGAAAGCGAATCGGCACGCACGTGTGCTTTGTCCGCCAGACCAACCTGATCGAGACATGCAAGCGCTTTATTGTTATCGGCTGGAGAAAAAAGGTGCAGAGAACTCGAAAAAGTGTTAACGTATCCCAACCGGCCGCAAAGCACATTGGTCATGACCGAAGAGCGTTTGACCAGGTTGAATTGTTGGAAGACCATGCCTATTTGGCGGCGAATCATGCGTATTTCCGCACCTGACGCCGCAGTTATATCCTGGTCATCCCAATAAATCTTCCCGGAAGTCGGTTCAATGAGGCGATTGATGCAGCGCAGCAAGGTGGATTTACCCGATCCGCTCAAACCGATCACTGCCAGAAATTCGCCGTCCTTTACTTCAAAACTGACATTCTTTAGGGCTTGAGTCCCATTGGGATAGACTTTTGTGAGATTTTCGACTTTTAACATAGCGATAGCAAAATGTCCTGATCTAAATGTAGACAAAAGAAAAGCCTGGCAGGTCTACGCAACCTGCCAGGCCAACTTGAAGCTTTATTTAATCAAAGAAGCAGGATCGACGCCAGCCGCCACCAGAACTTTATTGAAATCAGAATACATTGTGAAGGTTGAGTCGATTTTTTGGAAGGCGTTGATGGAGTAAAGTTTTCCCAACACGGCTTTGCCGCCCGGATCAGCAGCCATCGCCATCAGAGCTTCGGTGGTGATCGCCTGAAGCTTCGGGTCGAGGGTCTTTACATACTGCACGCCATCGTTCGGGATACGATCCGTGTCTGCGAAGACCGTTACTTTCGTGGCGATGTCAGGATAAGTGGCAGCCAGGTTGGCAGATGCATCGGTCAGCACATTGATATAGGTCACGCCCGCATCGCAATCGCCTTTGTAGACGGAGATTGCCACATTCGGATGCGAACCAGCGTTCACCGTAGCTTTGAGGTCAGTATCCGGATTGATACCATTGGCCTTGAGAATAATGCGCGGGACGATATAACCCGACGTGGAAAGCGGATCAACGAAGCAGAATGTCTTGCCCTTCAGATCAGCAAGAGCCTTAATGCCTGTGTCAGCGCCGGCGATGAACTGGCCCTTATAGAACGGCTCCAATTGTCCACCGAGTGCCTTATCGGGGTCGAGGTCATTGGTGGTATATTTGCGCAGGTTGATCAGTGCCGGGATGATTCCGTATTTCGCCTGAGCCGCAAGGATGGAGAAAGTGTTCAGAAAACCAACTTGGGCTTTCCCTGCACCCATCGCCTCGATAGCCGCGGCGTAGCTGGTGCCGGTCTGGATCGCATAGGTTAATCCGGTCATCTGATTCAAGCAATCGGCAATGGCGCTGCTGGCCGTGGCGATAGTGCCAGACTCACCTGATGGAACGAAAGCCATGGTGATTGGGGTATCCGAAGCGCCAAGTTGTCCGGCTGCGGGTGCAGCTGGGGCATCTGCCAGCTTGGAGCAGATGGGGGCTGGAGTGGTTGGTTTAGCGGTCGGAGCCACGGTTGGCGGGACAGCAGTTGCGGGGACTTCAGTGGCGGCCACTGCCGTGGGAGGCACCTCAGTCGGCGCGGCTGTAGGAGCAGGCTGGCAGGCTACCAACATCATAGCCAGTACGCTCAACACAGCAAACAGTACATACGACAAGCGAACTTTTTGTTGCATACGTTTCTCCTCTCTATGAACTTGAAAATTGGACGTGCTATCTATACTTACAAATGATAGCTCATCTATGGAGGGATAACAAGTTTTTATTCTTAAATTTGGCTTAAACTTTTCCAAAAATCTCGTTGACGAACATAAACTTATACTTGACAAGGGTGCATCGTGTTAATAGAATAACCTTGAGGCACAAACCCAATCGTTTTTAGAGATCAATCTGGAGATTTCTATGCAAAAATATGTTGCGGCTATCGATCAAGGCACAACCAGCACGCGCTGTATGATTTTTGACCATCAAGGCAACATTGTTGCCGTAAACCAAAAAGAGCACCAGCAAATTTTTCCAAAGCCAGGCTGGGTCGAACACGATCCGTTAGAAATATGGGAAAAGACCCAGGAAGTCATTGGGAATGCTCTACGCAAGTCAGATATCCTTGCCTCGGATATTGCAGCTTTTGGCATTACCAACCAGCGCGAAACAACCGTTGTTTGGGATAAAGACACTGGAAAACCATTCTATAACGCCATTGTCTGGCAAGATACCCGAACCGACCAAATATGCAATGAATTGGCGAAAAATGGGGGTATGGAGCGTTATCGGAGCAAAGTGGGCCTCCCCCTCGCCACCTACTTTTCCGGCCCTAAAATCAAATGGATCCTGGATAATGTACCCGGTGTACGAAAAGCCGCTGAAAAAGGCAAGGCGCTTTTCGGCAACATTGACTCGTGGCTCATGTGGAATTTAACCGGTGGGACCAAGGGTGGCATTCATGTCACGGATGTCAGCAACGCCTCACGATGCATGTTGATGGATCTAAAAACCTTGGATTGGGACGAAGAGATCCTGCGTGATTTAGACATTCCGAGATCCATGCTGCCAGTTATCATGGAATCTTCTATAAATTATGGCTATACGCAGGTTGGAGATTCGCAAATTCCCATTGCCGGTGACTTGGGTGATCAGCAAGCCGCCTTATTCGGCCAAACCTGTTTCGACGCTGGCGAGGCCAAAAACACCTATGGTACAGGTTGTTTTATGCTTTTGAACACTGGCGAACAACCTGTAGAGAGCAAAAGTGGCCTGCTGACTACGCTGGGCTACAAACTTCATCAGCAAAAAGCTGTCTATTGTTTGGAAGGCTCTATCGCCATTGCCGGCGCTTTGGTTCAATGGTTGCGTGACAACTTGAAGATGATCGAATCGTCTTCCGAAATCGAATACCTCGCCAGGACGGTAGAAGACAATGGCGGAATCTATTTTGTGCCGGCGTTCTCGGGCCTATATGCTCCCTATTGGCGGAGTGATGCCAGGGGTGCTGTTGTGGGTCTCACCCGCTTCGTGAACCGCGGCCACATCGCCCGGGCAGTGTTGGAAGCCACCGCATTTCAAACACGCGAAGTACTTGACGCTATGGAAAAAGACTCGGGTGTAAAGTTGAAAGCGCTCAAGGTCGACGGCGGGATGGTGGTCAACGATCTGTTAATGCAGTTCCAATCCGATATCTTAAATGTGCCGGTCGTCAGGCCGAAGATTTCCGAAACGACTGCCTTAGGCGCAGCATACGCAGCCGGTCTGGCCGTGGGATATTGGAAGAACTTGGATGAATTGCGCAGCAACTGGGGCAAAGACAGGGAATGGTCTCCTGCCATGGACCCCGATCGGAGAAAAGAGCTTTATCGTCAATGGAAAAAAGCGGTGACGAAAACGTTCGATTGGATCGAATGATCGAGAGTTCCTGTCAATTTTTAGATTGACGAATTAGACTAAAAAGAATAAAATCAA
>JBEKEX010000197.1:0-4780 GCA_050013615.1 Anaerolineaceae bacterium
TGCACCTTTGGCAGTGATATCATTGGCAGCGATCAGATCCAATTTTTTACCTTGCAGTTTGATACGGGCGTTTTCGATCAGCTTTTGGCTTTCGGCTGCAAACCCGATGGTGCGGCGTGGGTAACCGGATACCGTTCTTTGCTCTGCTACCGCGGCCAAAACATCGGAAGTCGGTTCCAACTCGATGCTGGGCAAGCCCTTGTCCTTTTTGATCTTTTGATCTGAAGGCTTGGCAGGGCGGAAATCGGCTACAGCAGCCGCCATAACCAACACATCAGCGTCTTTAACAGTATCCAGAACCGCACGTTGCATCTCGGCTGCGGTGTGTATTTCGATCCGTTTACAACCCATTGGCGTTGGGAGTGAGGAAGGCGCCCCGATCAGAATGACATCTGCACCGGAGTCCAAGGCGGCCTGGGCGATGGCAAACCCTTGCTTGCCCGAGGAACGATTGGTGATCATCCGTACCGGATCGATGGGCTCTTGAGTCCCGCCGGCGGTCACCACGACTTTTCGCCCTTTTAGCACTCCGTTCTTGCTCAAGAGCCAGCGCAAATGGTTGAAAATTTCAGGCGGTTCGACGAAACGGCCTTGGCCGATCGCGCCGGAAGCCAGGTGGCCTTCAGCCGGACCGATGAAAATCGCCCCGCGCTCCTGCAGCGTTTGGATGTTCTGCTGAGTGGCCAAATGAGTGTACATGTGGGATTCCATCGCCGGGGCGATCACCAGGGGACAATCTGCCACGAGGGCGGTGGTAGTCAGCAGGTTATCGGCGATGCCATTGGCCAGTTTGGCGATCGTGTTGGCGCTAGCCGGGGCGATCACCATCAATTCGGCCGCGTGCCCATGGCTGACGTGCACCACATGCCCTTCGCCTCCCCACAGATCGGCATCCGTGAAGGCTTTGCTGCCGGTCACGGATTGGAATGACAAGGCGCTTACAAATTTCAGCGCACTCTCGGTCAAAATGACATCCACCTGGGCGTTGGCCTGTTTTAATTTGGATGCCAGGTCGATTGCTTTGTAAGCCGCGATGGAACCAGTGACACCCAGGACGATGCGTTTATTTTCCAAAGGGTTTGGCATATCAGGCATTCATCTCCCACACCATGCGCAAGCCATCCAGTGTCAACCAAGGGGCGGTGAACTGGATGACCGGCGTTTCTTTTGCGATCAACTCGACCAGGCCACCGGTGCCGATGACCTTCATATTCTCTCCCAATTCCTTGCGGAAGCGTGCCACCATGCCTTCCACCAGCCCGGCATAGCCGAACAGCAGACCGGATTGCATGGCGTGCACGGTGTTGCGCCCGATGGCTGCCGGTGGGTGCTGCAGTTCCACTCTAAGCAACTGTGAAGTGCGCTGCACCAGAGCTTCGGCGGCAATGCCGATGCCAGGGGCAATAGCGCCCCCTAAATAATCGCCGTTGGCAGTCAGGGCGTCGAAAGTGGTCGCCGTGCCGAAATCCACGATGCAGGCAGGCCCGCCGTAAAGCTGATGAGCTGCGACTGCATCCACGATGCGATCGGCGCCAACGCCTTTGGGGTCTTCGTACAAGATGTTAATGCCAGTCTTGACGGTATGATCGACGATAAAGGGGTCGAGGCTGAGATATTGGAGGCAGGCTTGCTGTACACGTGTGGTGAGCGTGGGAACGACGGACGCCATGCATATGCCTTCCAATTGCTTGGGAGTGCAGCCCCCGTTTTGCAGCAGACCCAGGATCTGCAAGCCGTATTCGTCCGGCATGCGCTCGTGGTCAGTAGCCAAACGCCAATGCGCACCCAGCTTGTCGCCTTCGTAGAGACCCAGGGTGAGGTTGGTATTGCCGACATCGATTGTCAAGAGCATTTTATTTTTCACCAATCGGTTCTTTATCCCAGCTTTGCGCTGTTTGTAGACATTTTAGCCATTCTTGCCATTTAACACAAGCTGAATCACGCTGCATTGAGTTTTTCGATGATCTCGGCGGCGTAGTCGTAATGACCAAATGGCGGCATCAGGTAAATGCCGTTGAGATGGGGATGCATTTCTCCGATCAAATCCAGCGCGATTTGGATACCTTCGTGCACACCATTTTCACCGGCCTTTTCCATCCGCGCCAACGTGGCTTCGGGGATGGAAATGCCCGGCACCTCGTGGTGCAGGAAATTGGCGTGGCGGCTGCTGACAAGCGGTAGTACGCCCATCAAGATGGGGATGCCCAGTGCTCCATATTCGTCTTTGTATTGCTTCAGCAAGGCGATGGCACCGGCACTCGAAAAGATCGGCTGGGTCAGGATGAAATCAGCCCCGGCCCGCAGCTTGCGATAGAGGTTCTTGATCTCGTCCTCGGGATTGGCAGGGTTCAGGTTCAAAGCACAGCCGACGAAAAACGCAGTAGGCTGGCCGATATCGGCTCCGGCGTGATCGATACCGGCGTTGAAGCGTTGTTTGATTAGCTTGATAAGACCGGAGGGCACCAGGTCGTAATTGTCCATGGCGTTGGGATAGTCACCGATAGCGGTTGGGTCGCCCATGACGACGAACACGTTGCGAATGCCGATGGCGTGCGCTGCCAGCAGATCGCCTTGCACGCGCAACAAGTTGCGGCCGCGGGTGGGGAAATGCAGCACGGTCTCGATGCCGATCCGCCTCTGGATCAAGCTGCAAACCGCCCAAGGGCTCATGCGCATGCGCGCCATGGGGCTGTCGGCCACGTCGATCACATCCGCGCCGGCTTCGGCCAGCAGACTGGCACCGGCCAGCAGTTTATGTGTAGATAGCCCGCGCGGCGGATCCATCTCCACGCCGATGGTAAAATGTCCCGTTTTCAGCTTTTGGGCAAACTGGTTCGGTTGTTCCTCTGTAGCCTGGGGTTCTTCCACTTCGTTGACCGCCAGAACGAAGCCGTTCGTGCCGGGTTCATCAGGCGCGGCGTCGATGGCTTTGCGCATGGCGGCGATGTGTTGCGGTGTGGTGCCGCAGCACCCCCCGATGATCTTGGCGCCGGCATGCCAGAAGGTCAGGGCGTAATCACCGAAATAGTCCGGTGTGGCGGGGTAGAAGATTCGCCCGCTCACCTGTTCAGGCCAACCGGCGTTGGGCATCACCGAGAAAACGCCTTCGGGGACTGCCTGATGCATCTGCTTCAATATGCGCAGGATCTGCTGCGGGCCGCCCGAGCAGTTGACCCCGATGACCGCGGTATTGGCAGCATGGATTCGAGTTGCCACCTTGGCAGGTTCATCGCCCAACAAAGTGCGGTCGTCGCGGGTGAAGGTCATCGAAGCCAACACGGGCAAGTTGGGGTCGACGTCGTGGGCGGCGTTGATGGCCTCACGGACTTCGTAGAGGTCGGTCATGGTCTCTATGATGAGCAGGTCGATACCGGCTTTCACCTGGGCAGCGATCTGCTCACGGAACACCTCACGTGCTTGTTCCGGCTGCACCCGGCCAAAGGGGGCCAGACGCACCCCCAACGGACCCACGTCACCGGCGATGAAAGCCTGTTTGAAAGAGGCCATGATGACCCGGCGCGCCAGCTCGACCCCGGCGGTGTTAATGTCAACTAGTTTGTTCTCCAGCCCCAGATGTGCCAGTTTGAAGCGGTTGGCACCGAAGGTGTTGGTCTGGATGATCTGGGCGCCGGCGTCGATATATTCGCGATGGATCTCGGCCACGATGGAGGGGTTGGAAAGGTTCAATTCATCAAAGCACACGTCGAAGCCGACGCCTTTTTGATGCAACATGGTGCCCATAGCACCGTCACCAACAATCGGCCGTGTGGAAGAAGACAATAATTCGAGAAAATCGGTACTACTCATCGAAAGCCTTTCTACTTAATGAAACCAATTAACGATCATTACCCTTGCGCCACACCGATATTGAAGTAGCTGGCCTGGGGGTGGTGGACGATGATGGCGGCTGTGGACTGTTCCGGCACCATTTGGAACGCCTCGGTCAACGTCATGCCCAACTCACTTTCGGCGGGCAGAAGCTGGAAGACTTTCGCATGGTCGGCCAACTCCGGGATGGCCGGATAACCCCAGGAATAGCGCTTGCCTTGTTCCTCCGCCAGCCCCAATTCCTTGCGAATGTGGCGATGCAAATATTCGGCTGTGGCTTCAGCGGTTTGGACGGCCAGTCCGTGCGTGAAATAGGCCTCGCTATAGTTGTTTTCGGCTTGCAGTTTATCGAATTGGGCAGTGGCCTCTTTGCCGACGGTGACGATCTGGAAAGCGACCGTATCGATGATGCCTGATCCGACACTGGCGAAGTAATCCGCCAGGCACAGCCGGTCAGCCGATTTCTGACGCGGGAAGCTAAAGCGCAGCATCTCGAGCGGGGAGCCGCCTTGTGCGGACGCCGGCTCGTAAATGATCAACTCATCGCCATCTGCCTGGCAGGGGAAATAGCCGTAAACACCCTGCGGTTTCAGCCAACCGTTTTTGATGGCATCATGGCACATGCGCTCGAGGCGCGCTTCGAACTCGGCTTGCAGCTTTTCCCATTCTGCGCCGTGGGTGTTCTTTGCGCCCCACGACAAGCGGAACAATTCGTTCTTGGAAAGATGCTCGAAGACGGTTTCCAATGGCATCTGGCGGACAACGCGCGGCCCCCAACTGGGCGGCTTGGGAATGAAAGTGGCAGGCGGGACGGACGAACGCGGGCGTAACGTTCCGCTCTCCTCTTGTCCCTTTTGTCCGGCTTTGCCAAGCTCGAACTCGGCCTCGCTGCGGATCTGAGCGAGTAGGGGGTTCCTCTTGCTTTCAACGATCACTGCTTCCATGGTAGACA
>JBEKEX010000198.1:0-4654 GCA_050013615.1 Anaerolineaceae bacterium
GGCTGTTGCCGTCATCTCCCAATTCGTCGATCAAGGGACAGTATTGATCGAGCAATACGGTGATGGCACGCGCGATACATATTCGGCAAAGCCGGGCGGCCTGGCGACAAAAGTCAAACTCGTCGTGTTGGTCAATGCAGGCACCGCTTCCGCTTCCGAGATCACTGCCGGAGCTATCCAAGATTACAAACGCGGTATCCTGATCGGCACTACCACCTACGGCAAAGGCTCGGTACAGGTTTGGACCGATCTGGTGAATGGCCAGGGTGGCGTGCGCATCACAGTGGCACATTGGCTGACCCCCAACGGGCGGCAGATCAATGGCGTTGGATTGACGCCTGACATCGTCGTCGACCGCACCCAGGATGACATTACGGCAGGCAAAGATCCGCAGTTGGATCGCGCCATCCAATACCTGACCAACGGACAGTGATGGTGCGTTATAATGAAACTGCAAGATGCTTTTCAGCGATAATGTTTGACAATTAACCCTATGGCAGTTATAATCATCCGTCGCTGAAATTTTTAAATGGAGATTGTGAGATGGAAAATAGCGCGGTAGCTGTTGCCGGACAAACCAATGAAATAACGCCAAAAATGCACTTCACCGGTAAAGTGTCCAAAGTAAGCTTGGCTGGTGCATTGATCGATATTGGAGTCGGCAAGGCGGCCGTCCTTCACGTCTCTCAAATCAAATCTCCCGACGATCAGCCGATCAAGCGGGTCGAAGACGTTCTCCAAGTCGGTCAGGAAATCGAAGTTTGGGTGCGCAAAGTGAAAGAGGAGCGCATCGAATTGACCATGTTCAAGCCGCTCGAGCTCGACTGGCGCGACATCAAAAAAGATATGATCGTCAAAGGCACAGTTGTCCGCCTCGAGAAATTCGGTGCCTTCGTCGAGATCGGCGCCGAACGCCCTGGCCTGATCCATATTAGTGAGATGACGCACGGCTACGTGCGCACCCCGGGTGACGTGGTCAAGGAAGGCGATGAGCTTGAAGCCCAGGTGATCGACGTCAACCGCAAGAAGAAGCAGATCAAATTGAGCATGAAAGCCCTGCAACCCGAACCGGAAGAGACCGAACCAGCCCCGGCGGCGGGTGAAGCAAAGAAAGAAAGAGGTACCAGGCCGGCCCGAAAAGGCAACCGCAAGAACCGCGATGAGTCGGAATCGGTTGCAGAGTACGAAAATAGCAAGAAAGCCGAGAAGGCCGTGCCCGAGCCGACTGCTATGGAAATTGCCCTGCGCGATGCCATGGACAAGGCCAAGTCCCGCAAGAACGAACAGGAAGAAAAAGTCAAAAAAGGCAAGGCCGTATCCAAAGTTCAGGAAGATATTCTGGAACGCACGCTGGAACAAAAAGTACAAACAAAGTGATGATTTCGAAACTGCCTAACGTTCGAGTTTCCCAATCAACCTCAACCACCAAGTGGGGAGGCGCCGGTAAAACGGCCCTCCCCACTTCTTTATTATTATCACAATCTTCTCAAGACAAAATAAAGGAGGGTAAATGACGACCAAATACATTTTCTTCACCGGCGGTGTGGTCAGCAGTGTTGGCAAAGGCGTCACAGCCGCAGCCATTGGGCGCTTGTTGAAAGAACGCGGGTTCAACGTTATGGTCCAAAAGCTCGATCCTTACATCAATGTAGACCCCGGCACTATGAGTCCCTATCAGCACGGCGAAGTGTTCGTCCTGGATGACGGTGCCGAGACCGACCTGGATCTCGGCCATTACGAACGCTTCATCGATGTGCGTCTGTCGCGCGTGTGCAACGTGACCACCGGCCAGGTCTATGCTGAGGTGATCAGTAAAGAGCGCCGCGGCGATTTTCTGGGCGGTACCATCCAGGTCATCCCCCACATCACCAACGAGATCAAGCATCGCATCTCGCTGGTGCCCAAGGCCACCAACGCCGAAATCGTCCTGGTCGAAGTCGGCGGCACCGTGGGCGATATCGAGAGCCAGCCTTTTCTAGAAGCGTTACGCCAGCTTCGCAGCGAATTGGGGCGTGAGAACACCCTCTGCATCCATGTCACTTGGCTGCCCTACATCGGTGCCACGCAAGAATTGAAGACCAAGCCTACCCAGCACTCCGTGCGCGAGCTGCGTTCGATCGGCATCTCGCCCGACATGATTGTCGCCCGCTCGGACTACCCCGTGGATAACAGCCTGCGCGAGAAGATCGCCCAGTTCTGCGACGTCGAAAAACGCGCCGTGGTACCCATGGTCACCACACCCGTGTTATACGAGGTTCCTCTGTTGTTGGAACAAGCCGGCGTGGCTGAATACATCATGGAACGCTTTGCCATTAAACCCCGCAGTCAACCTGATTGGAGCGATTGGAAACAAATGGTCGCCGATGTCCGTCGCGAGCGGCCCAAGGTCAAGGTTGCCCTGGTGGGAAAATACGTCGAGTTGCATGATGCCTACATCAGCGTGCGCGAGGCACTCTCCCATGCCGCGCTTCATCTGGGTGTGGAACTGGACCTGCGCTGGGTGCATTCCGCCGAATTGGAAAAAAACAAAGGCTGGGATGCAGTCAAAGAAGCGGATGGCATCGTTGTGCCCGGCGGCTTCGGCAGCCGCGGCATCGAGGGCAAGATCCAGGCAGCCCACTATGCCCGCACCGAAAAAGTCCCCTATCTTGGCCTCTGCCTGGGGATGCAGCTCATGGTGGTGGAATTCGCCAGGAATTTCTACCAATCCGACGAAGCCAACTCCACCGAATTCGAGCCGAGCACGCCTTATCCGGTCATCGACCTGATGCCGGAACAGCACCAAATCACCGACAAGGGCGGTACCATGCGTCTCGGCCTGTATCCTTGCCAGTTGCAGCCCGGTACCATCGCCGCCCAGGCCTACGGCGAAGAATTGGTGCAGGAACGGCACCGCCACCGCTTCGAATTCAACAATGATTACCGGGAGCCCTTTGGAGCCAACGGCATGCGCTTTTCGGGTCTGTCGCCGGACCACCGCCTGGTCGAGATCGCCGAGTTGGTCGATCATCCCTTCATGCTGGGGACACAGTTCCATCCCGAGTTCTTGTCCCGCCCCAACCGCCCGCATCCCCTCTTCGTCGCCTTCATGAAAGCCGTTTGCGACCATGCCGGCGTAAAAACCAAGACGCGCAAAAGCAAGGATGATTAACATTCAATTGGTGAATCATTCTTTATACTTAATTACAAGAATCGAGTTATACTTAATCGCTTTTATTTCCACACTACGAACGATGATTTTCAAAAATGGAGTTGATTATGGAAACAGTAATTGAACAAATCACTGGGCAGGAAATTCTAGATTCACGTGGCAACCCCACCGTCGAAGTCGAGGTCGTCCTCACCGACGGCACGTGGGGACGTGCTGCGGTTCCCTCCGGCGCTTCCACCGGCGTTCACGAAGCCTTGGAGCTGCGCGATGGCGACAAGAGTCGCTTTGGCGGCAAAGGTGTTCTAAAAGCCGTCGACGCCGTCAATACCGAGATCGCCGAGCTCCTGGTCGGCTGGGATGCGACCGAGCAAATGGCGATCGACATGGCCATGATCGAGCTGGACGGTACGCCCAACAAATCTCGCTTTGGCGCCAATGCCATTTTAGGCACCAGCCTGGCCGTGGCAAAAGCGGCTGCCAACGCCCTCACCATGCCGCTCTACCGTTACATCGGCGGCGTCTATGCCCATGTATTGCCCGTCCCGATGATGAACATCCTCAACGGAGGCACGCACACCAACTGGCAGTCTACAGATGCCCAGGAATTCATGGTCATGCCCCTTGGCGCTCCCAGCTTTGCAGAAGGCCTGCGCTGGAGTGCGGAAATCTACCAAACCCTCAAGGGCGTCCTCAAATCCCGCGGCTATGCCACACTGGTCGGCGATGAAGGTGGTTATGCACCTGCATTGAAAGCCAACGTGGAAGCCGTCGAAGTCATCTTGGAAGCCATTCAGAAAGCCGGTTACAAGGCAGGCGAACAAGTTTGCATCGCTCTCGATCCGGCCGCTTCTGAACTTTACGAAGAAGACGA
The DNA here is from genome assembly GCA_050013615.1 of Anaerolineaceae bacterium. GTDB lineage: Bacteria > Chloroflexota > Anaerolineae > Anaerolineales > Anaerolineaceae > JBEKEX01. The sequence continues at coordinate 4,023 of JBEKEX010000198.1, forward strand.
AAAAGTCTATAACCTGCGCAAGGAAGGCAAGAAACTGACTTCTGAGCAGATGGTTGCTTTCTGGAAAAATTGGGTTGATCAGTATCCCATCGTCTCACTCGAAGACGGCCTTGCCCAGGACGATTGGGAAGGTTGGGCCATGCTCACCAAAGAACTGGGCGACCGCATCCAGATTGTGGGTGATGACCTGCTGGTGACCAACCCCGAACGCATTCGCCGCGCCATCAAAGAGGATTCCTGCAATGCTTTGTTGGTCAAGCTTAATCAGATCGGTTCTTTAACCGAGACGCTGGAAGCCGTCGAGTTGGTGCAGCGCAATGGCTGGCGTGCCGTGACCTCCCATCGTTCCGGCGAGACCGAAGATACCACCATTGCTGATCTTGTCGTCGCCCTGAACATGGGCCAGATCAAGACCGGCGCCCCCGCCCGCTCTGACCGTGTTGCCAAGTACAACCAGCTCCTGCGCATCGAAGCCGAGCTGGGTGAGACCGCCGTCTACGCCGGTTGGAACGCCCTCAAAGCGCACCAGAAGTAATCTGAAAACTGATGATTTAGCAAACCAGGCCCGAAATGGCCTGGTTTTTTGTTGCTATTTTTTGGTTTTGCGGATTTCGGTGGCAAGTTCTTCCGCC
>JBEKEX010000199.1:0-4620 GCA_050013615.1 Anaerolineaceae bacterium
CCGCCTGCCAATCGATAAAACTTTTTGACCCTTGAGGCGCGACGCAAACCGTGATGGAACCGGCACTTCCAAGGTGCGCGGCCACAATGCCCGGCCGCCGGTGAGCGTCTTGCCGGAAATGGGTAAACTATTTCGCCCGCCTTCTCTCAAAAAGCGGGCGATCGTCTCGACTTCAGGAAGTTCTGGCATGGGAACGGTCTAAGAAAAAGAGTTTTTACTCGTTGAACAGCTCACCCACACTGCGGCCTTCGTTGGCTCGGCAAATAACTTCGCCGAGCAATGAGGCAACACTGAGGATCTTGAGCCGGTCACCGAAAATCTCGCGCTTTTCAGGCGGGATGGGCACGGTGTCGGTAGTGATAAACTCCTTAACCGGCAGAGCCGCCAGTCGCTGAGAGGCGCTCGCAGAGAACAGGGCGTGGACGAAGACCATGTAGATGTCGCGGGCGTTGTATTCCTTGGCCAGGTTGACTGCCTGTACCATGGAGCCACCGGTATCGACCTCGTCATCTACCAGGATGACATCGCGGCCGTTCACATCGCCGATCAAAGTGAGCGCCTGGGCTTTAGAATCGTTGCCGCCGCGGCGCTTTTCGATGAAGGCCATGGGAACGTTCATGTTGGCGGCAAAATTGCGCGCCTTCTTGGCGAAGCCCAGATCGGCTGTGACCACCACGGGGTTGATCATCTGGGCCTGCTGGTTCTTCAGATATTCCAGCAAGATGTTGAAGGCCGTTAAGACATCGCCGGGAATGGAGAAGAAACCCTGAATCTGCCCGGCATGGAGGTCCATAGTGATGTAGCGGTCAGCGCCGGCCACCTCGACCATATCAGCCACCAAACGGGCAGTGATGGGCACGCGGGGCTGATCTTTCTTATCCGAGCGGGCGTAGCACAGGTAGGGTACCACGGCCGTGACACGCGCTGCCGAATCGAGGCGCAGGGTTTGCAGCATGATCAGTAATTCCATCAGGTTTCGGTGTACCGGAACAGAAGTAGTCTGGATCACATAGCAATCCTGGCCGCGGACGCTTTTGTGCAGCTTTACGAAAAGGTTGTCATTGGGGAAGACGATCACATCGCGCCCGCACAACTCGACCTTGAGATAATCGGCGACTTTCTGTGCCAACTCCATGCAGCCGGTGCCAGCATACAATCGGATATCGCCATATGAAATCCGTTCGTGACGCATATGATTTCCGGGCATCAGTTTTCCTCCTCATGCCAATCTGATCGGATGATACTCATAACCAGCACATCTACAAATTTGCCGTCCACCCAATGGGCCTGGCGCAGGCGGCCTTCCAGCACAAAGCCGGCTTTTTCGTAAGCATGGATGGCGCGCGGGTTGGTCTCGAAAACCCGCAAATGGACCCGGTTGAGGCCGAGATCGAAAAGGGCATGGCGCGTCATCAGGCGGATCGCTTCGCTCCCGTAGCCATGATTCCAAAAACGTTTATCGCCGATGAAAATACCGACCTCAGCGCTGCGGTCATGCCAGTTGAAATCGAATAAACCGACGTTGCCCAATAGCAGCCACTCAGTGCCGACGTGAGCTTCGATGACCAGGGGCTGTGCTTCGACCGGCTGTTCCAATATCTTTTCGTACCAGTGTTCTTCCTGCGCCATCGACATTGGGCTTGTGTGCGTCAGGTTTTGAGTGACCTCGCGGTCATTCAACCAGGTTACGAAATGAGGCAAGTCCAGTCTCTCGATGGCACGCAGGCGAAGGTTTTTGCCGTTGATCATACGTTCCTCTCAGTTCACTTTATTTCCCAGTGCCCCCGTCGGAGGGGATTAGGGATTCAACCGCGTGGGGCCGCGGAAGATGAACACGGTCTCGCGGATGTTGTTGATGCCCAACATTACCATCAGCAGGCGGGAAAGCCCCATGCCGAAGCCACCGTGCGGAGGGCAGCCGTATTTGAAGAAGTCTAGGTAAAACTGGATCAGCTCAAGGTGCAGCCCTTTTTCCAGGGCTTGTTTGGCAAGCACATCATAGCGATGCTCGCGCTGTGCTCCGGTGGTGATCTCGAGGCCGGAGGCGATCAGGTCGAAGCTGCGGGTGAGGGTTGGATCCTCGGGGTGGCGCATATGGTAGAAGGGGCGCACGGTGATGGGCCAATCGGTGAGGAAGACGAAATCGTGGTTGTAGGTTTCTTTGATGTAGTTGCCCAACTCGCGCTCGCCGGCAGGGTCCAGGTCGCCTTTCTTTTCCGGCGGCAGCTTGTAACCGCGCTTTTTCAGCACCTCGACTGCATCGTGCATGCTGATGCGCGGGAATGGCACGGTGGGGACTTGAAGGTCAAACTTGAGGAGCGTCTTGATCTCGTCACCGTATTGGTCTTTCACTTTTTGGAAGGCATATTGCAGCAGCCGTTCCTGGGAGGCCATGACGTCCTCGTGCGAATCGACCCAGGACATTTCCATATCCACGCCGGTGAACTCGGTCATGTGGCGCGAGGTGAAAGAAGGGTCGGCGCGGAAGACAGGGCCGATCTCGAACACACGGTCGAAGCCGGCTGCCATGGCCATCTGTTTGTAGAATTGTGGCGATTGCGCCAGGTAGGCTTTGCGTTCGAAATAGGTCATCTCGAACAGTTCGGCGCCGCTTTCGCTGGGTGCAGCCACGATCTTGGGGGAATGGATCTCGATGAAATTGTTCCTGATCCAATATTCACGCATGGCCATTTCGGCCGCGGTCTGCACTTTGAAGAGCAGCAAGTTCTCGGCGCGGCGCAGGTCGATGTAACGCCAGTCCATGCGGAAATCAATCATCGGCAGGGTCTCGGCGAAGGGGTCGAAAGGCATGGGGGAAGCTGCGGCACCTTCTATCGTCAGCGATTCGAGTTGGATTTCGAGCCCACCGAGCTTGACAATGGGGTTATCCACCACTTTGCCGGTGACGGTGACGGTGCTCTCCGCCGCAAGGGCCGAGATTAGTTCTGCCAGCTTCTCGTCGTTGGGGCGGTAATGCGCCACTTGCACCAGGCCGGTGGTGTCGCGCAAGATGAGGAACTGCATCTTTTTCTGGTCGCGCACGGTTTGCACGAATCCGTTCACTTTGACGGTCTGGCCGACTACTTGCTTCAGATTTCCAATGTAAGTTCGTTCCATGACGGATTACTCCTTCAATAATAGCTTAATTAATCTATTTTACCTTAAATGGATTTGTATAACCATTTTTTCACAGACAATCAAGTTAATTTAAGATAGGCGTCATGATAGAATTGAAGTCGTCCAGTGCTCCTTTAAACATTTTGTGAACATTTTCTTTTACGGCAAAGCAGAAAAATTTTGGTTTGATTGACGTGTTCATGTTTGACGGGGTACGAGACACTTTCCGTCGAGTGGAGTGTTATACAAATTATGGCAAACATCAAAGAAATTTTTCGCAATCAAACCGTGCTCGTCACCGGCGGGTCGAGCGGGATTGGCTTGGCTGTGGCGCGGCATCTATCGGCGCTGGGCGCCAACATCTGGTTGGTGGCCAAGCATGCCGATAAACTGGAAAGCGCGCTTCATACCGTGGAAGCAGCCCGCGAGAATCCCAAACAGCGCTTCGGCTCTACGGCAGCCGACGTGGCAGACGCGACACAGATCAATAAGGCCATTGCCCAGGTCATCGACGCGTTGGGAGTGCCGGACGTGGTAGTCAATTCGGCCGGTATCACTTACCCGGGTTACGTGCAGGAACTGGGGATGAACATTTTCCACGACATGATCGACGTGGATTATTTCGGCACGGTCAATACCGTCCAGGGGCTGCTGCCCGCCATGACGGAGCGTCGCTCCGGGTACATCGTCAATATTTCCTCCATGGCAGGTTTTATGGGGGTGTTCGGGTACGCCGCCTATGGGGCCGCCAAGTACGCCGTGCGCGGTTATTCGGAAGTGCTGCGCGCCGAACTAAAACCCTTGGGGATTGGCGTGTCGGTGGTCTTTCCTCCCGATACAGATACACCACAACTGGCCTACGAGAACCAATTCAAGCCTATGGAGACCAGGGAACTGGCAGGCAACGCGGGCGTGATGTCGCCCGATGCGGTGGCCGCAGCCATCATAAAAGGCGTGGCCAAAAAGCAATTCCTGATACTGCCGGGTGAAAGCAAACTTTATTATCGTTTGACCGGATGGCTGGGAGGCGCCATGTACCCGATTATGGATTACCTCATTGCCCAGGCACAACACAAAAAAGAGCACTCATCGCAGTAAGGCCAAGAGTCCGGGCCATTTTGAAATTTTTATCAGGGAAATCAATCATGGATATCTTCGAAAAATGTTCCAAATATACGGCTGCACGGGATGCCATTGCTTCCGGTACGTATCCTTATTTCATTCCCATGACCGAGAGTGAAGGCACAGAGGCTGTTTTTCAAGGCCATCGTTTGATCATGTGCGGGTCGAACAATTACCTGGGGCTCACTACGCACCCCAAGGTGCGCGAGGCGGCCATCGAGGCCATCAAACGTTTTGGCACGAGCTGTACGGGCTCGCGCTTCCTGAACGGCACACTCGAGATGCACGAACAGCTCGAGACCGAGCTGGCAGAGTGGGTGGGCAAGGAAGCCGCCCTGGTCTTTTCCACCGGCATGCAGACCAACCTGGGCACCATCAGCG
>JBEKEX010000200.1:0-6884 GCA_050013615.1 Anaerolineaceae bacterium
GGTGATACCGTGGTGAACGAAGTGCCGCCCAAGGATCGCGACATTGCCATGGTTTTCCAGTCCTATGCCTTGTACCCGCATATGACCGTTTTCGACAACATGGCCTTTGGCTTGAAGCTGCGGAAAGTACCCAAAGAAGAGATCAAGCGGCGGGTGCAAGTTGCGGCAGAAACACTGGGAATCGAAAGTTTGCTCAAACGCAAACCACGTGAACTCTCCGGCGGCCAACGGCAGCGTGTAGCCGTGGGACGTGCCATAGTTCGAGAACCCAAGGTGTTCTTGTTCGATGAGCCGCTTTCCAACCTGGATGCCAAGCTGCGTGTCCAAACCCGTGCACAGATCAACAAGCTGCATCAGCAGTTGCAGACGACCTTTATTTACGTGACCCATGATCAGACCGAAGCCATGACCATGGCCACCCGCATTGCGGTCATGAATAAAGGTATACTCCAGCAATTAGATACTCCACAAACACTCTATGATCTCCCCAACAATCTTTTCGTTGCGGGTTTTATTGGTTCGCCTGCCATGAACTTCTTCCCTGCACGTTTGCGGAAAGACGGCAGCAACTTGTTCGTCGACGCCGGTGAGATCGTGGTTCAGGTTCCGGACAATAAGAAAGGCACTTTTATGCCGCATGCCGATAAAGAGGTCATTTTCGGCATCCGCCCGGAAGATATTCACAACCCATTGTTTGTGCCTTCCGGTATTCATACGTCCAGCGTGCATGCCAAAGTGGACGTGACCGAACTTATGGGCAATGAGATCTTCCTTTACTTGGTGAGCGGAAAGCATAACTTCGTTGCTCGTGTTGACCCGAGGACCCGCTTCAAGGTTGGTGATGAAGTTGAACTTGCATTCAATATGGACAACTTCCACGTCTTTGATGCGGCTGGGAACGCTGAAAACCCGACTGCCATTCGGTAAGTCCGGTTGGTTTTCCAATCTTAAATCTATTTGTAGCGCAAGAATGCATCTCTTGCGCTACAAAGTTGTATAAAATCAGTTTTGGAGGTAATGGGATGTATCAGGTTGTTTTGCTGAGGCATGGTGAAAGCGTTTGGAATAAAGAGAACCTCTACACAGGTTGGACAGATGTCGATCTGTCCGAAAAGGGCGTCGAAGAGGCTCATCAGGCAGGCAAGTTGATGAAAGAAGCCGGCTTTGTTTTCGATGTTGCCTATACTTCTGTCCTTAAACGCGCCATCCGCACGTTGTGGATTGCGCTGGATGAAATGGACCTGATGTGGATCCCGGTGATCAACTCCTGGCGGCTGAACGAGCGGCATTATGGCGCCCTGCAGGGGCTCAACAAGGCCGAGACGGCAGTGAAATATGGCGAAGAACAGGTTCATCTATGGCGCCGCAGTTATGACGTCCGGCCGCCCGATCTGGAAAAAAGCGACGAGCGCTATCCAGGCAGAGATCCCCGCTATAAGACGCTGACGGACAAGGAATTGCCATTAGCCGAGTGCCTGAAAGACACGGTGGCGCGGTTTTTGCCTTACTGGAACGAGACGATCGCTCCGGCCATCAAATCCGGCAAGCGGGTATTGATCACAGCCCATGGTAACAGCCTGCGGTCATTGGTAAAATACCTGGATAACATTTCGGATGATGAGATTGTAGCCCTCAACATTCCGACCGGCGTACCTCTGGTCTATGAATTGGATGCCAACCTGAAACCCATCCGGCATTATTATTTGGGTGATCCGGATGCAGTCAAGAAAGCCATGGAAGCGGTAGCCAATCAAGGGAAAGCAAAAAAATAACCCACTGGTAATGAAAAGGCCGGCAGGGAAAACTCCCGCCGGTCTTTTTTTATTAATGACGTAATGGGCGAAACTACGATAAGTTTTTGGCCATCTTTCTTCCCACGAGAATGAAGATCACTGCACCGATGGCCGTCATAACGCCGGTGAAGATGAAAGCGTCAGACCAGAAGCGGAGGGGGAAGAGGCGGATCAACGTATCGGAATAATAGAAAAGCCAGGAATCGCCCTGGAAAAAGAGGTGATGGAAATCGGTGAAAAGTGCGTCGAAGTTCAGCGCCACTGCCACCAACGCCGCGCCGATCAGTCCCAGCGTTAGCCAGCCGCCCCAACTTAATCCGCTCCAAATATAGTTTAGCCAGTGACTTCTCCAGGCCCAAATGTAGATTGCGATGCAAGAGATGATCGCCGCAATCCAGGCGGATGACATGGTTTGGATGAGGTTTTTCACGTCTGCCATGTGGCTCAACTCACGTTCGTTATAGAGGGGTGTGTTGGCGTCCAGTTTTTGATCGCCTAGAAATGAAATTCCCTGATTATTGATCAGGTAATCGACTGAAATATGCGCCCATTTCAAGCGGTCGGCCATGGTGAAGCCGTAGGTGTCGGGCGGGAATCCCGGCTATAAAGTTTTCATTGTAGCTTCTCGACCTGGTTGGAAAAGACAAAGTCCAGGATTAGCCGGTTTGTGATCCATTCGATGGGGGCACGGTCATCCGTGTAGACGGTGCTGGGATTCAAACTGAGTGTTGGCTGACTGTTCTCCAGAGCGACCTGGAGCACTTGCAGTAACAAGGTGTTGACACCTTGTTGATTGGATAGGGCCTCATAATTGATGGCCAGGTTTGCCGAATCAGTCGGCTGCACGGTGGCGTATATGATCGAATTGAAGGTGTTGGGGATATCGACGATATATGCCGAGGGGAAGACGCTGCGGATGGTGTTATACAGACCGTTGATCAGGCTTCTATCCGTCAGGCTGCGGCCCACGTTGATAGCCATCGTTCCATCCGGGGTGAGATGATCGTAAACGATTTGAAAAAATTCGCGGGTGGTCAATTGCCAGGGGATATAGGGAGGGCGATAAGCGTCCACGCTGATAATCTGGTATTTGTTGGTGCTATGTTCCAAGCCAACCCTGCCATCTTGAATGATGACGTTGAGGTTGGGCTCGTTCATGTCGAAATATTTGCGCGCCACATCCACGATCACCGGGTCGATTTCGTAGCCATCGATGGGGATATTCCCGTAGACTGCCGTGGCCTGGCGCGCCGTGGTGCCGGCGGCAAGACCTACAATGGCGATGCGTTTGACATTCGAGATCGAATAAGGAGCGGCATTATAGAATGGGGCAGCGAGGACTTGTTCCCACGGGCCACCATAAAAGAGTTGGTTAGGTTTGTAGATGGAATGGTAGCCTTCGCCCTCGTTTAATCGCAGCAGCGTGTAGCCATCGGCGTTTTGCACTTGGATGTAGTTGTACGCGGATTCGCCTTCGTAGACGAGGCCGGGGGTCGACTTATCGGTGCCCATGGTGCCGAAGATAGCCAGCAACACGAGGATGAGTGGCATCCATAGATACAGTAAAACAGCCTTGAGGTTGACGGTGTGCCATAGTCCATAGAAGGCGACAATGAGGAGCAGGCCGCTGATGACCAGAAAGGTGCGGTAAGTGCCGATCAGCGGGATTAGTACGAGTGTGGGGAGGAACGTGCCGAGGAAAGACCCCAGGGTGGAGATGGCGTAGATCCTGCCGGAAATTTTGCCGGCCTGCCGGGTATCCTCGATGGCAAGGCGGATGGCAAACGGCGAGGCTGTGCCCAGCAGCGTGACCGGGATGCTGAACAAAACCATTACGGCCGCAAACGATCCAAAGAGTACCCCCAATTGGTATTGGCTGAAGGCGTCGCTTGCCAGGCGCAGGATGGGGCGAGAGATGAGAGGAATGAGCCCGACGGTGAAAGCTCCCCATACCAGCACTCTGAAGAACGTGCTGAAGTGTGGGGACCGATCTGCCCACCAGCCGCCCAGAAAATATCCGACGGTTAAGTAGATCAGGATGAGCCCGATGATGCTGGCCCAAACCAGGTTGCTCGTGCCGAAGAAATTTCCCAGCAGGCGGGAGGCTGCCATCTCGACAGCCAACGAAGTCAGACCGGAAAAGAAGACAGTGGTGTAGAGGAGTTTACGCATAGGCAAATTATATCAGCGTCGGCTTATTATACTTGGACGAAGTCACCTTCAATTAAGTTGCAGCAGTATAATTATTTGACAGTAACTTATGAGGTGTGGAATGAAACTCGTCACCGTGAATGAAATGAAGAAGATTGAGAAGCAAGCCAATGAAGGCGGCTTGACTTATGAACAAATGATGATCAATGCCGGTTTGGGGCTGGCCACAACAGTAATCAAAGCGTATGGGCAGCTCGATAGGATTGCCGTTGGGCTTGTGGGGCCGGGCAACAATGGGGGCGACACGTTGGTCGCTCTCTCGGCGTTGGCGCGACAAGGCTGGCAAGCCTGTGCCTGGTTGGTAAAGCCTCGGGCAGCCAGCGATACCTTGGTGAAGACCTTGAAACAGGTGGGCGGCACGGTCATTGTGTCCAGTGAAGATCAAGGTCATGCTCAATTAACCGGTTGGCTCACGCAGGCTTCGGTTTTATTGGATGGCATTTTGGGAACGGGAGTGAAGCTCCCATTGAAGCCGGAAATTGCAGAAACCTTGAAAACCGTGTTGGCCTGCAAATCCAAAGCCCATGTGGTGGCCGTGGATTGCCCGTCCGGCGTGGATTGTGACAGCGGTGAAGCCGCGGCCGAAGCGCTGCCCGCCGAGCTGACCGTTTGCATGGCCGCAGTCAAGTCCGGTCTGCTGCGATTTCCCGCTTTCGGGCTGGTCGGCAGGTTGGAGGTGGTGGATATCGGTCTCCCAAAGGAATTGGAGAGTTGGAAGAATATCGCCAGTGAAGTGGCGACCGGCGATCAGGTCAAATCCTATCTACCTAAGCGCGCACCGGATAGCCACAAGGGGACGTTTGGAAAAGCCGTGATCTGTGCCGGCTCCATTAATTATTGCGGTGCAGCCTTACTAGCGGGACGAGCGGCCTATCGAGTCGGCACCGGCTTGGTCAAGATGGCGGTGGCAGGGCCACTGCACCCCATTTTGGCGGGGCATTTGCCTGAGGCCACCTGGATCATCCTGCCCCACGACGGCGGTGTGATCAGTTGGGAAGCCGCAGAGGTGCTTAAAGCGAACCTGAGTGGCGCTGATGCTTTAATGCTGGGTTCAGGCTGGGGCACCGAGAAAACGACCAGTGAATTCCTGGCAAAACTGATTGGCGATGCGCATGATACCAAGTCCCGGACGCTGGGGTTTGTGGCCGACCAATCTCAGGCTGAAGGACACCCGAACCAGCTCCCCCCAATGGTCGTCGATGCGGACGGCTTAAAATTATTGGCCGGGTTGAAAGAATGGTGGGGCGCGGTGCGCAAGAATTCGATGGTACTGACCCCTCACCCCGGGGAAATGGCAATCTTGACGGGAAAAAAGATCGAAGAGATCCAGGCCAACCGTATGGAGGCAGCAATCGAATACGCTAAAAAATGGCAGCAGGTGGTGGTGCTGAAAGGGGCTTTCACCATCATTGCGGAACCGACGGGCAAGACCTGCGTAATTCCGGTGGCTACCTCGGCATTAGCCAAGGCCGGCACGGGAGACGTCCTGGCGGGCACTATCACCGGATATCTGGCTCAAGGGCTGGCGCCCTATGAAGCGGCTATTTCGGGCGCGTGGATCCACGCACAGGCGGGATTGGTTGCTGCCCAGCAGGTGGGCACGGAAGCATCGGTGTTGGCCGGTGATGTGATCGAAGCCATGCCGGCGGTTATCAGTCGTTTATAACAAAAGAGACCGGTTATTGAACCGGTCTCTTTGAACAGTCGAGATTAGCTTGCGGCTTCACTTCCGCCAGTATCAGGCTTTGCAGCTTTGCGGCTTTTTGGTTCTGCCGGTTTGGCTTTTTGCTTTTCCAATATAATCTTGCCTTGTTGTTCGACTTCGCTTGCTTTTGCTTCGGCTTGCTTCAAGAGGACCTCGGCCCGTTTCACCGCATCATCCGCGGCAATTTGTGCTTGAGTAAGAGAATCCTCGACTGAATCGGAGGCCATGTCGTAAAGTTCGATTGCTTTGTCTTTGATGAGCGTTCGAGTCTGTTCACCTGTTTGCGGGGCAAAGAGGAGTGAAACGAGCGCACCAGTCAGACCACCAACAAAAAACCCCACCAGGAATGTACCAAAATCATCGTGGTCAGCCATAAGTCAAGCTCCTTTCTGGATAATCGAGTATTTTAGGTTTGGACTTGGACGCCTGATTATTTTAGGCGGAACAAATCCAGGACATGTTTGAGACCGGCAAGATAAGAGTTCAGCTTAATCACCGGTTCGACTAATTGTTCACCTAAGAAAGTGGTCGTGCCCTTCAAATGATTGACGGTATCGTTGGTATTGTCGAGGATTGGACGGATTTCATTCTGGATCAGGTTGATCAAAGTGGCCAATTGGACGATCAGAATAACCAACGCTGCGCCAATCACCAGCGATTCCAAGGCCATGAAGATGATGAAGATATCCCTGACCCGCGTCGTTGTAGCGCTATCGGCAGTGGCCAGGAGCACGACCCCCAGCACCATAAGCGCCACGACAACCAGGCCGATAACAACCATCCAAATCTTCGTTCGCGATTTTGGCGCTTCAGGCAATTGGGGAGTTGGCTCGACCTTTTGTTCAGGAGCAGGCGGTTGTGCGTCAATCATAAAAGTCATTATATCACAATGAATTTTAGTTTACTGCGGATGGTATAGGGCAGAATTCACTGCCCGAAACGAAGTGATTTGCAGGTTTGGCTTCTTCATGTTAAACTTATAGATTGCTATGTTGCCACGCATTCCTGTTTTAACGGCGTTGTTCATGCTTTTTACGACTCTTTGGCCATCGCCATTGACCGCCGGACAGCCGCGCATCGATTCGCCAAAACAGGGCGAAGCTTTACAGGGCGTGGCGGCAATCACCGGCAACACGGACATCAGCGGGTTCAAGTCTTCCGAGCTCGATTTCAGC
>JBEKEX010000201.1:0-4587 GCA_050013615.1 Anaerolineaceae bacterium
CCCGGGTGCTCATCACGTCGGTGGTGGTGTTCATCGTCATTCCGTTGGCGGCGGGCTGGCTCACCCGCACCGCGCTGCTGAAATCGCACGGCAAGGAATGGTTCGAGCAAAAGTTCCTGCCGAAGTTTCATCCGGTGATGATCGGCGCGCTGCTGCTGACGCTGGTGCTGATTTTCGCGTTCCAGGCGAAGAACCTGACCAGCCGCTGGCTGGCCGTGCTGCTCCTGGCCGTGCCCATCATCATCCAGGTCTATTTCAACTCCGGCCTCACCTATCTGCTCATGCGTTTCCTCCGCGTGGAGCACGCGGTTGCCGCGCCCGGTTCGCTCATTGGGGCGAGCAATTTCTTTGAACTCGCCGTTGCCGTCGCGATCACCCTGTTCGGCGCGGATTCGCCAGCGGCGCTGGCAACGGTCGTCGGCGTTCTCGTCGAAGTGCCGGTGATGCTGTCCGTCTGCAACCTCTGCAACCGGTCGCGGGCCTGGTACCAACGCCCGGTTTCTCCCGCCGGCCAAAACGGCCAGGTTTCATCCAGTTGGCCGCCGGCCACATAACGTGACCCGATGGCCAGGTCACAGTCTTTCAACGTCTCCAGCAGTTCCACCACTTTTTCCGGTGGGTGGGAAAAATCTGCATCCATCTGGCAAATGGCATCGGCACCTTGCTGCAATGCGAATTGGAATCCTTCGATATAGGCTGTTCCCAATCCCATCTTACCGGGGCGATGCAGGCAGCGCACCCGACCATCATGCGCTTTACCCAACGATTCGGCAAGTTGCCCGGTACCATCGGGGCTGTTATCATCGACCACCAGCAAAGTCAAGTCATCGATAGGTAAATCAAACAACGCCGCTACCAGTTTTGGCAGGTTCTCAGTTTCATTGTAAGTAGGAACGACAATCCAGGTTTTCAGAATTTCCTCACAACAATAATTTTTTCGTGCTGAAATCGATCATGGTCATTTGATCGGTTCTTTGTTAATGACAAATTCGCATACGGGGTCACCCACGGCAATGCAACGATCTTCGATGACCCTGAACTCGTTACCCAACGTAGCCCAGTTCAAGCTGGCCGTCAATAAGCCATTGACCAGGGAGCAATCCGGCGTATCCGACCGGCGTCCCCAACAACAGGCACACCGTTGGGCCGTGTATACGATGGCGCCCTCCCGCTCCGAAATGGTGACGAGCTGGTCGGTATACTTCGAGAAGACCTCGGCCACCGAGCGAACACCATTATATAATCGCTTGCCCAGAGGTTGGGAGTGAAAAGTCTCTTCGTTGACTTCTGATTGGATTCCAAAAGTACGCAAGGCTTCATCGAACGCCGCCCGCCCAATGCGCTGCAGCAAGCCACGTCCACCACGCTGCCCGTACATCTCTTCGATTGCGTTACAGATCGCCGAGAAATCTGCGAACTCGAATTCCCGGGCAGTGGAGGTGTTGGGATAATTATCGATTAAGTTCGATTGATCGGCTAAGTTGAGGATGGCGTTCGCGCCGTTTTTCCCTATCACTTCATTAAAGGCGGTCAAAACGACGTAAGCCACCTTATTCGAGAGATAGTAGCCACTCTTGGAAATTGAAACCATATGTGACCAGCGCAGGACTTAAATCAATTTCTTCAGATCATCCGTCGCACGGCGCATATCAAGGAAGATCAAACCCAATTTTGCCTGTTCCCGGGCCAGGGCGGTCAGCACCGCTTCCTCGCCCACCGACATCAACACCACGTAACCTTTTTCGCCTTTGATATACACCTGCTCGAGGACACCGCGCCCTAGTTCATTAGCGATCCGTTCTCCCAACGATAACATGGCCGCAGACATGGCGGAAACACGATCTTCTTCAACCCCCTGGGGAAGTGCCGAAGCGATGGTTAATCCATCGACACTGACCACTGCCGAAGCTTCGATATCCGGAGATGAAGCTTGCAACTCACGCAGGCGATCTACCATTTGTTGAGTACGCGACTTGGTCACGAAAGTTCTCCCCGATCAAAAACATTACAACTGTCCTCCCCAATGACAGTCGAGTCATACTTTAGCACAGCCATTATAATTCGTCAAGCGAACTGAAGTTAATTGTTGGTTAAGGTGAGAATGTCCCCTTTTCCAAAAACAATTAAAGTGGTTCTTCAAAGCCAATTGGAGAGACACTGGTATAAATTCAAGTATACAATTGATACTAACAGTCAGCATCAGGGAGACACCTGTATGGAGAATGGCATGATCTCTGGCATCCAGTTGTTGGAGCAATTCTTCGCTTTAGAAAATGAGCGACGATGGGACGATTATGCTATTTATCTGGCTGAAAATGTCGAATGGATACTATATGAAAACGGGAAACAGATAGCTATTAGCGGTAAAAATGAATATTTGAAGAGAATAAAGCAGGCATACATTGGCGTGGAGACTCGCTTCGAGGCAAGGAATATCACAGAATACAAAAAGCAAAACAGGATCATTACGCTGCTGGAAAACAGCAATGGGGATATGTCCATCGATATATTCGAAATAAAAGATGGAAAAATAATCAAAGAGTGGGAATACATACCATAAGATTTCATCTAACAAGTTTACTACTCCCCGGCTTTATAATAGTTGAGGACAAAAAACTAAAAGGAGACCCGAACCATGACTTCCGAAAAAATTCCCCATTGGGATTTGAGCAACGTCTACCCAGGATTGGAATCCAAGGAATTCGTCGCCGATTTCGAAGAATTAAAGAAAACCGTAGCCAAATTGGACGCCTACCACGGCCAAAAATTGGCTAAAGCCGACTCCAAGACCCCGCCTGCACAGCTCGCGAAATTGCTCGACGATTGCGTCGATCTACTCAATGAGGCGCTACTGCTTTCCAATACCCTGAACATTTACATCAGCTCCTTCGTTACTACCGATTCGTATAATACCCTGGCAATGAAGAAAATGTCGGAATTCGAACAAGCCTGGGTAGGATTGCAGCAAACCATGGTCAAACTCCAGGGCTGGGTTGGGAGTTTGGGCGCTGCGCTGCCCGAAGCGCTGAAACATGGCGGTTCGGCCAAAGAGCATGCATTCTTCCTGAAAGAAACCGCAGAACAAAGCAAGTTTCTGATGAGCCAGCCGGAAGAAATGTTGGCCGCCGAGCTGAACTTGAGTGGCGCAAACGCCTGGAGCAAACTGCAAGGCACCGTCACCTCGCAGATCAGCGTGGACTTCGAGCTGGACGGCAAGGTGCAAAAGCTCCCCATGCCCGCCTTGATCAACTTGCACGGCCACCCCGATGAGACGGTGCGCCATCGTGCCTACGACGTCGAGATGAAAGAATGGGAAAAGGTGCGCGAGCCGCTGGCTGCCTGCATGAACGGCATCAAGGGGACTGCCAACACGCTCAACCACAAGCGCGGGCGCACTGACTGCCTGCACGCGCCCATCGACCAAGCACGCATCGACCGCCAAACGTTGGAGGCCCTGCTGGCTGCGATGAAAGATTCGTTCCCCATGTTCCGCCAGTATTTCAAGGCTAAAACCAGGCGGCTTGGCAAGGAAAAACTGGCCTGGTGGGACGTGTTCGCTCCCACCGGCAAAGTGGATACCGTGTACACCTTCGCTCAGGCGCGTGAATTCATCCTGGAGAACTTCAATCAGTTCTCACCCGATCTCGGCAATTTTGCCAAGCGTGCCTTCGACCACAACTGGATCGATGCAGAGCAGCGTGACGGCAAACGCGGCGGTGCATTCTGTTCTTCGGTGCCAAAGCAAAAAGAGTCGCGCGTCCTATGCAATTTCGATGGCACACTCGACCAGGTCTCGACCATCGCTCACGAGTTGGGGCACGGCTTCCACAACGATTGCGCTTATCGTGCCGGGAAGACTGAACTGCAACAATTCACACCCATGACCCTGGCAGAGACGGCATCGATCATGTGCGAGACGATCGTTTCCAACGCAGTGATGAAACAAGCCAAGGACCCGCAAGAAGAGCTCGCCATTTTGGAGAACGCACTGATCAACGACTCGCAAGTTATCTTGGATATCTATTCACGCTATCTGTTCGAGAAAGAGGTCATGGAGCGCCGCGAGAAATCCGAGCTTTCGGCAGACGACCTGTGCGACATTATGGAACGTGCCCAGGCTGCCACCTACGGCGACGGCCTCGACGAGCGTTACCGTCACAAATACATGTGGACCTGGAAACCACATTATTACTTCGCCGACCTCAACTTCTATAATTTCCCCTACGCTTTCGGTCTGCTCTTCGGCACAGGCCTCTACGCCATCTACCAACAGCGCGGTCCCGGCTTTGTTTCGGATTACGAGAATCTGCTCGCCTCCACGGGTGAAGGCAACGCCGCAGAACTGGCTGCCCGTTTCGACATCGATATCCGCACCCGCAGCTTCTGGGATGACAGCCTCAAGGAAGTAGCCAAGCGCGTCAAACGCTATTGCGAGATCTAGATAATCAGTAAACTCATAGCGACCTGGCCGAAGAAAACGCCAAGTCGCTTTTCATATTTTGTGATTCTTGCAGCGCTCCCTCACCATAAATCAATTATGGTAATATGAAGTATCATTGCAGTTTGTCTTATAAATCCAAACCCAAT
>JBEKEX010000202.1:0-4510 GCA_050013615.1 Anaerolineaceae bacterium
TTTGAATGATTATCAACCGGGTGATGAAGCGGGGTTGAAATCCGCCACTTTCACCGTGGCGGGAGATTATGCTTACGGCCTGTTGCACGGCGAAAGCGGTGTGCATCGCCTGGTGCGCATTTCGCCCTTCGACGCCGCGCAGCGTCGGCACACCTCTTTCGCGTCGGTCTTCGTCAGTCCCGAAATCGACGATTCCATCACCATCGAGATAAAACCGGAGGACCTCCGCGTGGACACCTACCGCTCCTCCGGGAAGGGTGGGCAGCATGTCAACACCACGGATTCGGCCGTGCGCATCACGCACGTTCCCACCGGCGCCGTGGCGCAGTGCCAGAACGAGCGCTCGCAGCACCGCA
Source organism: Anaerolineaceae bacterium (assembly GCA_050013615.1). Lineage (GTDB taxonomy): Bacteria > Chloroflexota > Anaerolineae > Anaerolineales > Anaerolineaceae > JBEKEX01. The sequence continues at coordinate 357 of JBEKEX010000202.1, forward strand.
ATCGCGAAATGGCGATGAAGATGCTGCGTTCCCGCCTATACGAAATGGAACTGCGCCGGCGGCGGCAGGTTTCGGACAAGCTCGAGGCTTCCAAGGCCGACATTGACTTTGGCAGCCAGATTCGCTCCTACGTCCTGCATCCGTACCGATTGGTGAAAGATCATCGGACCAAATTTGAAGTTGGCGATGCGGACCGCGTCCTCGATGGTGACCTGGATCCGTTCATCAAGTCCCACCTGCTCGCGCAGCGGGGGGTGGCCAAGCCCAATTCGTAACGGCCGAATTATCAGACTTTTGGACGCACTTTTGAGGGTGCATGGGTCATTCCGCGTCTTTCCGTCCCATCTGTTCGGCTGCCCTTTGAGCCCATCCACGCCCCGTTTCCGACACATCGGCTCACGGAAGGCCAAATGGGCTCGAAATCGTTGACACTTTCGTTTAGCGTATGCTACGGTGAACATTTGTGTTGCACAAACCATCCCTAACTGAGAAGAAGGAGGCTCTGGTTGAGCGAGCCGAAGCACCGCTATCTGTTTACCTCTGAATCTGTAACCGAAGGACATCCTGACAAAATTTGCGATCAGATCTCCGACGCCATTCTTGACGCCGTCCTCGCTGCCGACCCTCGCGGCCGTGTGGCTTGCGAGGCCGTGGTGAAGGACCAATCGGTTTACGTGGCAGGTGAGATCACAACCTCGGCCAAGCCCGACATCGAGAAGCTTGTCCGTGAGACCGTGCGGGGAATTGGTTACACCGATCCTGCCGGTGGTTTTACCTCCGAGAACTGCCAAGTGACGATCAACCTAACACGCCAGAGCGCTGATATCGACATGGGCGTAGTCACGGGTGGGGCAGGCGACCAGGGGCTGATGTTCGGATACGCTTGTATCGAGACGGAAGAACTGATGCCGTTTCCCATCATGACGGCGCACAAGCTCTGCTTGCGCTTGGCGGAAGTGCGGCGCCAGGGGATTCTCGATTTCGTGCGGCCGGACGGCAAATCGCAAGTTACGGTTGAGTACGACGGCTCCCAGCCCGTGCGCGTGGATGCCGTCGTTGTTTCCACGCAGCACACGGCAAGCGTCAGCAACGAAACGTTGCGCGCCGGGGTGCTGGAGTGCGTCATCAAGCCGGTCATACCGGCGCATTTGCTGGACGCCAACACCAAGTACCATATCAATCCCACGGGACGCTTTGTGACGGGCGGGCCGGTCGGTGACTCCGGCCTCACCGGGCGCAAGATCATCGTGGACACTTACGGCGGCAGCGCCCATCATGGCGGCGGATGCTTTTCCGGGAAGGACCCGACCAAGGTCGATCGCTCCGCAACCTACATGGCGCGCTACATTGCCAAGAACATCGTGGCGTCGGGCATCGCCGACCGCGCGGAAGTGCAGCTTGCTTACGCCATCGGGGTCGCCGACCCTGTCTCGGTCATGGTTGACACCTTCGGCACCGGGCGTATTGACCAAACCTCACTCGAGAATCTTGTTCGCAAGCATTTCAAGCTGACGCCGCGGGGGATTATTGAGTCGCTCGACCTGCTGCGCCCCATTTATAAGAAGACCGCGGCTTATGGCCACTTTGGCCGTCCCGACCCCGATTTTTCCTGGGAGAAGACTGACAAGGCCGCAATCCTGAAGAAGGAGGCTGGCCTCTAAATGGCTTCCACCAAAAAACTAGCTGGTGATGTAAAAGATTCGAACCTTGCGGCGAAAGGGAAGCTGCGGATAGAGTGGGCCAATCAGTGGATGCCTGTCCTACAGCTCATCCGCAAGCGTTTCATCAAGGAGCGCCCGCTGGAGGGCATGCGGATTTCCGCCTGCTTGCACGTGACGTCAGAGACCGCGAACCTGGCTATTGCCTTGCGCGATGGCGGCGCGGATGTTGTCCTGTGTGCTTCCAACCCCTTGAGCACGCAAGATGATGTGGCGGCTTCGCTGGTGAAGGATTACAAGATTCCGACTTACGCCATCAAGGGTGAAGACAACCAGACTTATTACAAGCATATCAACGCCGCGCTGGACCACAAGCCCCAAATGACCATGGACGACGGCGCGGACCTGGTGAGCACGATGCAGAAGGAACGCAAGGACCTGCTGCCCGGTGTGTTGGGCGGCACGGAAGAGACCACCACCGGCGTCATCCGCTTGCGGGCAATGGCTGCCGACCACGTGTTGGGCTACCCGATCATTGCCGTCAACGACGCCATGACCAAGCACTTTTTCGACAACCGCTACGGCACGGGGCAATCCACGCTGGATGGCATCATCCGCGCCACCAACATCCTGCTGGCCGGCAAAGTCTTTGTAATCGCAGGCTATGGCTGGTGCGGCCGCGGATTGGCCAACCGGGCACGCGGCATGGGATCCAATGTGATCGTCACCGAGATCGACCCGCTCAAGGCATTGGAAGCTGTGATGGATGGCTATCGTGTCATGCCGATGGAAGAGGCGGCCAAGATCGGCGATATTTTCGTCACCGTGACCGGCGACCTCAACGTGGTGGACCGCCACCACTTCGAAGCGATGAAAGATGGCGCGCTGGTCGCCAATTCGGGGCACTTCAACGTCGAGATCAACATCCCGGCGCTGGCTGAGATGGCCGTCTCGAAGAATTTGGTACGCCCGTTCGTCGAAGAATACAAGATGAAAGACGGCCGGCGCATCCACATCCTGGGCGAAGGGCGCTTGATCAACCTGGCGGCTGCCGAAGGCCACCCGGCGAGCGTGATGGACATGTCCTTTGCCAACCAGGCGCTGTCACTAGAATATATGGCCAAGAATTACAGCAAACTAGAAAAGAATGTGTACAGCGTGCCGGATGTGATCGACAAGGAGATTGCCCGGCTGAAGCTGGATGCCATGGGCGTGGTGATCGATACGCTCAGTGCAGAACAGGTGAAGTACCTGGGCTCCTGGGAAGAAGGAACCTAGATTGAAGACAGAACCAGCCGGCGGAGACGCCGGCTGGGATTTTTAACACGGTAAGTTGCAAAACTGGAATATCAATTTCCTGCCGTTACGGCCATGTAACCCAGCACCGACCACGAGTTCATGAAGCGATTGATGCCATAGACATATTCTGCACCGTCATCGGCCACGGTGACCGTGCTGGGGGAGTATCCGGTGACCACCACGACGTGCTCGTTGTAGGCAACGATTGTGGTGTTGCCGTCGCTGGCGGCGGTATATTCCAACGGTGTGGCTACCGTCATGCCGTAGATGATCCACACGATGACCGGGTGGCCTTTGTCGATCTGCTGCTGCAACTGCTCGAAGCTCATTCCTTTGATCGCCGTGGCTGACACGTCGTAAGAATTCAATTCGTCCGCAATCGGCCCGGCGTAGATGCCATAATCGCCCGGTGGGATCTGTCCGCCCAAACCATGGATGCTGCCGACGAAGCCTTTGTCGGGGTCGTCCGAATAGGGCATGGTTGCCAGGAAATTCCGCTCCGGGAAGGTTGCGCCGAAAAAGGTGGCCCAATCCGTGGCAGCACGTGCTTCACAATCCAGGTTGTAGAGCTGCGGGTGGCTGTAGAAATTGCTCACCTGGGCATAGTCGGGCGGTTGGTTGGGGTCACGCGTGGGCGTGGGCGGAATGGGGGTGCGCGTGGGCGTCGGCGTGACTGTAGGGGTAGGCGTTTGAGTGGGAGTAGGCGTTTGGGTGGGGGTTGGCGTGTTCGTTGGCAGGGGTTGGAAGGCCGTGGCGGAGGACGAGGGAGTCAAGGAAGGCCCGGGCGTTCCGGTCGGCGTGGAAATCGCTGCTGCTGCGGGAAGGTTTTTCACCAACAAGAGATACCAAAGGAAAGACCCCCCAACCACTGCAGCCAGAATAATCATCACCAGGCAGGAGATCAGGACGGGGGAACTTTTCGAAGAGGTCTGAGCGTTTGGCGATGGATTTGACACGGTTAGGGAGATACCTCGACCTGGATGGAAATGTAATCGCCAAAGGGTTGGCCGACCGGATCATAAGCCTGCCATTCGCTGACCAGTGAGCCTTGCGAGCCCGACGGCACGACGAAGGTGATCTGCAGCGTGGCGGTGCTGCCTGCCAGGGCAGGGTAAAGCGCCTGGCTGTTACCAGCGCCCAGATTCGAACCGGCGATCAAGTGCAGCGAGTAATCGGACGTCCAATTGCAGCTGCCGT
>JBEKEX010000203.1:0-4483 GCA_050013615.1 Anaerolineaceae bacterium
GAGCGACGCCACCGGCCAGATGAAGGACGGCCTGGACCAGCTCGGCGACTCCTCCTCCAACAACTTCTCCCAGGTCCTCAGCGGCGTTTCCGAATTGAAGGCCGCCTTCGTGGGGCTGGCCGCCGCGGTGGGCGCCGGCGCTTTTTTAAAGGGCGCGGTGGACCAGTACGTCGACATGAACCTGGAGTCCAAGAAGCTCGCCAACCAGATGGGCATCAGCGTCCAGGCCGCCGCCGCCCTGAACAACGCCTACGAGCGCATGGGCGTCAGCAGCGAGACCGTCTCCCAGGCGCTGCGCATGCTGGAGCGCAACCTCAAGACCAACGGCGCCGCCGTGGTGGACATGGGCAAGCAGGTGGGGGTCAACATCGACCTCAACGCAGGCCTGGAAGACATCTATTTCAAGGTCACCGGGGCCCTGGGGAAATACGAGGTGGGCCACCAGCGCAACCAGGCGGCCCTGGCGGCCTTCGGCACCCGGGTGCAGGACATCAACAGCCTGCTCCTGGTGAACCAGCAGGACGTGGAGGCCAGCGCCGAGCACCTGGCCAAGCTGGGGCTGGCGCTGGACGACGTCTCCGTGAACAAGGCCCGGAGCTTCAAGGCGGGCATGCACGTGAAGCACGCCGCCTGGGGGGAGGGGTTAGTGGTAGACGTGCGCCTGCAAGACGGCGACGAGCGCATCGACGTGTTCTTCGAGACGGCCGGGATCAAGCGGTTATTGGGAAGTATTGCCAACCTGGAGATCATACAATAGCTCCGGGTTTTTTGTAGAGAGGTAAAAACTATGGAAACATTCTTTGAGGAATATGTCAATCGCTTGCAGGAACTGCACCAGGAGATCAAGGATGCCATCAAGGGCCTGCCTCAGGAGGCGTTGGACTGGGTGCCGGGCAAGGACATGAACTCGCTGGTTGCCATTGTGACGCACCTGGCGGGTTCCGAGCGAGCCTCGGTGGGCGGCACCGTGGGCGGTATCCCCGTCAACCGCGACCGGGCAGCCGAATTTCTGTCAAAGGGCAGCGATGAAGCCGCCCTGGTGTCACTGCTGGATGACAGCCTGGAGGTGGTACGTAGCGTGTGTGCCAAACTCACCCTGAAGGACCTGGAAGCCAAGCGCATCAGGCCGCGAGACCAGCATGAAGTGACCGTGTCCTGGATCTTATTACACGCCTTCGATCACGCTGCCCTTCACCTGGGACATATCCAGATCACCCGACAGATGTGGGATCAGCGCAAGTAGTTGAGTGCGGCCTTGAAGCTCTCGTTCCGCTGGCTGGGCGTGGCCGGCATCGAGCTGCGCGCCGGGGGCCGTGTGTTGGCAGTGGATCCCTATTTCACGCGCATTCCTTTTTGGCAGCTGTGGCTGGGTCGTCCGCAGCCGGATGCCGCTTTGGTCAAACACTGTTTGCCCCAATGTGATGACGTCCTCGTTTCCCATTCGCATCACGACCATTTGATGGATGCCCCGGCAGTGGTTGCCGGTACGGGGGCAAGTGTTTTTGGTTCGCCCAACACCTGCGCCCTGATGCGTGTCTGCGGGGTGCCGGAGAGTTTCATCCATTTGGTCAAACCCGGCGACGAGCTGGACTTGGGGGCTTTCCACGTGACGGCGCTGGAAGAGCGGGAACACGCCCGGTTGGGAGGCTATGCGGCAGGCGCCATCCCACAAGGATTGAAACTCCCGCTGCGCGCCTGCGACTTCCGCATGGATTATGGGCTGAGTTATTGGATCAGTGTGGCGGGCTTGCAACTATTGACAGAGACCTGCCTAAAGGCCTCGGACGCTCGTCCGGTGGATGTGCTATTCACCGGGCCATATCTCGGCAGGGCAGCCGGTGAGGCTGCCCATTATCGTGAGATTCTTGACCGCTACCGGCCTCGGTTGGTCGTCCCCATCCATTGCGATGATATGTGGCAGCCGTTGACCCGGCCGTCCGTTGGGCAATTGGAGCCCACCGGCAAAGTCTTCCCACCGCTGGCGCACTATGACCGGAAGCGCTTCAAACGGCTCGTTGAGGGCATCCGCCCGGAAACGCACGTCTTTTTGCCCGAACGGCTGAAATATTACGACCTCGGCGAAGTTCTGGGTGTATTATAAATAAGTAATCAATCTTGAAAATCAGTGGAGGGACAGATGACTTCGATCACGGCGGAGCTTCAATCGATCTTTACCTATCCATTCAAAAGTGAACATTGGCAGGGGCGTTTTGCCATCCTGGCTTTGTTTGTTTTGCTTGCGTTCATCCCGTTGGTGCCCATCATTTTCATGTTGGGATATTGCGGGCGGGTGATGCGCGACGTCATCGCCGGGAATGAACCCGTCTTGCCGGAGTGGACCGGATGGGGACAATTGTTTGCAGACGGTTTGAAGATGTTATTCGCGTTGCTAATCTACATGCTGCCGGGTTTTATACTGGTGGGGATCGGTTACGGGGTCATGTTCATATCACAATTGTCACTGGCTTCACAAGTGAATCCGGAGAATTACAGCGCCGTTTTGGGAGAATTTACGCACTCCCTGGGCAGTATGTGGTTGATGTATGTTGGTTTCCTGTTGATGATGGTGGCCGGAGTATTTGCTCCACCCGCAGTGACTCACATGGTTGCCAAAGGCCAGTTCGCGGCCGCATTCCATTTCAGTGAGTGGTGGAAGGTCTTCCGCGCCAACCTGGTCGGTTTTTTGATCGCCGATGCGTTGGTGATGGGGGTCTATATGGTGGTGATGTGGGTGATATACTTCTTCATCGTTTCGATCGTACTATGTTGTGTGTCGCCATTTGTGGCAGCTATTGGCATGGCTTATATGGCTTTGGTGACATATGCATTATTTGCTAAGATCTATTATGAAGGTGTTCAGAAATTGACGGCGGTGCCGGCACCGCCTCAACCCGGAGTGAATGCGTGAGCAAGCCGAAGAAGAAACAAGCTAGAATTCCAAATTGGATCGTCTTTATTATAAGCGGTGGCTGGATCGTTTCGGCTGGCGCCATGTTGTTCGTCTCGCCCAAACCCAACTGGCTGATCGGCGTGTTCCTGGTGCTGACCGGCATGGGCATCATGGTGATCCGTCCGGTGAAGGACAAACGCGACCAGCAGATCACCTTATCGATCTCCGCGTTAGCCATTGTTGGTGGCATCATCTTTGTGACGTTGAGCATTGCCAACGGCTGGAACTGAAGTTTCATGGGTTACTGACGCCAAGTAGCTAGCGTCCAATCTGCGAATAAAAAAAGCGCATCGGATTAAAACCGAAACGCTTTTTTAAATTTCTTGTACCGTTTCAGCAGATTGTTAAAAAATCCGACTGGCAAGAAATCGGATGAGGAGTAGAAGGGTGGAAAACGCCAGCATCGTGCCGCAAATTGAGAAAATCCTATCAGCGAACCATTTTGGCAAGAATATGTCGGTAATCTGCCCGCTCACTGAGCCGATCCTTTCAGCATAGACTCTCAACGGGCATCGCCAGCCGTTGAACATCAGAACAACTCCCTCAATGAGAACCAGAGCGAAACAAATCCATGTTGCGAGAGAAATCTCACCACTTACAGCGGAGAACAAAACGACCAGGTTCGCAATACTCAGGATGACGAAGGCAAGGGTGTGGACGGACTTAATGAAGTTGATAGAACGGAGCATGCTTCACTCGACAGCGTTTCTGACCGTTTGATTCTTGTTATATCGAAAGTAAGGTAGAGTGCAGTACAGCCAACGCACCCTACCTTGGTTCTAGCAGCTTGAGCTATTTACTCTCTGCTTCCGGAAGGGCTAGCAGCGTCTCCACCAGAGGGTCCAATTCTTTCATGGTGGCTTGTTCGATCTGTCCGGCATCTCCCAAATCGGTGACTTCCGGGACAATGGGCAGGCGGGCGGCAACGGGCGCACTGGCGGCCTTGGCTACTTCTTCGGCGTGGCTGGGCCCGAAGATGGCGTGCTGTTTACCGCAATCGGGGCAGGTGTAATAGCTCATGTTCTCCACCACGCCCACCACCGGGATCTTCAGCTCGTGCAGCATGGCGACTGCTTTCTTGACCACCAGGGTAGCCAGTTGCTGGGGCGTGGTTACCAGAATGACACCGTTGACCGGCAGGTTGCGCATGACGGTCAAAGCCGCGTCAGACGTGCCGGGCGGCATGTCCACCAGCAAATAATCGAGCTTGCCCCAGATCACTTCCGTCCAGAACTGGCCGATGGCGCTGGAGATCATCGGGCCGCGCCAGATGACGGCGGCGTCTTCGCTATCCACCAACAAGTTGATGGACATGGCCTTGATGCCCAGGCCGGTCACGGCGGGCAGCAAGCCTTGCTCACTGCTGCGCAGGCCGCCGGGCGGCAGGCCGAACAGCTTGGGGATGCTCGGGCCGGTGATGTCGGCGTCCAGCACGCCCACCTTTTGACAGCGGTTCGCCAGGGCGGCGGCCAGCAGCGCCGTCACTGACGATTTGCCGACGCCCCCTTTGCCGCTCATTACGGCGATCAGGTG
>JBEKEX010000204.1:0-4469 GCA_050013615.1 Anaerolineaceae bacterium
AGACCGGGTAGACGTGGGCCGACGCCATGACGAGCATGTCGGCCTTGGCATGTGAGATCCCCAGATTCAGAGAACGCCCGAAGGTGAAATCTTGCGGGGCAATTTGTACCACTTCAGCGCCATAGTGTGCCGCCACTTCCATGGTGGCATCCGTCGAGCCTGAATCGACCAGGATCACCTGGATATCCTTTACGCTCTGCTGGCAAAGCCCCTCCAGCAGACGTCCGATGTGTTGTTCTTCGTTATACGCGCGAATAATGATCGAGCAAACCGGCATTCTAGACTCTGATGGCGATTGAATCGCCATTACTCCTTATCATCCAACAAAAATTCGCTGCCATTGATGATACCATCATAGATGACTTTGAACGTCGGAGAATGATCGATCAGCAGGTCTGACCAGGCAAAATCTCGCAACTGGACAAAGCCGGGGTGCAAGCCGGGTTCCAGGAAGTCACCAAACGGCAGTGATGTGCGGAATAACTGGTAATACATGAACCGGCGCGCATTCTTGCGATACTCGGCCGGCACCTCGATGGTGTCCGCTTCGAGCATTTGAACTGCCTGGCGGCGGAAATCGCCTGGCGTCTTTGCCAGAAAGACAGTGGGCAGTTGGGTGAAGCGTGCCTTCCCGGCGCACAAGACCGGCGCACCCATCAACACTGCTTCCAATCCAATCGTGGAGTTATACACCATCACGAACTTGCTGCGTTGGATCAGCTCGTAGGAGCTGATGAACTCGTTGGTATCAACGAACAAGACGTTGGGAAGTTGGTCGACCAGGTTGGCAGCTACCCACAATGCGACGCTTTCACGACTCTCCTTGCCTGCCCGGCCCTCATCAGGGTGAGCCCGGATGACAAAGTAAGTGTCGGGGTTGGTGCGGATAAGCGCCAGCACCTGGTCCAACCAGGCAAACATGTGCTCAAAAGCGACATTGGCGTGCGCCTGGCTGGTGTCGAAGATGACGTTCGTAAACACCGACACGATCTGGCGGAACTGGCTGGTTTTGCGCAAGAAGTCCTCGCTCAGGCCGTGCATCTCAGGCCAGAATTGGATGCCCGCCATGCTAAAGTTACCTTTGAAGCGCTGGGCAAGGTAATCATCCAGGCGGGCGTTTTGTGAGTCGCTCAACTCGAAGTCCGAGGGGATATGGATGGGATAGGCAGTCGCGTCACCCTCGGTGAAAAATCCGGTGAAGGGCAGTGTCCCCACTTCATGCGTGATCACCCGGACGTGTCGGCTGGTCGCCACCTGCTTTGCAACTGCCTCTGGAAAGAACTGCCCGTTGAAGACCACAACAGCCTGCGGCTTGACGCGATCCAATAAAAATGCAAACTGCCGGCCAATATTCCAAGCGGACAGAATATATTGGCGATACAAGAACCGCGTAGGTTCATCGTCGAACAAATGGTAACGGCGCAGGATCCAGCGCATGGAGGGCAGCACCACCGCGCCGAGATCGACGCCTTGGTATTGAAGTTGCTGCAACTCTCCCAGCGTTTTGTCCGCGATCAGCGCCTCGATCTGCGGGTCGGATTGATAGCCGAACCAGCACACCTCGCTGTTGGCAAAAAGCTGATGAGATTGCCCGCGGCACATCTTGCAAGGAGGAAGCGTCTCTACATTGTCGCGGTCGGTCCCTAAAACACAGCGGCCCATGCCTGCATCGCAGACGAAGTGCACCACCCGCACCCCTTGAAGGCGCAGAGACCACGCCGCCAACTGGGAAAAAGCAGCATTTTGGCTGACGCCGACCAGGCGCGTGGTGGCATTGAAGAACACCACCGTGGGGTTCCCATCCGTCTTGGGTGTGTGCTGCGCCACCTGCCGGGATAGTTCAACGATGTGACCATTCGCTTGCACGCTAGTCACTTTGCGGGTCAGTTTTTGTTGAATTTTCTTCAGATAGGGTTCAGCCATGATACCAGAATGCCCTTTGTTTGTAGATCGTACGGAGCCGATAGTTCAAAACGCTACCTGCAACCTGCTTACTCGGGAAAACGGCGCAGTTTTTTCAACGACGGCAGCTCGCTGTCATAAACTTTCTTGACGCCGTCGCCCAGCGATTCTTCGGCCACACGGATATATTTCACCAACCGTTCGAAACCACCAGGTTCCACTGATGCAGCCTGATCGCCGCCCCACATGGCCCGGTCCAGGGTCAGATGCCGCTCCACAATACAAGCACCCAGGGCAGCAGCCACTACGCTGGTGATCAAGCCCACTTCGTGGCCCGAATACCCGATGGGACATGAGAATTCATGTCGCAAGGTCTCGATCATCCGCAGGTTCAGCTCTTCGGGGTCGCAGGGATAAGTGCTGGTAGCATGGGTGATGGCCATATTCTCAACGCCCAATACCTTGACCGAAGCACGGATCTGCTCTATGGTCGACATGCCCGTTGAAAGGATGGCCGGCCTGCCGGTAGTACGCAGTTTTCGCAGCAGCCCGTGGTCGGTCAAAGAAGCCGACGGCACCTTGTAACACACCGGGTTATAAGTCTCCATAAAGTCCACCGAGGGCTCGTCCCACACCGATGCGAACCAGGTGATCCCCACTTGCTTGCAATAGCGGTCGATCTCGTCGTACTCCGCTTTGCCAAATTCAACCTTATAGCGATAGTCCAGGTAGGTGATGTAACCCCAGGGCGTCTCGCGCATTTGGTTACGCTGGTCGGGCGGCACACACAGTTCCGGCGTACGTTTCTGGAACTTGATCGCATCCACCCCGGCATGTTTGGCCGCATCGATCAACTTGATGGCATTCTCGACACTACCGTTATGATTAATTCCTGCCTCGGCCACGATAAAGACAGGATGACCATCACCCACTAGACGTTCCCCTAATTTGATTTCGCGTGCCATTGGTCACTCCTATTGGAAATAGTTCGACTGTCAAACCATAAGAATTATACGCCACCGTCTTACGGGAAAAATCACCGTCGCGCGGCCAGGATCATGTTGCACAGATCGCGTACAGCACCGTGCCCGCCTTCATCTGGCAGCACCAGGTCTGCGGCGCGTAACACTTCGGGATGCGCGTCAGCCGGTGCACAGGCACACCCGACTAGGTCAAAGCACACCAGGTCGTTGACATCATTACCCATGTAGATCACTTGCGCCGGGTCAAGCCCTTTATCAGCGATCAACTGCTTCAAAACCAATGCTTTTTCGGTCACGCCCTGGATCACAGGGACTTCGATCTTTTTACAGCGTGCTGCCACCACCGGGTTGGATTCCATGGAAAGTACCACGATCTCGATGGGGGTCTTCTGGCGCAAAATCCGCATCGCCAGGCTGTCGCTGCGGTTGGCCGCAACCTGTTCATGCCCTTGCTCATCCACCCACACGCGGTTATCCGTCAACACACCGTCGAAATCGAGCACAATCATACGGACATCCTGAGGCAGGCTGCGCCGGCGGGAAGCCGGGTCCACGGCATCCAGGCCGCCGTTCAGCAGCAGCCATTCAGCCTTGGCCCAATCGGACGGGTTATCGATATCCACGGTATACCGCGGGTCGATTAACAATGGCAGGATCACGTCCCCGCTCATCGTGTTCTTTTTCAAGATCGTCTCGGGACGGATGGCATCGATGTGGCCGGTTTGCCAATAAACCGGAGGTAAGACCTGACGAGGAGCATTGTAAGGCTCTTTCACTCCTTCCACTGTCAGCAAGGGACGCATCTGCCCGCTGGCCGGATCGATGCGCCACATTTTATGGGGGTTCTGGCCGGCCGGCACCACCCCGCGCACCGAATCGGCTTCGGGATGTGACAGCAACAAGCGGACGGCGTCATCCACGCAGGTGCGCGGCCGGATGGGTGACGTGGGGCGCAACTGCACCACCACATCGGGGTGGTAATCCTCGTGCTCCGCCAGCCAGGCCAGCGCATGTTGGAACAGCGGCAGGTCCAGCGAGTTATCCTGTGCCAATTCTGCCGGGCGCAGGAAGGGCACGTCGGCACCAAACCGGCGGGCCACATCGGCAATCTCTTCGTCATCGGTCGAGACGATGACACGCGTCACGGTCTCGGCCCGCAGGCCAGCTAGGATGCTATAAGCCACCAGGGGGTATCCGGCAAAGCTGCGGATGTTCTTGCGCGGGATGCCTTTCGAGCCGCCGCGTGCCGGCACGATGGCTAAAACGTTGGCGGGCTTTTCTACCATGCCGTCCAACCTCCATCGACGACCAGGTTGGCGCCGGTCATGTATGAGGACGCATCCGAGGCTAGGAAGAGCATGGCACCGTTCATCTCGTCCAGGTGTGCCATGCGGCCCATCACCGCGCGTGCTGAATAATTCCTGGTGAACGTCTCGTCGTGGTTGTTATAGATTCCACCCGGCGTCAGTGCATTGGCGCGGATATTCTTCCCGGCATAATACGTCGCCAGGTAATGGGTCAGTCCCAACACCCCGGCCTTGGTGACCGAATAATAGACCGGCTTGAATTGCGCTGGTTGCCCGG
>JBEKEX010000205.1:0-4432 GCA_050013615.1 Anaerolineaceae bacterium
TTTCTGGGAGATCACCGCCCTGTGTTCTTACGCCCTCATCGCATTCCACAATGACGATCCCAAGGCTGTTGCTGCCGGCATCAAAGCCCTGATCATGACCCAAATTGGTGGTATCGGCCTCCTGGCCGGCGCGCTGGCATCCTATGCCTTCTTGGGCAGTTACCAGATCAATGATTTTCTGAGCCGGGCCGGAGAGCTTCCAGCCAACGTGTTGGGTGTGATCGCCTTCGGCTTTCTGATCGCCGCCGCTGCCAAATCGGCCCAATTCCCCTTCCAAACCTGGCTGCCAGACGCCATGGAAGCTCCTACGCCGGTCAGCGCACTGATCCATGCCGCGACCATGGTGAATGCGGGCGTCTATTTGCTGGCACGTTTTTACCCGGCTTTTGCCGCCGTGCCAGGCTGGAGAATGGCCGTCATCATTGTGGGTGTCGTTTCTGCTTTGTTGACCGCTCTCATGGCACTGTATGCCAATGACCTCAAACGTGTCCTGGCGTATTCCACAGTCAGCCAATTGGGTTTCATGGTCTATGCCATCGGCGCAGGTGACGTCTTTGCCAGCCAGTTCCATTTGCTCAGCCACTCGATCTTCAAAGCGCTGCTCTTCCTGTGTGCCGGCGCCATCATTCACAGTGCCGGCACGCGCGACATGCGATTAATGGGGGGCTTGGGCAAAAAGATGCCCCTGGTGCGCACGACCTTCATCATCGGTGCACTGGCGCTGGCAGGAATTCCCATCCTGAACGGCTTCTGGAGCAAGGAATTGGTGCTGGAAGCCGGCAAGCAAGGCAGTCCCATGTGGGCTTACATCCTGATGGTAATCGTGGCCGGCTTGACGGCGCTGTATACCTTCCGCTGCGTCTGGCTGGTCTTTTTCGGCGAGCCGCGCAGTGAACTGTACGTCCACGACGCTGCTCCTGCCATGCGCATTTCCCTGGTGACACTCGCGGCCGGAACGCTCCTCACCTGGCTGCTGGCTGGGCCGTTCTCGACGCTGCTCAAATCGAGTTTACCTTTCCATACAATTGAAGCCGCTACAACCGGCGATATCTTGCTCAGAGTGATCACAGCCCCGGCGACCTACCTGGCCCTGGCGGTCATCGCCCTGGGAATAGCCATCTGGGTCTGGCGCGAGCACCTCTCTGCTATCAGCTCTCGCCTGGGTTGGCTGCAAAAGGCGGCAACGAACAGCTTCGGCTTCGAAGCCGTCAACCGCGCGATCGTCAGCGGGACGCAAGATGGCGCCGAGGCCTTGCGGGTCACGCAAACCGGTGAGCTTAACTGGAATATCGTTGGTCTAATAGGTGGATTGATCATCGTCCTGGCCAGCGTCATCTTGGGGGTATTGCTATGATCCATCTCAACTTCGTCTGGCTGGTCGCTTTCCCCCTGGTGATGTCCCCGGTCATCTATCTCATCGGACGCATTGGAAATCTCACCGCTGCCGAACCCAAACGCTCCAACCCCGCTAAGTGGGTCTGCCTGGTGGTGATGCTCCTGACCTTCGTGCCATTCGTGGATTCGGTGCTGGCTTATCAGAATAGCGGCGCCCAGGTATTCACGTTGGGCGTTATCAACCTGCGGCTGGATGGCATCAGCCTGCTGCTGGCTGGTGCTGTTCTATTCTTGAGCTGCATGGTCACCCTCTTCTCCGGGCCGTATATGGCGGGCGAAGAGAACGAGGAAAAATATTACGCCCTGCTCACCGCCCTGGTCGGCGCCATGATCGGCCTGGGCTGCGCAGACGACCTGTTCAACCTGTGGGTGTGGTTCGAGTTGATGGCTATTTCCACCTACCTGCTGGTCGCTTTCTACCACAACCTATCTACCTCGCTGGAAGCCGGCGTGAAATACCTGGTACAAAGTGCCGCCGGTTCGGCGCTCGTCCTGTTGGGGATTGCCATCGTGCTGGCACAGACCGGTACCTTGAACCTGGAAAGTATCCACGCTCAACTTGCCCAATTGCCGCCCGGCAATGCCCCGCTTTTGGCCGCCGGCGTTCTGTTCTTGATCGGCTTTGGCGTCAAGACTGCCCTCGTTCCCATGCACACCTGGCTGCCCGATGCACATTCCATGGCACCCAGCGGTGTCAGCGCCATGCTATCTGGCGTGGTCATCGAGACCGGTCTGGTCGCCATGATCCGGGCATTGGCAGCGCTTTCGCCCGTCTCGAGCATCTGGGGCATCCTGCTGCTCGCCTTCGGCGCGGTCAACATGCTGGTAGGCAACCTGATGGCCCTGCGCCAGAAAGAAGTCAAACGCATGCTGGCCTATTCCAGCGTGGCGCAGATGGGCTATATTCTGGTCGGTTTGGGTGTGGGTTTTGCCTTTGGGAACTTGAACGGCCTGACCGGTGGTTTCTTTCACATTCTCAACCACAGCGTGATGAAGGGCCTGGCCTTTTTAGCCGCAGGTTCTCTACTTTACTCGTTGTACCTGGCAAAAGGCAGCCATGATCCCTTGATGGTCGACGACCTCAACGGCGCCGCAAAGCGCTATCCCCTGGTGGCGCTGACCTTGAGCATTGCGGTCATTGCCTTGGGCGGGCTGCCGCCGTTCGCCGGATTCATGTCCAAATGGCAGATCTTCGCTTCCGGTTTCGAGACTCATCAACTGTGGGTCGAGATCCTCATCGTCTTTGCTGCCTTGAACAGCGTTTTGTCCCTCGGATACTACATCCCGTTGATCAACCGCATGTACCGCCTGACCCCCAGCACGGTGGTCTCGGAAGGAAAATCAGTTCCCATCGCCATGAGCATCCCGTTGGTGATCATGACGCTGTTGGTCATCGCCATCGGCATCCTGCCGGTGTTGGTGAACTGGCTTACCATCCCCGCCGGAGCCAGCTTGTTCGCATTTCTTGGCTTCTAGGAAGGAAAACAGATGTCGATATTATTATCTCCACCTGTCGCATTCTTGCTCTACATCCCCCTCGTGCTTATTATTTTGGCAGTGGGAGGAAAGCTTGCCGGTCCTTCAAAAACAAGCTCTGCAAAATCCAGCGTATATGGCAGCGGCGAGGAAGCGCCCCTGTATACCGCCGCGCCCGGCTATCGTCCTTTCTTTCTCATCGCCTTTTTCTTTGCCATCCTGCACCTGGGTATCCTGGTTTTGGGGAGTGGCTTGTTATCCCCCACCGAAGGGATTTACCTGGCAGGCATCGCTTTGGCATTGGTGGCACTTATCTTGGGGTAGCCATTTCCCCACTTTGTTGATAGAATAAGTCTTATTGGTTTGTCGAAGGAAATTTAGGAGCTACACATATGGCGTTGGAACTGGATACCCAATGGAAAACGATTTTGGACAAAGTAAGGCTATGGAGCCGCGTTAATTCACCGTGGGCCATACATTTCAATAGCGGTTCGTGCAACGGCTGCGATATCGAGATTTTGGCCACCCTCACACCGCGCTATGACTTGGAGCGCTTAGGCATCAAATTGCAAGGCAGCCCCCGCCATGCCGACGTCCTGATCTGCACCGGGCCGGTCACGCGCCAGGCGCGCGAACGCCTCCTGCGGGTGTACGACCAAATGCCGGACCCCAAATTCGTGATCGCCGTGGGCTCGTGCGGCATCTCCGGCGGTGTGTTCCACGGATGCTACAATATCGTTGGCGGCATCGATGAGGTCATCCCGGTGGATGTCTACGTCCCCGGCTGCCCGCCAAGGCCCGAAGCGATCATCTATGGCGTGGCGCAGTTATTGGAAAAACTGACGGGGAAGCCGTTGGTGGCAGTAAAAGGAATTCCCAATGGAAATTGATGCACAGTTGGAAAAAGCCAGTACCATTCTGAAGCCGTGGGTCATCGATACCCACGTGCCGGAAGCCATGCGACTCGACGTCCAGATTGCCGCCAAGGACCTTCTGGCAGCTATTTCAGCCTTGTTCCGGGCAAAATGGGGCTATCTTTCCACCATAACCGGCCTGGATCATCCTGCCAAGCCTGCCACAACAGGCGAAAAAGTGGAAAGCGCTGCTCCACAGCCGGAGAATATCGAAGTGCTCTATCACTTTTGCTCCGGCCCCACCATCTTGACCCTGCGCGTTCCCTTGGATCGCAATAAGCCGGTGATAAAAAGCGTCTGTTCGATCTATCCTTCGGCCACGCTGGCTGAAAGGGAGTTGATGGAGATGTTCGGCGTCACCATCGAAGATACCCCCAACACCGACCGCTTGCTGCTGCCGGATGATTGGCCCACCGGTGAGTTCCCCCTGCGAAAAGATTTTCACGACAAGAATCTTCCCGCGCCTCTGGAGGATATGTAAATGGAAACGAATGTAAAACACGAAAAATTTATCGTCCCCATTGGCCCACAGCACCCTGCCCTGAAAGAACCGGGACATTTCGAATTTACTGTCGACGGTGAAGTGGTCACCGCTGCCTCGGTGCGGTTGGGTTATGTCCATCGCGGCATCGAGAAGGGCGTGGAAG
>JBEKEX010000206.1:0-4417 GCA_050013615.1 Anaerolineaceae bacterium
GCAACCTGACCGGCTCGTACCTGCCGGCGGATATCGTGGAGCGCTATCATCGTTTGAAAGGCCGGCAAGTGTTGATGGTTTCAGGTTCTGATTCGCACGGCACGCCTGTCACCGTGCGCGCCGACGCCGAGCAAAAAACGCCGCTGGAAGTGTACCAGCGCTTCCACGCCAGCTTCCTCGACTTATTCCAAAAGCTGGGCATCACCTACGACCTGTTCACCAGCACCCACACCGCCAACCATTTCCAGGTGTCGCAGGCCATCTTCAAGGCGCTCCGGAAGAACGGTTTCGTCTATACCGACAAAAGCATGCAGTGGTATTCCGAGAGCCTCAAGCGTTTTCTGCCCGACCGTTACGTGGAGGGCACGTGCTACATCTGCGGCTACGAGAACGCCCGCAGCGACCAGTGTGACCGGTGCGGCAACCTGCTCGACCCCACCCAGCTCATCAACCCGCGCACCAAGATCGACGGCTCCACGCCCGAGCTGCGCGAGACCGAGCATTTCTTCCTCGATCTGGGCATGCTGCAGCCGCCGGTGGAAGATTTCCTCAAGCAGCGCGAATCTTACTGGCGCCCCAACGTGATGCGCCAATCGCTGGGGCAGATGCAGGCCGATGCGCTGCACGGCCGGGCGATCACGCGCGATCTTACGTGGGGCATCCCCGTGCCTGTGGAGGGCTGGGACGGCAAATGCCTGTACGTCTGGTTCGAAGCCGTCATCGGCTACCTTTCCGCCGCCATCGAATGGAGCGAACTGAACGGCACGCCCGACGCCTGGCGCGATTGGTGGCAAAACGACGCCTCCAAGACCTTCTACTTCATTGGAAAAGACAACATTCCCTTCCATGCCATCATCTGGCCCGCCGAGCTGATCGGCATGGGTACCGAGTTCGATGCCCAGATGGGTTACGACAAACAGGCGACGATGGTGCTGCCTTATGACGTGCCGGCCAATGAGTTCATGAACCTGGAAGGACAGAAGATCAGCGGCAGCCGCAATTGGGCCGTGTGGGGGTTGGATTTCCTCAGCCGTTACGACCCCGACCCGCTGCGCTATTATCTGACCGTCAACATGCCCGAGACCAAGGACACCGATTGGGCCTGGGAGGATTTCTTCCATCGCAACAACGACGAGCTGGTGGCCACCTGGGGCAACCTGGCCAACCGCGTGCTGTCCTTCACCTACAAGAATTGGGAAGGCAAGGTGCCCGACCCGGGTGAATTGACCGCCCAAGATAAGGAACTGCTGGCCAAAGTGGATGCCGGCTTCGAGACGGTCGGCAAGGAATACGAAGCAGTGCATCTGCGCGCTGCGCTGGGCGAAGCCATGGCATTGGCCACCGAGGTGAACAAGTACCTGGATACCACCGCTCCCTGGCTGACGATCAAGACCGACCGGCAGGCCGCCGGCCGCGCCTGCTTCACCGCCCTCAAGGCCATCGATTCACTAAAAATTCTGCTGGCGCCGGTGCTGCCCTTCACCAGCGAGCGCCTGCATACCTTCTTCAGTTACACAAGTCCGCTGTTTGGCACGCAGAGCACCGAGACGCTCACCGACTCGCTGGCAACGCACCAGATCCTGCGCTACCACCCGGCGGAGGATGGCGGCAAATGGGAACCCTCACATCTGAAAGCCGGCGATCCCTTGCAGCAGCCCGCGCCGCTGTTCAAAAAGCTGGATGTGGCCATCGTGGAAGAAGAAAAGGCAAAGCTGGGAAGTAAAAGCTAAAGGCTTGCCTGGCACGGTGTAGTACGGCAGTACTTGACCTAAGACACCTATATTTATGACAAGTGCATAAATACGTCTGGCTTTTGCTCGGCAATCCGCAGCAAAGCCACGGCGGGGCCGCTTGGCTTGCGCCTTCCCTGCTCCCAATCTTGAACGGTACGCAGACTTACGCCCATTAATCCCGCAAATGCTGATTGCGATAACTTTAATTTCACCCGGATCACTTTCGGGGGGGCAGGTTCTTTCAGGTTACGCACGCGCAACACCTTCGTGCCAGCTTTGTAAGCCTTGACATCTCGAATGCCTTCTAGAATTTCCTGACCAATATCACGCTTAGACATCTTCGATTTCCTTTGCAATTTGACGCAGAACATGCGCAGGGATATTTTCTACTTCATTTTTACTGTAAATGGTTAAAAGCCAAATTTCATCATCCTGTGTCTTGAAATAATAAATCACCCGCGCACCACCACTTTTACCTCTGCCTGTCATAGCCCAACGGACTTTCCGAACTCCACCGGAGCCGGAAACGATTTTGCCCGATTCTGGATATTGAAGCAAAAAACTTTGCAATCCCAAATATTCATCTTCGGATAGGTAATCATAGACATGCTTGGTAAAAGCAACGGCTTCGATGAATTCCATGGATCAATTATACGGCATTGCCGTATAATTTGCAAGAAATTACCCATTGGCTACTGCGCGCTTTGTTAAGCTGCCTTTACGTTTTAGAAATCGCTATTTTTCTAAATGTTTTCTGATCAATTCGATTGCTTGGTTTACAAGTTCGGGGCGACTTACAAAATCAGGCTTATGAGCATCGTGAGGATTTAACAATATTTGCCCTAAAAGATTCCTAATTGGTTCATCGTCAATAAATAATGTGCGAAGCGAATTTGTTGCAGAGCGTCCAGCCATATTATCTTGGATCATTGCATCTAAAAGACTTTCCACAACTTGATTTGTTTTCCCAAAATGCGGAAGAACTTCTACCGCTAACCATTGTGCCATTTCGTCAGCGCTGTTTGTATTTGTAATTTTGAGACAATCTATAATAATTTTCTCTGCTTCCGGATATTTCTCGATGCGAAATAAAGCCAATGCCGTTTGTATTCGGTCAATGCCAGTGGCTGTTTCAAGACGCTGCTTTAATGGCTCAACCGCTTCCTTTGAACGCAATAAGCCAAGAGCAATAACAGGGCGGCTATAAGAATCTTTGTCGGTTCCTAAACTTTGCAACAAAAGCCTTTCGGCTTCTTTCCGCTCATCACCGTGTAATTTCAGTATGGATTTTTCATTTACGCCATCATGGACAATCTCAAATGACCTGCTAAAACAACTTTCGTAAAATTGTTCAAAATCATATGATGGCATAAAAGATTCTCGGTTTATAGGGTAAGTACCCAACTATTGATTGATTCTGCGAACTCTTTCTACATGGTGATATACCGCACAACAATACTTGGTAATCATCAGCACAAAATAAGCACCCCGACCTTAAAGATAATTATACACATCTCTCAAAATCAAATCGTCTTCCCAAACCAAAGTTCCATTGCATCATTTTCTTTCCATTTTTCCTGCCGAAAGTCACTTAATGCGCTGCAAAGCGTCAATCGACCAAACCGTTGATCCACCTCGCCGGCAAGACCGTGCTCGACTACGTGCTGACCCAGTTCGACACGCTGCCCGGCATCGAGCAGGCGGAATGGGTGTTCATCGTCAGCGCCTTCCAACTGGAACAGGTGCAGGAGTTCATGCAGGAACATCACCCAAAGGTGACTGTGCATTACGTCGTCCAAGAGGAAATGCGCGGCCAGGCGGATGCGCTTTATTTAGCGCGTGACTATCTCAAAGGTCCCATGTTGATGGCCTTCTCCGACACGCTGATCGACGTGGACCTTTCCTTCCTCGCCAAAGTGGATTGCGATGGCGTCACGGTGGTGAAGAAAGTGCCCGACCCGCGCCGTTTCGGCGTGGCGCAGGTGGACTCCAACGGCTGGGTCACCCGCCTGATCGAAAAGCCGAAGGATGTCAGCAACAACCTGGCGCTGGTCGGCTTCTACTACTTCCGTAGCGGCGAAGCCTTGATGAAGGGCATCGAGGAGCAGATGCGCCGCAACCTCACCCTCAAAGGTGAATACTTCCTCGCCGATTCGGTCAACATCTTGTTGGAGCAGGGCAGCAAATGGCGCACGCACGAAGTGGAAGTCTGGCTGGACGCCGGCACGCGCGATGCGCTGCTGGAGACCAACGCCTACCTCCTCGAGCACGGCCATGATAACAGCGCCGAGGCCGCCAAAAGGCCGGGCGTGGCCATCATCCCACCCGTGTATATCCCCGCCGATGCCAAATTGGATTCCTGCGTGCTCGGCCCGCACGTTTCCCTGGGCCACGGCGTGGTGTTGGATCACGTGATTGCCCGCGACTCCATCATCGAAGACGGCGCGCACGTCAGCCACCTGGACCTGGAACACTCCCACCTGGGACGCGACGTGCAGACCAGCGGGCATGCTTCCACGCTCAACCTGGGCGACAATTCGATCGTGCAGCAGTAAGATGGGCGCACAGGTCGAATGCCATTCGGGATTTGCCTATGCCGAGCGCCCGGTCGCATTATACTGGCAGGGTGAACGGCAGGAGATCGAGACCATCACCGCTGAATGGCGCTCACCGCAGGGCAAAGC
>JBEKEX010000207.1:0-4349 GCA_050013615.1 Anaerolineaceae bacterium
AAGAATATGCCAAACAATCCTATTCCGGCAACCCCAAACCAGATGAACACTGGACGTATTCGATCCCCTGGGACATTTCCAAAGAAGCGGTATGGTCGTTCATTTGGTGCGCCAAAGACCAGGCCGCCCTGGATAGCAACATGAAAGATATCCAGTTGAAGTTCACCCTGGATGGCACCGACCTCGACCCCAGCACGATGAGCGTCGCCACCACCCCCAATCAGGGCATGCTATGCGAACTGGATTACTACGTGCTGAACGATTGGCCGGCCGGCGAGCATCATCTGACCATCGCCTCGACGTTCACCAAACCGATCAACAATGGCACCGCCGATTACCCGGCAGGCACATCCTATTACGATTACACCGTGTACGTGGGGAAGTAATCTGACATTTCTTACACTAACCGGCGGCCAAATGGCCGCCGGTTTTTTGTAATAGCAGGTAAGATGCAAGTGCCCAGAAAGTTGTATACAACCAGTACCTTGAAATATAATGAAGGTGTTGACAGACAGGGTGGCTAAAAATGAATGCATTCAATCACTTCATAATGAAACCGATTTTCGACGTTGAGAGGTTGAACATGAAATTCAAACTGATTTGCCTTTGCTTGTGTATCTTCGCTTTATTAGCAGGCTGTACAATAATCCCTTCAATTCCGGCAGCAAATACAAAAAACGCTGCCAATACACCCGATGCAATTTCCAATTCATCCCCCACCTCAAGCAGCCCTTCGACAACTCCTTTTTCCAAAGCACCAACCTCCACCCCAATTAAAGTAATGCCAACCCCCTCCGCATTTACAGGTAATAAAACAAGCGGGGCTTATTTGGTGTACTTACGGAAAGGTAAAAACGGTTTGGAACTTGCAGAAACGAATCAATACGGCCAGGGAGGATGGTCTATCCCGTACCCTTCACCTGACTACGACCAAGAGAACGGACAGCGGGATTATGGTGACGTTGAGGGTAGTGTTTCGCCGGATGGAAATTGGATGGTGTATTACACCGGTGATACCGACACAGGCGATTTAACGCTGAATCTCATGGATTTATCAGATGGCGTTTCCACGGCAATTACGAAGCTACTATCCGCTAATTATCCAAATAATTTTGCAACAGCTTATGTGGATTTAGGGACCTCAGATGCCCCTTTAGGCTTATTAGAATTTGCATTTGAAGCAGGGATTGAAACCAATGCATGGTCTCCCGATTCAAAATATCTAGCATTTGCGGGACAAATGGACGGCAATTCCTCTGATCTTTATCTATACAATGTGAAAACCAAGACGGTCAAACGGCTAAGTTATGGTTCACAAGAAATAGGATGGATCGAGTGGTCTCCTGATGGAAAATGGATTCTCACTGGAAGTTCATATTATATAGGTGAAAGTATGGCGTATACAATCGGTTTAACATCTCCGGATGGAGAAATGGGGAAAGAGATATCGACAACAACCACTCTAAACGGAAGTGAATTACTATGGGTTAATTCGCACGTTTTTTTAACTTATAACGCAGAAAATGGAATCGGTTCATATCAATTACAAGCTGTTGATATCGATAACGGAAAAATAAAAACCTTGTGCAAGGGACCATTCTTTGATTCATCGCTGAAAACCGCGGGAAATTGGGTATTATTTTTCGCGGAAGACCCGTTTAGGTCCAATGGGAAATATGCAATCGATGAGCTGGCAGATGGGTTATATCTTGTTGATATGACCGCCTTTAAAGTTTCAAAAGTGGATGACTCAAAAATGAATGCAACAGGTTACGTCTTCTCTCGTGATAATGACATAGGCATTACAAGGTCAGGGAAAAATGGGTTTCTTTTTTCCGACCCGGGAAAGAACATCTTTTATCAGATGACTGATGGATCACTCATCCCCACCGGCATACAGGCCGAAAATGTTTCCGTTGCCCCTAACCAACAGCAATTTATTGGCTTTGACACTCAAGCAATTCATTTTTACACCATCGACAACGGAAAAGAACAGATCATCAACATTCCATACTGGGCGGATATTTCAGATTCGCCCACGATCACATGGCGTCCCGATTCTTCTGGCCTTTTCCTGGCATCGGGACACATGCTCTATATGGTCGATTTTAGTTCCAATACTTTCACTCTTGTCGATGATCAGTGGGATGAACCCGAATGGGGCGGCATGGTTTGGGTGGAAAGATAAAAGCAAGGCGCAAAAAACGTTCTTTCCATGCTAATTCGATGGTCATGGTATAATTTTTGCTTGTCGGTTTGTAAAAAATCTCACTCAAAAGAGTCATGGTTATGAATTCATTCCATATCGAGCTGCCGGATCGTTTCAGCCTCCCGCGCCGCATCAACCGCCTGGGAGAGTTAGCCTGCAATCTGTGGTGGATCTGGAACCCCGAAGCGCAAGCTTTGTTCGCGAGCATCGACCGGCCGCTGTGGGACAAGACCAACCACAACCCGGTGGCCTTTCTGCAGAAAGTGGAACGCCCGCTGCTCAACGCCGCCACCAACGACCGCTATTACCTGGAACGCTATGACCGCGTGATGACCGCCTTCGACACCTACATGAAAGGCGAAGACACCTGGTTCTCCCGCACCTTTCCGCAATTGAAAGAGCGCCAGATCGCCTATTTCTCCTTCGAGTTCGGCTTGCACGAATCGCTGCCGGTCTATGCCGGCGGACTGGGCGTCCTTGCCGGTGACCATTTGAAGGAAGCCAGCGACCTGGGCCTGCCGCTGGTGGCTGTCGGCTTCATTTATAACAAGGGTTACTTCATCCAGCACATCACCGAAGATGGCTGGGAGGAAATCCGCGACCAGACTCTCGATTTCGACGAAATGCCCGTCCTGGTGCTCGAAGATGACCAGGGCAATCCCTTGACCGTCTCCGTCGAACTGCCGGGGCGCGACGTTTTAGCGCGCCTGTGGCTCGTCCAGGTGGGGCGGGTTTCGCTCTACTTGATGAGCAGCAACGTCGAAGAAAATTCAACCGCCGACCGCGATCTGACGGCCCGCTTGTATACCAATGACCCGGAAGTACGCATTTCACAGGAAATGCTGTTGGGCATCGGCGGTGTACGCGCCTTGCGCAAGTTGGGCCTCAATCCCACCGTCTGGCACATGAACGAAGGGCACTCGGCCTTTTTGACCCTGGAACGCATCCGCGAGCTGGTGGCCACTGGCATGCCTTTCGACAAAGCCAAGGAATCGGTGCGCCAGACCAACATCTTCACCACCCACACGCCCGTCCCGGCCGGCAACGACGTCTTCCCAATGTGGCTCGTGGATAAGTATTTCAGCCGCTACTGGCCCGAAATGTCTCTAAGCCGTGACCAGTTCGCCGAGTTGGGTCGTCACATCCAGTCATGGGGAGATGCCTTCAGCATGCCCGTATTGGCACTCAAGTTCTCAGAACATTGCAACGCTGTCTCCGAACTGCACGGGCAAGTTTCGCGGGAGATGTGGAAATTCTTGTGGCCCGACCACCGTGTCGATGATGTCCCCATCACGCATATCACCAACGGCGTCCACGCCGGCACCTGGCTGGCGCGCCGCATGCGCCTCCTTTACGAACGTTACCTCGGTCCGGATTGGTGGCAGAATCTGGACAATGCCGAATTGTGGGCGCATATTGCGGAAATCCCAGACGCCGAGCTATGGGCGGTGCGCCGTCACTTGCGCCGCAAGCTGCTCACCTTCATCAGCGAGCGTGCCCGGCGGTCATGGCTCACCACCACCATCCACCCCGTGCAGATCATTGCCGATGGCGTGCTGCTCGATCCTTACGTGCTCACCATCGGCTTCGCCCGCCGCTTTGCCACGTACAAACGCTGCAACCTGCTCCTGCACGATTACGACCGCCTGCTCTCCATCATCAACAATGCCAGCATGCCGGTGCAGGTGATCTTCGCCGGCAAGGCGCACCCTGCTGATGAACCTGGCAAACTGATGGTTCAGCAAGTCTACCGGGCCGTCAAAGATGCCCGCACCGGTGGACGAATGGTCTTTTTGGAAGACTACGATATCAACATGTCGCGCATCCTGGTGCAGGGGGTGGATGTTTGGATGAACACTCCCCGCCGTCCCAACGAAGCCTGCGGCACGTCAGGCATGAAGGCCGCCTTGAACGGTGTGCTCAATTTCTCGGTGCTCGACGGCTGGTGGCGCGAGGGCTTCAACGAGCACAACGGTTGGGCCATCGGCAACGATCACGACCTGGACAATGACGAAGAGCAGGATGCTGAGGACGCCGAAAGCATGTATGACACGCTGGAAAACGAGATCGTGCCGCTGTTCTACACCAAACGCGCGTCCGACAACCTGCCGGTGGAATGGATCAGCCGTATGAAGGAATC
>JBEKEX010000208.1:0-4337 GCA_050013615.1 Anaerolineaceae bacterium
GGATTGTCCTTTTCAAACCCCGCAAGATATTGTCGCGGATCGCCTTCGCTCGGTCACACCATCAGCACCGAAATAAAACGCTTTGGACTTGGCCAGGAACCTGACCAAAGAGGAACAGCAAGCATTTGGCTTAGCGTTCAAATCATGTTGCACTTCTGATATTACCGGCAATTCGCCTGAAAGGAGGCGGGAGATCAGAAAGTTCGCGAGATATACTGCAAATTATCTGACCACCGTCTTGTGCCGTGTGCCCTCCTCATACTTGAGAAATTGGAAGTCAAAATCCTCAGGGAGTCCATTTCATATTTGCAGGAAAACCCGGCCGACAGAACGTTCAAAGTTCTGCCAAGCTGGGTTGAATTTTAACAGTGATTTTGGAGACCTAATTCGTAACAGATTATATGCATAGACTCGATCGTCAGGCGGCCAGGAAAGGTAGGGGCTAGGGTGGTCTACCATACCTCGCATGGCGTGCGGTATTTCCATGTTGCATCGGCTTTTCCTCTGGCCCGTTAGCATCGCATCCTATTCGCCTGAACACCTTCCAACGCGGAGAGGTGGGAGTTGAGGCCATCAACTTCGAAGCCGGTGGTGTGTCCTGAAATTACCAAAACCGGCCTAATTGGAGTACCACTGGCGTTTTTAATCGGGATATAGGGTAATTGAATGGGCCTCCCGGCGGTTCCAAGAGGTTTTTCGGGTGAAATCCCGGTTCAAAATATGCCTCAGCATCTGTTGATGATTAAGTTAATGCACAATTCAGGATAACAGCAAAATCAAGCTGCTTTTAACGCATAGAAACGGAGAGTGTTGACAAAGGCCCAAAACAGGCCCATTCATAAGGCGCATGAAAACCCCATTCCAGCTTTCCGTTTCTTTGATGGTTAACTAAAAATTATCCCGAAACTTGAGCGGGGCCCCAATGTCATTCCTGCGGCACAGGACCTCCAAAGGAGTACTTAACCATGGCGGAAAAATGGGTCTATTTGTTCGACGAACTTGATCAGGCAACGGCTTACGTTGGTGGTGACTGGGAAAATGTTCGAGGACTACTCGGCGGAAAGGGTGCCAATTTAGCGGAAATGACCAGAATCGGCTTGCCGGTACCTGCTGGTTTTACTGTGACCACCGAGGCTTGTAACTCATACCTTGACTCACACATGAGATTTCCAAAACAGATGTGGGAGCAGGAGCTGGCAGCTTTAGCCGAAGTTGAAAAGAAGACCGGCAAGAAATTCGGGGACCCCAAGAATCCGCTGCTCGTCTCATGCCGTTCCGGCGCGAAGTTTTCCATGCCTGGGATGATGGATACGGTACTCAATATCGGACTCAACGACAATACGGTCAGGGGTATGATCGAGGCGACAGGGAACCCACGCTTCGTTTATGACTCTTATCGGCGTCTCATCCAGATGTTCGGTGCGGTAGTGATGGGTGTGCCCGACGAGCCTTTCGAGGAGGTCATCGCCGAGTTCCGGAAAGCCCGCGGGGCAAAGAGTGATGCCGAGCTTACCCCCGATGACTGGAAGGCCATTGTAGAGCGCTTCAGGGATATATTCCGGCGCTACAACCGTATCGATTTTCCTACTGACCCTTATGAGCAGCTCCGGCTGGCAACGGAGGCTGTGTTCAAATCCTGGAACGGCAAGCGTGCAATCGATTACCGAAATGCGGCCAAAATTGCTCACAACCTCGGCACCGCCGTGAACATTCAGGCAATGGTGTTTGGCAACATGGGCGATAACAGCGCCACCGGCGTGGCGATGACCCGCAATGCAACAACCGGTGAGAAAAGGATCGAGGGCGACTACCTCATTAACGCTCAAGGTGAAGACGTGGTTGCAGGCATCCGAACAACCGATCCGGTGGAGCGAATGGCTGAGACGATACCACATGCCTGGAAACAATTTGTCGAGATCACCTCTAAACTGGAGGAGCATTACCGTGACATGCAGGATGTCGAATTCACGGTCGAGCGGGGCGTCCTGTGGATGCTGCAGACGCGCGCGGGCAAGCGGACCGCTCAGGCCGCGGTTCGCATTGCCGTGCAAATGGCGGAAGAAAAATCAATCACCAGGGAGGAAGCTGTTATGCGGGTGACTCCCGAGCAGGTGGATTTTTTCCTGCACCCACAGTTCGATGCCTCTTCCAAAAGGGCCGCAATGGCTGAAGGCAGATTGCTCGCCGGCGGTTTGAATGTCTCTCCCGGCGCGGCTGTGGGTATGGTGGCTTTTAGCGCAGACCTTGCCGAAAGCTGGGCCAAAAAGGAAGGCAAGAAGGTGATCATGGTCCGGCCGGAGACTAAGCCGGATGACGTGCATGGCATGCTTGCGGCCGAAGGAATTCTTACCAGCCGAGGCGGCCGCACCAGTCATGCGGCGCTTGTTGCCCGCCAGTTCGGCAAGCCTGCCGTCGTCGGCGTTGCTGCACTGGAGATTGATATCGGACAACATCTAATGACGGTTGGCGACCAGGTCATCAATGAAGGGGAATGGATTTCAATCGACGGCTCGACGGGCGAGGTCTTCCTTGGGCAACTAGACACAATGGTGCCGGACATATCCGATCTGTGGCTGATGAAACTGCTCCAATGGGCTGATGGATTCCGGAGGCTAAGTGTGTGGGCTAACGCGGACTACGCTCAAGACGCAAAACGCGCCCGCGAGCATGGCGCCAGTGGTATCGGCCTTTGCCGTACCGAGCACATGTTCTTCCAAGCCGAACGCCTGCCTCTGGTGCAGAAGTTGATCATGACAAATGTACCTGCTGAACGGCGGGAGGCTCTGGATGCGCTGCTGCCTTTCCAACGAGAGGATTTCATCGCTCTTTTCAAAGTCATGGACGGATTACCCGTAATCATTCGCCTGATCGACCCCCCGCTCCATGAATTCCTGCCCGGCTTCGAACAGCTGATGAGTGAGCTTACGGATGGCAAGATCCGCCTGTTGAACGCCAAAAATTTGCAGGAAATCGATGAACTCCTGCGAAAAATCCAAGAAGACGAGCGCATTCTCAGGCGTGTGGAGGCACTGCGGGAGGCGAACCCAATGCTCGGTCTGCGGGGCGTACGCCTTGGAATAACAATGCCTGAGTTGACACAAATGCAGGTCAGGGCAATCTTCGAGGCCGCCTGTCAGTGCGCGAAACTCGGGGTGGATGTCCACCCTGAGATAATGATCCCGCTTATAGCCCACGTCAACGAACTGGTGACGCAAAGAAACGCTCTCGAGGCGGTTGCAAAAGAGGTCATGGCTGAACGTGGAATTACGATTGATTATAAGTTCGGCACCATGATCGAAATCCCGCGCGCTGCGCTAACCGCTGATGAAATTGCAGAGCATGCGGAGTTCTTCTCTTTCGGTACCAACGATCTTACTCAGACCACTTACGGAATAAGCAGGGACGATGCCGAAAAGGGATTCCTGATCGACTACATACAACGCGGAATCTTGCCGGAAAATCCCTTTGTCAGCATTGACGAGAACGGGTTGGCGAAATTGATGCGCATGGCAGTGGACCTGGGTCGAAAGGTGCGCCCTGGCTTGGAAGTGGGTATTTGCGGAGAACACGGCGGTGACCCAAAATCCATTGCAGTCTGCCACAAGCTGGGACTCAACTACGTCAGCTGCTCGCCGTTGCGCGTTCCCATCGCCAGGCTGGCAGCCGCCCAGGCCGCCCTGAAAAATAGCGGTTAATGAGGCTCCGACGTCCAAACTGTCCGGATACTGGTCTCAGGATAGCTGATAAGAACAGCATTATTAGTGTTAAAATCTCTTCGCAAATGGAGGCGCAAAATGGACCCGATGACCTGTGAGTCAGCGAGGGGGTGGGTTGATGAAGCAAAAACCTTTTACCTGCGCGTCGGTAAAAGGATCGCTTTGGCTGAATTTACGAACCCTGGCGGCATGTTTTCAGAAGGAGAATTGTACATTTTTGTTTTAAGTTTCAAAGGGATCATGCTTGCACATGGAGTCAATGAAAGATTTGTCGGAGAAGACTTCATTGACATCGAGGATTTCGATGGTAAGCATTTTATAAAGGAAATCATCGACACCGCCGTTGAAAAAGGTTCCGGCTGCGTGGAATACAAATGGTACCATCCGAAGACCAAACAGATTCTTCCCAAAGTCGTGTATTTCGAGAAAGTCGATAACCTGATTATTTGTGGCGGCGCCTATGATGTAGCCATATTGGGCCACTCGCTCCCTTAAAAAAATCTTTGAATTCCGCGCCTTTTTCCCTGCCCGCTTGTCGGCAACCCAGGCGCATCCAAAATAGCCTTCGTTACAAAACTTTAAATTTTAGCCGTATTTTCAGAACCTTGGTGGACAGAGAAA
>JBEKEX010000209.1:0-4254 GCA_050013615.1 Anaerolineaceae bacterium
AAGCTATACAATTTCCTGTTAAGGCATCAATCAAGGATGCTTTCACGGACGAACTTCCAATATCAAAACCTAATAAATACATACGATGACCAATTAAAATTATCAAAAATCAAACGTAGATATTTTTTCTGAAATAATAATAAATTTTGAAAATGTTTAGATTATTCAAATTAATAATTGTAACTTTGTGCCATAGAAAATTTGGGATACTTACTTTTTGAACTGTTTTTATAAGCATTTCCTTTTTGTAAAATTACCGATTATCTATTAACAAATTTTATTAATTTAATTCTAATTTTTATGAATATTTATGTAGGAAATCTTGATTACAGTGTCAAAAATGAAGAGCTGAAAGACCTTTTTGCCGAATACGGAGTTGTCACGTCTGCTCAAATGATAACTGACCGCTTCACCGGTAAAAGCAAAGGATTTGCCTTTGTTGAAATGCCCAATGATACAGAAGCACAAGCAGCCATCGCCGGCTTGAATGGCAAGGATCTTAAAGGTCGCGCCATCAATGTGAACGAAGCCCGCCCACGCACCGAAGGTGGTGGTGGTGGTGGCAGACGTGGATCGGGTGGCGGCCGCTACTAATATTCTTCCATTGATTTAATCAAAAACCGGGCAGCTGCATTCTGGCAGATACCCGGTTTTTTGTTTTATAAGCGTTAAGGCTTGGCCTTCAACCGGCGTGTCCAATCTGCCAGGGCCACCAGCAGCTCCTTTATCAATTGGCGGGCGATCTCATCGGTCAAATTCCCGTTGGCGTCGAATTTTTGAGAAGCGTAGGTGACAAAGATTTCCGGTTTGTTGATGGGGAACATATTGGTAAAGACAGCCACCTGGCGCAGGTGATATTGCGCCCGTGAAGTTCCCATCAGACCGCCCGCCCCCATCATTGCCAGCGGTTTGCCGTTCAGTGCGGAACTTTTTGCCGGGCGCGAAGCCCAATCGAGCGCATTCTTTAGCACTCCCGGGATGGAATAGTTATATTCAGGGGTAGCAATGAGCAGCGCGTCCGCAGAGCGGATGTGATCTCTCAACTGTTTCACTGCTTCGGGAGGATTCTCGTTATCCAGATCAAAGTTGTAAAGTGGAAGGGATGATAAATCGTATATTTCGAGTTCCATCCCTTCAGGGAGTAGTTTTTTTGCTTCGTGTAACAAAGCGGTATTATATGAGCCTTTTCGCAAGCTGCCGGAAATACCGAGTACTTTCATTGTTTCAGCCATGATATTTTTCCTCTCCAATTTGGTCAATTAGGCCACTGACAGGCAAAAAAAACAAGGCCTGAATCATAAGAGGATTGTAAAAAGGCCTGGATCTATTTCTCCAATGAGCTGACATTGAAGAACCGTTCCATTAGTTGGCTCCTCCAAATGGATCGCAAAATCAACGCCCAGAGGAGGACAGCACCGGCGATGACGAGGTGCTCGATCCAGGATAAGGTTGCCAGATCGAACAACTTCCGCAAGGTGGGGTGTGTGAGGATCAGGGTATAGGCTACGAGGAGCACCACTGACAACAGGGCGGGACGCTTATCGCCGCGCACATACTCACTGCCTGCCAACCACTTGAACGATGGGTCGACAAAGGCGATCAAAACTACGCCGCACAACGTGCAGAAATTGGTCAACGCAGTCTGGGCCATTGAAAGCGCGGTAAAGTTTCCGGGGTAATTCCGTACGAAATAGACCACAAAGATCACCAAACCGCCCAAGGTGATGGTAAGTGCTGCCGGCAAAACGAAGCGGAACATGCGCCGCACCATGGTGGCACTTGGCAATGCGCCTGGGGAAGCCCAGGCAGCCAGGGCCAGGCTGGGGATGCCGACGGTGAACAGAGTCAAAACGGAGTTGTTGCGCGGCGCAAACGGGAAGCCGTTCACTGCGTCCAGTGAGATGATCAGCAACGCAGAATAAACGATGCGCGTCATGAAAAGCTTGAGGATGGCTTGCATCCCGTTGGTGATGCGCTGCCCCTCGAGGACGGCGTAGGAAAGCGGGGCGAATGTATCTTGCAACAACACCACATCGGCGACGCTACGGGCTGCCTGACTGCCGGATTGCATGGCAACTCCAACATTGGCCTGTTTCAGCGAAAGCACATCATTCACCCCATCACCGATCATAGCCACGTAATGGCCATGCTGGCGCAGGCTGGACACGATCTTTTCCTTCTGCATGGGCGAAATGCGGCCGAAAATGGTGGTCTCTTCCACGGCGTTTTCGAACTGTGTAGCATCCATTGCTTCCAGCTCACGACCGGAGAGACATTTAACCTCTTTCGACATGCCTGCCTGCTTTGCCACGGCTGCGACGGTCTGCGGGCTGTCTCCGGAGATGATCTTCACCTGTACCTTGGCTTTTTGGAATGATTCGAGCGTGGCTTGGACTTCAGGGCGCAGCTCGTCGCTGAAAGCCATCAACCCCAGCGCTTGCAAGCCATGGGGTAAATGGGGGCGACGATTCTTGTCTTGGAGCTGCAGTACGGAAGGGCTGCCGGCCAGCAATAACACGCGCAGACCGCTCTGTTCCCAGTTATCGATCTGACTGCGGGCGACGGAGGGCAGATCGACGAGGTGATCGAAGATCTCCGGGGCACCCAGGGCGTAGGTGGCGGTGAGTTGGGGATTTTTGAAAACGAAGCCGCTCCATTTATGTTCTGAGGAAAACGGCATTTCGGCATAGATGGGCTGCGGCTCAGCGGGGAACGATTCGCGGATGGCCTTGATGGTGCGGTTGGGGGCGCTGTCGCTCGCGGCGAAGATGCCCAATGCGGCGCGCAATTCATCTTCCGTCACAGCCAGCGGCATCAACGCGTGGAAGCGTATGTGGTTGGTGGTCAATGTCCCCGTCTTGTCCAGGCAGAGGACATCGACATTGCTGAGTGACTCGATGGCATTCGTCTCCTGGATGAGAGCGCCTTTGCCGGCGATGCGGATGGCTCCCAAGGCATAGGCGACAGCAATGGCCAGGAACAGCCCGTTGGGTACCAATCCGATGATCACCACGCTGTTCATTACGGCCCGCACCAGAGTGATATGGTTAACCACGGTGCTGATGGCCAAAATGAGAATGAAATAGGCGGCGATGACCAGCAGCACCTTCACCACCAGGTTGATCTGCTGCTGCAAGGGTGTGTGCACGCGCCGGAAGGCACGCGCACCTCGGGTGATCTGGCCAGCAAGACTTTCAGCGCCTATTTTTTGCGCCGTATAACAGCCGCTGCCGTGCACACAAAAACTGCCGGAATAGACAACGTCGCCGATATTCTTGGGGATGGTGTCCGCTTCACCGGTCAACAGCGATTCATCCACTTCCATATGACAATCGCCGCTCACCACACCGTCCACCACAATCTGGTCACCGGGGTGGACCAGCAGCAGGTCGCCCAGGACGATCTCGTTCGGGTCGATGACCTGCTCGTTCCCACTCCGCATCACCGTTGCCGTTGGACGGGTGAGCAGTGCGATTTGGTCAAGCATGCGCTTGGCACGTATTTCCTGCACCAGGCTAACAATGGTGTTGGCGAAGATGACTGCCACCGAGACGAATGCGTCGGTGGGACGCCCCAGCAGGACGAGTGCCAGACCCAGCCCGAACAGCACGGTATTGATGAACGTGAACAGGTTTTCTTTTAATATCTGACCATACGTGCGGCTGGTTTTCAACGGCGCATGGTTGACCAGCCCTTGCTTCTTGAGGGCAGCCACTTGTTCTAGAGTAAGACCGTTAACTGAAGTTGACATGATCGTTTCATCATTAATGTAAATCAGGAGGTAACTATTCCAAAGTTCTCATCTGAGGATTAGTAATCCAGATGAATACAGCAAAACCTAAGAGCATTATGCCACAAATGATGACGGCGAGCGGTGCGTTAGTGGTCGAGGTTATGCCGCCAATGAGCAGTGAACCCAAAGGAGCACCACCTTGAAAGACCACGGTATAGAGCGCCATCACCCGCCCGCGCATTTCATCCGGGATGCTGGTCTGGATCAACGAGTTGGCGTTGTTGGTCACCCACATGAGGCTCCAGCCAACACCCATCAGCAGCAGCAATGCCGGAGTCAGCCAGGGCGAAATGGCGAAAACGATGAGGAGCGCCGGCAGCACAAAGCTGCCCCAAGTCCACAGCTTACCACGGATCTGCCTCACGCTTAAAGCTGCCACTGTTAATGCGCCGATCAAAGCTCCCAGTCCACGGGCTGAAAGTAAAAAGCCGTTGGTAGTGACATCGCCATGCAATACGTTC
>JBEKEX010000210.1:0-4139 GCA_050013615.1 Anaerolineaceae bacterium
CCAGGAAGACATCTTCACCTATGCCATGATCATGAACCAGCTCAAACAAATGGACCAGCACATGGAAGCTTTGTCCGAGACCGGTATCCCGGAGGATAGCCGGGCCTATTTGGGCATGCTTGGGTTTCGCGTCGTCATCAATGTGCACGGCGACGTGGTGCGCTTCGACCAGCCCAGCCAGGTCGGCGGCGATGAGGGAGAATAAACGCTATGGCCTCTGAGTTCGTTGTGGACGTCTTCGAAAGCAACTTCGAGTTCGAAGTGTTGGCGTATTCGCAGAACCGGCCGGTGGTGGTGGATTTTTGGGCGGAGTGGTGCCGCCCGTGCAAAGTATTGACCCCGATGCTGGAACGCCTGGCGGGTGAGACGCAAGGCAGCTTTCGCCTGGCGCGACTGGATGTGGAAGCCAACCCAAACCTCGCTTTGCAGTACGGCGTTCATAGCATCCCGACGATCAAGGCTTTCAGCCAGGGGCAGGCGGTTGGCGAATTGGTGGGACTTCAGCCTGAAAACCGGCTGCGCGATTTTCTTGGAAAATTGATGCCGCCTAGCCCGGCGAGCCTGGCATTGGAAAAAGGCCAGAACCTGGCCGCAGTATATCAATGGAAGGAAGCGTAAAGTATCTTCCGCCAGGTGTTGGAAACCGAACCCGAGCAGACGGCTGCGTTGCTGGGGTTGGCTGTGGCTTTCTTGGGGCAGGGGAAAGGGGACGATGCCCTGCGGATCTTGAGTGTTTTTCCTGCGAGTAAAGAATACGCCCGGGCTGAGTTACTCCGCGCTTATGCAGACACCCTGGTAAGCCTGGAAAAAGATAGTCTGCCGGGAGAGACGGATTTGGATGCGGCTTTTACCAACAGCATCCGGCTGGCAAAGCGCGGCAACATCCCGGCTGCATTGGATGGCTTGCTGGATATCTTGCGCCAGGACAAGCGCTATCGTAACGGCGCTGCCAAACAGTTGGTGTTGGGCTTGTTGGAGTTGTTGGGTCCGGATGACGCACAAACCCGGGCATATCGCTCAGAGCTGGCGTTGATCTTGTATTGAAATCA
Source organism: Anaerolineaceae bacterium (assembly GCA_050013615.1). Lineage (GTDB taxonomy): Bacteria > Chloroflexota > Anaerolineae > Anaerolineales > Anaerolineaceae > JBEKEX01. Next base: position 1,050 of record JBEKEX010000210.1, read on the forward strand.
AACTTCCCTATTGTGATAATCGGATATAAATAAAAAAAACTGCGTCGGAATAACTCGACGCAGTTTTCTGCACTTGCGTGGGAATTACCTGACCAGGGTCATGATGCCCCAGGTGGTGGGGTCTGTGCGCACGCGATAAGGATCGCTGGAGACCATCGACTGCTCGATGTTTGCAGAAGCGTCATCATTATCATTGATCGAAAGCACGAAGCCGATCTTCATTCCAGGCTGCGGCGTGATGCCGAAAATGGCCCAGGGGATGGCTGCTTCGATCCGGTAGAGGCCAGACCCGCCGGTGGAAGAAACCGCAACTTGTGGCCGTGAACCGGCAATGGAAGACGGCTCCCACATGAAGGCTTCACCAGCAGTGGTGATCTTATCCACGCCCTGGCCGGGCGAGATCCCCAATTGGTAATCTTCTCCGTTGAGGGTGTGATCGTTATAATCGCCTTGCAAGTTGGCATCCAGCAAGACTTCCACACTGTCGCCTTTGTACATATTGGCACCGGTGGCTTGCTGGACGAATTTATCATCGATGACTTTTACACCCAGGTACAGGTAGGTGTAATCCCAACCGAGCATATAGGACCCTTGCAAGTCGGTCGAGCCACTCCAATTGCTCTTGCCGAAGACGATGCTTTTGGCGGGGTATTCAACAGCTTCTGACTTCCAATCGCCCCAGTCGCCGTTCAAGATGGGCAATTTGGTGAGGAAATAAGCGTTGACAGATGGCCCGGGTCGAGACGGTAATGGCGTGGCCGTCGACGTGGCAGTCGGCAGGGGCGTATTGGTAGGAGTATTGGTAGGCACGGTGGTGGGAGTGGACGGCACGGCTGTCGAAGTGCCGGTCGGCAAGAAAGTCGGCACACCGCTTGGGGCAAACAGCGCGGTGAGCGTCAGATCAGGCGTTGGGGTGCTTTCACTGCCCGAAAAGGGGAGGTTGCAGGCCAATAGGCTACCAGCCAATGCTACAGTTACCAGGATCATGCCTGTTTTCTTGTTCATTTTTTCGCTCCATGCTCCAATATCTTTATCATTATAGTAGATTTTTTACAGCAAAATTGCACCAAGTCTTAACATAGACGTCAAGCAGGTGGGAAATGTTCCCGGGTCTGCTCAGGTCTCTGACAACTTATTTCGAGAAGAAACTGATGCTCTCGATATGATAAGTCTGTGGGAAAAGGTCGAAGGGCACACAGCGGGTCAATCGATAGCCTGCTTCCAGCAGTAGGCGGGCGTCGCGGCTGAGCGTCGAGGGATCGCAAGAGACATAGGCGATCACTTCTGGCGCCAGATGCACCAGCGCATCCAGGGCGGGACGCGCCAGGCCGGCACGCGGCGGATCTACCACGGCCACGCGGGTCGTGAGCTGCAGGACTGGAAGGATGATCTCTGCCGCGCCTACATATAGCTCGATGTTGTCGAATTCATCCAGGTTGACCGCATAGTCGTCACAAGCTGTTTCCGAGAGCTCAACAGCAACGCAGCGCTTCACCTTGGGCGCCAGAAAGGCGCTGAACAGCCCGACGCCACAGTAGACGTCCAGAAGCGTGTCGGTTGCGGACAATGGCAGGTTTGTCATAAGCTCATCCACCATGGCGGCTGCCTGGGAGGTATTGACCTGGAAGAAGGAACCGGCTGAAACCTGGAAAGCGCGGTCTTTGACCTGCATGACCACGTGGTCGCTGCCGGCGAGCACCAATGCACCGGCCGGGGATAAGTGCACCACCGAGGTCGGCAGTTCGATTTGGAGTTCCGGTGTATCGATCAGGTGGCTTTCCAGCACCAACATGGCATCATCGCCGGCGCCCTGACGCAGTTCCACACGTTCCAGGCCGGCAATGGGCTCCAACTCGAGCTGCGGCCAGAGCTGGTTCAAGTTTTCTTCCGGCAGGTGGCATTCGCTGATCTCCACGATGCGGTGGGAGCCGGAAGCCTGATAGCCCAGCTTGCCGTTGGGGGAAAGATGGAATTGGACCGTATTGCGATAGTTCCACTGGGCAGGCGAGGGGACTATTTTTTCGACCGGCGGGTCATCGATACCGGCAATGCGCAGGAACTGTTCCCGCAGAATGGCTTGCTTGATCTCGAGTTGTTTCTCGTAGGGCAAATGCTGGTAATGGCAGCCACCACAATAGCTGAAGTGGCGGCAGCGCGGGGTGATGCGTTCCGGCGAGGGGTTTAAAACCTCCAGCAGGCGGGCGCGGGCAAAGCTGCGCTTTTCCTCGGTGAGCTGAACGCGCACGTGCTCGCCGGGCAGGGCAAAAGGCACGAACACAACGCGGCCATCCGGCAGGTTTCCAAGGGCGTCGCCGCCGTAGGACATGCCAGTGAGGATGATTTCATATATTTCTTTATCAGGTTGCATGAGCCAAGTTTAGTCGATTGCGCTCACTTTGTCACGCATGAATATCACTGATTGGAAGGTCATTCATCAACATTGATCTGGCCCAGCGAAGACAAATCGAACTCGACGCCGAGTGGTTTGCCATTTTCGATCAGTGAATCGACTATTGGCTGCATCACCGGCAAACCTTCGCGGCGGCGTAATTCAACTTTCTTCGAATAAGAACCTGAAATAATTCTCGGGGTCGTTCAGGAAAGTGCGCAGGATGGTCACGTGCTCCAGATCATCGAAGGCAGTCTCGGTCAGCTTACCGTTGTCGCAGCTCAGGATCACGGCTCCCGGATAGGCCATCAGAATGGGGGAATGGGTGGCGATGATGAACTGGGCATCCTGGGCGACCATGGAGTGCAGCAGCGCCAGGAAGGAAAGCTGGCGGGTGGGGGAGAGCGGTGCCTCCGGCTCGTCCATCAGGTACAGCCCGCCGGGGACGAAGCGGGATTGGAACAAAGCCAGGTAGCTTTCCCCGTGGGAACGGGCGTCTAGCCCTTCGCCATAGGAGTGCCGCATGGAAGCCATTTCATGCTTGACCGACATCTCGGCCAATTCGCGTGCGGCAGCCGAGCGATTTCTGTAATCCTCTTCGATCTCACGTAGATCGTTTTCCATTTCCTCGTGCAGGGTGTTTATATACCGGACGTAGCCGAAGAAATCTTCTGAGCGCATGAAGAAGCCGCGGCGGATCT
>JBEKEX010000211.1:0-4135 GCA_050013615.1 Anaerolineaceae bacterium
CTGCCCGGCATGGCGTTGCGCTTCTCCTGCGCCTTCAGGCTGGTGCCGTTCTGGAGGCGCAGAAACATCTCCCGCACCTCCTCCTCGTCCGCCTCGGAGAGCACGATCACATCCAGTGCGTAGGTATCGAAGGCGATGCGAAGGTCGTCCGGGAGCTGGGCGTACTTCATCCCCGCGATCTGGCAGCCATCGATCTGGGCGCGTACACCCATGCCCGGCAGGGCCGCGAAATCCTGCACCCCGAGCAGATGAAGCTGGCGCTCCGACGCGGCCTCGCGCAAAGCACGCGCCAAAGGATGTTCGGAATAGCGTTCTGCGGAAGCAGCCAGGGTCAAGATAGTGCTCTCATCCACGCCGTTCAAAGAGATGACCTCGGTCAAATGTGGTTTCCCCAGCGTGAGGGTGCCGGTTTTATCCAGCAGCACCACGTCCGCACGTGCCAGCAATTCCAGGAACTTGCCGCCTTTGACCAACACCCCTTGCTTGGCACCGGCGCCGATGGATGCCAGCATGGCAATGGGCGTCGCCAAAGCAATGGAGCACGAACAGGCCACCACCAGCACGGCCGTCGCATTCAAGGGATTGCCACTGATGACCAGCGTGAGCAGGGCGATCCCGGCCACCACCGGCAGGTAATAACCGCTGAACTTATCGGCAAAGCGCTGCACCTCGCCGCGCCTGGCTTCAGCCTCTCCGACCAACTGGATGACACGCCCAAAGGTCGAATCGCGACCCACGTGCACCGTCTGAATGCGGATGCTGCCCAATTGCACGACGGTGGCAGCATAGACCTTCGACCCGGCGCCCGCTTCCACCGGCATGGATTCGCCGGTCAGCGCTGCCTGGTTGATCGTGGCATTACCGGACAGCACAACGCCATCCACCGGGATCTTCTCGCCCGGGCGCACCACCACAACTTCGTCGGCTTTCACTTCATCCAGCGACACTTCGATCTCTGCGCCGGCGCGTTCCACCCGTGCCGTCGGCGAGGTCATGGCGCTCAAATCTTTGATGGCTTTGCGCGAGCGGTCAGCCGTGAAGCTTTCGACATAATTGCCGATATGCATCATGAACACCACCACACCGGCCGTCGTCCATTGGTGAACAACCAGCGCCGCCAGCACGCCCAACGACATCAGTGTGCGCGAGGTGACCTGTTTGTGCAGTGCCGAGCGGGCCACATCGATAAAGATCGGCAGCCCGCCGACCGCCACGATTACCGCCCCCACCCAGAAAGGCACTTGGTCCGTCAATTTTGCAAACAGGCCCAACCCCTCCCCTACCACCACGACGAACAGCACTACACCCACCACCAAAGCCAACGTCGTGATCGCCCTACGGGTAAATTTCTCCCCTGCCCGCAAAGTATCCGCTTGCGTTTGCGGCACCGAATAACCGGCGCCCTCCACTGCCTTGCGGATCATAGGCAAGTCAACCTGCCCCGCTTCCAACTGGATTACGGCCTTTTGTGCAGTCAATAGCACTTCGACCGAGTTGACGCCTGGCAGCCGGGCAATCGCGTGCCTCACGTGCTGGGTGCATTCCGTACAATCCATTCCCTCTACGGGGACTTCAATCGTTTGTAGATTCGCCATGCTTGATGTGCTCCAATGTCCTGCTCATGAGATCCTTGATGTGCTCATCGTCAAGCGTGTAATAGACCACCCGCCCCTCTTTGCGGGCTTTGACCAACCGCTGGTCGCGCAAGGCGCGCAACTGGTGTGAAACAGCACTCTGCGTCATGCCCAAAATGGCAGCAATATCACAGACGCACAATTCAGTCGAAAGCAACGAGGAAATGAGACGTACCCGTGTCGGATCGGACAGAGCCTGGAAGATCTGCGCCATGTGCGTCGCTGTCAGACCGTCCAATAGGTCGGGCTGGGCGGCATGAACCAGGTCTTCGTGGATGATGTCGACTTCGCAACGGGTCAAATCAGTTTTTCGGGGTGTAGTCATTTCGACCTAATCCTTGAATATATGAGCATACGTTCATATATTATCAAAGAATCGTGGAAATGGCAAGTGACAAATCTCACACTAGAAATGGGAATGATTACCTTGGGAGATGGTTAGCGAGGCTCAGTCGCGCTTGACCTGGAATTGGTCCATATCGTGCGCCAGGACGGCCTCGGGAAAGACAGCCTGTGCTTCGGCCAGGATATCCTTGTCACGGTAGCGGCGCGAGACGTGCGTCAGGAAAAGCTGGCGCACACCGGCCTTCTTCGCCAATTCCGCCGCCTGGTGCGCGGTGAGATGCGCAAACTGCCGCGCCATCTCGGCTTCCTCTTCCAGGTAAGTGGATTCGATCACCAACCCGTCGGCGCCTTTGCATACATCGAGCAGCGGTTCGGTGTTGCCCACGTCGCCGATGACAACCAAGCGCGTGCCAGGATGGAACTCACCGAGCACTTCTTCGGGGTCGATCGTGTGCCCATCGGGCAATGTGACCGGTTTGCCGGCCGCCAGATCGCGCCGCCAGGGGCCGGAGGGAATTTCCAACGCTTCCGCTTTTTCCGGCAGAAAAGGCCGCCGCCCCTTCTCTTCGAACACGAAGCCCAAACAATCGGGGCCGCGATGCTGGACCGGTAGTGCTGAAATGGTAAAATCTTCACCCTCGAAGAAGACGCCCGAGCTGACGGGAATTAATTTCAGGGGCATGGGCGGCGTGGCACCGCGCAGCACCACTCCATAGAGCAGGTCGCCGATGCGGTCCAACGCGGCCCGCCCGCCGTAGATCTCGAGCTCGTCGATGGCTTCCCAGCGCAAATAAGTGGAAAGCAACCCTGCCAGACCCAGGATGTGGTCGAGGTGACCGTGCGTGATGAGGATGCGGTTCAGGTGCTTGAAGCCAATCCCCGATTGGAGAATCTGGCGTTGGGTGCCCTCGCCGCAATCGACCAGGAAGCGATATTCGTCGTGCTTGACGACCAAAGCCGGCAAGTTACGCCGCGCCGAGGGGGCCGAAGCCGAAGTGCCAAGGAAAATGATCTCGTACAATGTTAAGAACGGTCCCTTTCACGCCACCTGACAGCTTGCCGAGTAATTGGACGCCTTACTCTCCAACCTATAAAAGTTGAACCTTTTGGTATCAAATGGCTAAATTTTCTCATCCGAGTCCTTCTATTTTACCGCTAAAAACGATTTTGTCCCGAAAGCTGGCACGGAGATTGCACGTTATTCCGTTGTATAGGACTATGCATACGAGGTAAAATAATATAGAAAATATGTGTCATGCATATCTTACCTTTGTATGCGGAGGGTAACGATGGAGCTCAAGTCAGTCGGCATCGATAAGCCGGAAGAGATCAATTTCATCCTAGGACAAACTCACTTTATTAAAACGGTCGAGGACCTCCACGAAGCCCTGGTCACGTCGGTGCCGGGGATCAAATTCGGTCTGGCGTTTTGCGAAGCATCGGGCAAATGCCTGGTACGCTGGTCCGGCAATGACCAGGCGATGATCGACTTAGCGGTCAAAAATGCCCAGGCCATCGGTGCGGGGCACAGTTTCATCATTTTCCTGGGGCCTGGATTTTTCCCGGTCAACGTGCTGAACGCCATAAAGGCCGTCCCCGAAGTATGCGGTATCTTTTGCGCCACGGCCAACCCGGCACAGGTGATCGTGGCCGATACCGGCAGCGGGCGCGGTATTTTAGGTGTGGTGGATGGTGAAACGCCCAAGGGCGTTGAAGACGAAGCAGAAATCGACTGGCGCAAAGGTCTGCTGCGCAAGTTTGGCTACAAGCTCTAATTCTTGATCTGATGTATTCGATGGAGGAGAAAATGAAAAAATTATTGCCGTTGTTAGTGATGATGGCATTCATATTGGGCGCATGCAGCACCACCTCAGGAGGCGCATCCGATCAAGATGTGCAGACCCGCGTTGCTGCCATCCTTACCCAGAACGCGCCGGCCATCACCGAGACCTTGATCCCCTCACCCACTTCATTTCTGACGACAGTTGCGCCCACCGAGGAGTTGGCCAGTGTGACGCCGACCGTAATCACCACGCCTGGGGAGCCAACCGTCCTGCCAACGCTGACCGCCAGGCCGACCGAGGCAGTCTCACCAACGGATGAGTTCACCGCCACGCCGACCAACATACCGACCGCCACCTTTGCCCCCGCCGACC
>JBEKEX010000212.1:0-6739 GCA_050013615.1 Anaerolineaceae bacterium
GCGGATGGTCGTTTCGAAAACCAGACCTCCGGTGTAATCATCGTTGCCGCCCATCAGATCCAAGCGGCCGGGGGTACGGTTAATCAGGATGGAGATATTTTTCTGGAAATATCCTTTGCTCAGTAGACCGTGAAGGTGTTTCTCAAATTTTGCCAGGTCAGGATATTGAGCGACTCGTTGTTCGAAAGCTTCTGACATGATTGAAACTCCTGATTTTCAAATTGACCCATCAAAAACGTCTAAAAAATGTATGGAATGTAATAAATATTATTATAGCATTCATAAAACGAACAGTCAAACGAACTAAAACGAAACAAAAAACATTGACATACAAAACATATGATGTATAATAAAAAATAGAGAGCAAAAATCATGCCATCTATGAAAAAAAGGACGGGTCGAATGACTGCCTGGATGGGGCTACTCCCATTCCTTTTATTTTGTCTGGCATTCGAGATCGTGCCGGTGTTGTTTCTGGTGCGGGGAAGTGTCATCGAAAAAACCACCGGTCAGCTTACCATCCAGCATTATCTGGATTTGAATCATCCTTTATACATTAACTCATTTGTGAATAGTATCAAACTTTCGGGACTGACAGCCATTATCGGCGTCGTGCTGGGTACTTTTATCGGTTATGCAATTTACCGATGGCCTTCTGGGCGTGCCCGCGAAACCTTGATTGCACTTTCTGACGTGACCACAAACTTTGCGGGTGCCCCCCTGGCATTCGCTTTTGTGGTCGTTTTGGGAATGAATGGCATTGTCACCCAATTCTTGATGCAGTATTTCCAATATCAACTTTACCCGACATTCAGCATATACTCATACTCCGGCTTGATCATCGCCTACGTGTATTTCCAATTACCCCTTATGGTCCTGCTCATCCTTCCCGCTTTTGCCGGTATCAAGAAGGAATGGCAGGAATCGTCACAAAGCCTGGGCGCCAATACTTTCCAGTTCTGGTGGCACATTGGTTTACCGGTCTTGATGCCCTCGCTGATCGCGGGGCTGACGCTTCTGTTCGCCAATGCATTCGGCGCTTACGCCACTGCTTACACGCTGGTACAAGCCAACCTTGCATTGGTGACGCTCCAGATCGGTTACATGATCGCAGGTGAAGTTCGTCAGGACATCGGGCTTGGAATGGCAATGGCGGTTTTGTCTTTGCTCGTCATGAGCCTGGTCATCGCGGTTTATCAAATGGCCACCCTCCGGGCTCGCCGCTGGTTGAAATCATGATCTTTACGATAGTGAAATAAGGTAACTGGCGATGGAAAACACGCAAGCGCCCACACAGAAATCGGAAAAGAAGATTCGCCCGGCCTTATGGCAGATCATTGCTATTGCATTATTCCTTTTCTACATGCTGCTGCCCATCGTGTCAACCTATATGTTCTCGATTGCCACGCGCTGGGATCGGACGATTTTACCGGAAGGATATACGCTTGAATTCTATCAGCGGGCATTCCAGGTCTCTTATTTTGGAAGCACGCTGCGCAACTCATTTATTTTGTCCCTCGCGACTGTTTTGGTGAGCCTGATCCTAATTGTCCCCACGGTTTACTGGGTGCACACTCGTTTACCTGGAGCCAAGCCTCTGCTGGATGTATTGATGATCCTTCCGTTCGGGATCCCAATGGTGGTGTTGGCGCTGGCCTTGATCCAGATCTATAACTTTCCTCTCATTGCCCGTTCGCCATATTTGCTGATTGGCGCAGTGGTGGTGTATTCCATGCCGTTCATGTATCGGCCGGTTGCCAATGCCATGCAAGCTATTGATGCGTATACATTAACCGAGGCCGGGCAAAGTTTGGGTGCCAACATTTTTCAGATCCTGGTCAGGATCATTATTCCCAACATCATCCCCGGAATTTTGAGCGGCAGTTTGCTCGTCTTCTCCACCATTTTTGCGGAATATACGTTGACGTCGTTGATCGTCGGCGCCAAATTCAAAACTTTTCCATTGTTGCTCGTGGAATATACCCGTATCAATGGCAATATCGCAGCAGCCTTTTCGGTAATTTCCTTCACGATTGCCTGGTTTGCTTCCATCTTGATCTTGTGGGTTGGGAGCAAGGGCCAAAGTAGTTCGGCTGAAACACTACGCGTTCGATAACGAGGATAAATACATGGCGTATCTAAGTCTAAAGAATGTGTCCAAATCATTTTCCGGTACCATCGCGGTAAACGATTTCAACTTGGAGATCGAAAAAGGGTCACTCGTTTCTTTCCTGGGGCCTTCTGGCTGTGGCAAGACGACCACGTTGCGGATGATTGCCGGCTTTGAGCAATTGGACAGTGGAACGATCCAGTTGGACGGTAGTGACATTACGGTTGTGCCGCCCAACCGGCGTGGCATCGGCATGGTTTTTCAGGCTTATGCGTTGTTCCCCAACATGACGGTGCGCGAAAATATCGCCTTTGGGCTAAAGATGAAGAAAACGCCAAAACCGGAGACCGAAAAAAGGGTTAATGAAGTACTTGAGATGGTGCGTTTACAAGATACTGCCAAGCGTTTCCCTCATCAACTCTCTGGTGGGCAACAGCAGCGCATTGCGCTGGCGCGTGCCTTGGCAGTGCAACCACGTGTCCTGCTTTTGGATGAGCCCTTGTCTGCTTTGGATGCCGAAGTGCGTGTGGCGCTCCGAGGAGAAATTCGCCGGATTCAGTCAGAACTGGCTATCACTACGGTTTATGTTACCCACGATCAAGAAGAAGCTTTGTCCATTTCGGACAAAGTGGTAGTGATGAACAGGGGAAATATTGAGCAGGTTGGCACTCCTGAAGAAATTTATCGCTCCCCCGAGACGCGCTTTGTAGCCACATTCATCGGCACGGCCAATCAATTCCATGGAGTGGTCTCCGGCAAAGATACCATCCTGTGCGACGAAATCAAATTACTGTCACATGGTTTGAAGGAATTCTCGGATGGACAGAAAGTGGTGGTTTTGGTCAGACCGGAAAATATTCAGGTGCAACCTGAACAACCCGTGCATCAAAACGGGAATGTCATTGCCGGCGAAGTGGAAACGATCACCTTCCATGGCGCAGTCACTCGTTTGGGTGTCAACGTATGCGGTCAACGGGTGGTGGCTGATATCACGGTGGCCAATACCCAACCAGTTGCCTTGAACCAAAAGATTTGGCTGGTTTTCCCACCGGAAGCCTGCCAGGTGATGGCGGAAAACTGATGATTTTCATCAACGCGCATGAGATCATTCGTGATCAGCAGGAGAGGCTGGAGGCCTGGGCTTCTTATGACCACGTAGTCCGGCTGGCGATGGATTTCATTAAAAATTGCCCCTTCGATCCAGCCAACGGATTGCCCTGGTATTTGCAATATTCCTGCTTCTGGACTGATCCATTGCGCCCCACGGCTTGGCCCGATAACCCTGCGGGAAAGTTCGCCTGGGCAACAACAACGCTGCTCAAGTATTACCCCTATTCCGGTGATGCCAGTCACATTCCGGTTGTTAAAACCATGCTCGAGCGCCTCTGGGATTATCGCACCCCGGAGAATTTTGCCTGGCCGGATACACCCTATGCTTCTGCGCACCCTGGTACCGGCGTGTATTTTGGCGCACGCGCCGATGGAGAGTATGCTACCGAGCCTGACAAAGTGGCTCAGGTCGGCAAAGCCTACGTGGATTTTTATGAACTAACCGGCGAAAAGAGGTATTTGGAAATGGGCACACGCTGTGCTGAAGTGTTGGCGGGCAAGATCCGCCCGGGAGATGAAACACATTCCCCTTGGCCCTTCCGTGTCGATGTACGCAATGGCAAAGTGATCGAGGAATACACCGCACACATGATCCCGGCGGTAAGGCTGTTCGATGAACTGACACGGTTGGGGGTAGGCGATTATCGCTCATTGCGGAACCAGGTGTGGGACTGGATCGAAAGCTATCCACTCAAGAATAATATCTGGAAAGGGCACTTTGAGGATATCAGGCTCGATCCAGGCAACGGGAATCGCGATCAGCTCTCGCCGCTTGAAACTGCCCGCTATATCCTTGAGAACCAGGATCAATTCCCCGGATGGGAGGAAACCGTCAAGGGTTTGATCGACTGGGTAAAGAATACTTTGGGGGCAGCTCCTTTCTTCGGTGCGATCCCCATCCACGAACACAATGGGTAGTCACACGGCTCGATTTGCCAACCTCAGTGCACTCTACGCGGAGCAAACGGGGGACGGCGTCTATCATGAGCAGGCTTATCGCTCTTTTAATTGGGCAAGTTACATGGCCGAAGAGAACGGCACAGTAACGAATGGCGTGGACCGGCCGGATTACTACAACCAATGCTGGTTTACGGATGGATATTTCGATTTTGTTCCCCATTTCATCGATGGGATGGCTTGCTTGCCTGAATTTGCCCCGGCCGACACTGACCATTTACTGAGGTCGTCTTCGGTCGTCCAGGAAATTTCATACCAGCCTTATCACATTTCCTACCGGACATTCGATACAGTTGGTGCGCAGAAGCTGCGGTTGACCTTTCGGCCCATGCAGATCATCGCAGACGGCCAGCAGCTCGAACAACGGCAAACATTGGAGTCACTCCCCTGCTGGACGTTTGACCCCGATCTCAATGTAGTGATGGTGAAAGCAGGCGCACGCGAAGTCATCATTGAAGGACGTTAAAAAGATTATGTGCCGTTGACACAACGATTCAATTGTCAAAAGTTTCTTGTAAAGAAATTTAGTTCGACTTTTGGGTTGACGGGTTGAGAAAGGAGGTGCGCATCGAGCGAGCTGGAAGAAGATGATTTGGTGAATCTCATTTGCAAAGTCAACCTTTCAATGGCTGACTCAATAATTCAGAGCATAGGAGAGTAGAGATGTCTAAGAAAATATTTTCGTACGTTGGGTTATTGATGGCATTCGTTTTGGTGCTGTCATCTTGTGCCCCGGCTGCAACCGCAACGACAGCCCCTGCCACCGAGGTCCCGGCTACCACTGTCCCCGCTACAGCCGCTCCGACTGTGGACGCGATGGCGGCATTGGTTACGGCTGCGCAGAAGGAAGGTACGATCATTTCCTACGGCGAGCCGGATGACTGGGTGAACTATGGCGGCCTCTATAAAGGTTTCACTACAGCATACGGCATCACCCATCAGGACACCGATATGGATAGCGGCACCATCATTTCTACCCTGGAAGCTGAAACTTCAGCCCCTGTAGCAGATACTACCGACCTCGGCCTGGCTTTTGCCAAGATAGTGGAAGACAACAACCTTTCACAACCCTACAAGAACTCTCATTGGGCTGATATCCCCGATTATGCCAAGGATCCGCAGGGCCGCTGGTCAGCAGCTTATTACGGCGTGATTGCCTTCCTCGTCAATGCCGACAAAGTCACCGATGTGCCCCAGACCTGGGAAGATTTGCTGAAACCTGAGTACAAGGGCACCGTTTGCATGAAGGACCCCAGCTCATCGGCTACAGCTCAAATGATCGTCCTCGCTTCGGCTTACGCCCATGGCGGCGATGAGACCAACGTTCAACCGGGCTTGGATTTCTTCAAGAAGATGATCGATGGCGGTATCCTCAATGGTGTTTCACCATCTGCAGCAAACATTACCAAGGGTGAATGCCCAATCACCATCCAATGGGACTTCGATGCATTGAGCAATAAATACGGGAATCCGAATATGAACCTGAAGGTGGTCATTCCTTCGGATGGTACCGTAGCCGGTCTGTATATTCAATTTACAACAGTCGGCGCACCGCATGCCAACGCTGCCAAACTCTTGCTGGAATACGAATACTCTGATGCAGGCCAGTTGGCATACGCTCAAGGCTTTGTACACCCCATTCGCACCAGTGTGCAACTGCCCGCCGACTTGGAAGCCAAGTTCCCGTCGGCTGATGCCTACAAGTCTGTCCATTTCCCGAAGGACTATGTGGCGCTTGACAAAGCCGGGGCCGCGATTGCTACCGGTTGGGCTTTGATTCAAAAATAATTTAGTAGATTAACGCTTACTTGGGATGGAGAAGAAAAATCTTCTCCATCCCAACCCTCAAGTTGAGCGTGATGTAAAACACGGGACGCGCAGGTAATGGGTTTTGATTGAATTATCTAAAAACTTGCCATTATTCTGTCTGTTTTTGCAGAAAAAATAATCAATTCTCTTTAAGGAGTACACTATGCCTGTAACGGGTGAATCAATACGATTGTCGAGATTGTTTTCGGAAGGTAAGAATGCTGTCATTGTGGCTGTGGACCATGGATTGTATTTTGGCCCATTGGCTGGAATGATCGATCTGCCTTCAGTCATTAATAAAGTTGCCGGCGCAGACGGGGTCCTGATGGCCCCCGGCATGCCGGCTCATTGCCAGGAAGTCTTTTCGAAACGCGGCGCGCCGGCGCTGATCGTCCGGTTGAATTGGGGTTCAAACTATGCAGCCATGTGGCACTACGAACATTCCTTCAGCGTCCCCATGGTCACCGTGGCAGACGCCGTAGCCCAAGGAGCTGACCTGGTCATCGGCAGCCTGAGCTTGAAGAATCCAGATGAGGCCGAAGATGCTCAAAACGTGGAGGTCTTCTCCAATTGTGTAGCGCAGAAACGCGAATTGGGCATCCCGCTGATCGGCGAAGTTTACCCCACAGCAGGCGATGATCGTGAACCGGAAGAATTGCAGGATGAGATCTTCGTTGGCTGCCGTATCATTGCTGAATTGGGCGCAGACCTGGTCAAAACCTTCTATACAGGCAAGCGTTTCAATGAGATCAT
>JBEKEX010000213.1:0-4048 GCA_050013615.1 Anaerolineaceae bacterium
ACGCCCTCGAACGCCGTTTGAAAATTAGTCTGCCGGTCATTCCGGCCTGTCATGGTCACCTGGATCTCTTCAGAACCGGTGCCATACAGGATCAAATGGATTTTATCCTCACTAAGCTCACGGACGGGTACATCGAGGTTGATATGGTATTGGCGGGCGACAGCTTCGACCATCTGCCAGTAATAGCCGCCCTGCTCGCGCGGGCCGTTCCATTCCATGGCAGCAATGGCGCCGTCATTGAAAGTACGATCCTTGTCCGGGATGATAAGGTCGGGATCGATCTCCAGCCGGCTGCCCAGCCCCTGGCAATCAGGGCAGGCGCCGTGCGGCGTGTTGAACGAGAACGTGCGCGGCTCAATCTCCGGCAGGCTGACGCCATGCTCGGGGCAAGCCAGGTGCTCGGAATAGAACAGGTCCTGCGCCGGATCGACCGAAAGGTTTTGCAACGTCAGATACCCTTCACCGACTTTCAATGCCGTCTCGATCGAATCCGTCAGCCGTGAACGGGCCTGCCTACGCTCTTCTTCATCTTCCGGTTTGCTGATCACCAGGCGATCCACCACCGCTTCGATGGTGTGGATCTTGTAGCGATCCAGCTCGATCTCGTCGTCAAGGTTATACACCTTGCCATCTACACGCACCCGCACGAAACCGGATTTGCGGATCTCTTCGAATACCGCCTGGTAAGTGCCCTTGCGACCGCGTACGATAGGCGCCAGGACGAGCAACTTGCTGCCTTCCGGCAGCACCTCCACAGCATCCACGATCTCCTGCGCCGACTGCTTGACCACTTCGCGACCGCAAATGGGACAATGCGGGATGCCCACGCGGGCGAACAGCAAGCGCAAGTAATCGTAGATCTCGGTGACCGTGCCGACCGTGGAACGCGGGTTGTGCGATGTGGCCTTCTGGTCGATGGAGACCGCTGGGGACAAGCCTTCGATATAGTCCACGTCCGGCTTTTCCATTTGGCCTAGGAACTGGCGGGCGTAAGCGGATAGCGATTCGACGTAACGACGCTGGCCTTCAGCAAAAATGGTATCGAACGCCAGCGAACTCTTCCCAGAACCGGACAGGCCGGTGATGACGACAAATTTGTCGCGCGGGATCTCGACCGTGATATTCTTCAGGTTGTGTTCCCGTGCGCCAACGATGCGAATGACATTACTTGACATAACCCATACTTTCTGTAAAAGAGATTAAGGCAATTGTTTATTATAACATTCGCGCTTTAGGTTCGACCTCATCAAGCTTTGTACGCTTCACCATCCACACCGGCTACACCGGCCTCCCCAATGCGTTCACTCTCAAATGGATCGATTGTGACCATTATAGTACAGACGTTCTATCATTGCAAGCCCTCTTGAGAAAATCAGTTTGCAAAAATCAAGATACAGCTTGACATTTCTATAGTCTGTGATAGAATACTCTGTGACTATTTATTTTATACGGTCACACAGTATAAGGATACACTATGCCAAAAGCATTTACGAAACGAGAAAACGAGTTGATCAAGAACCGGCTGGTGGAGCAGGGATATAAGCAATTTTCTGCCTATGGGCTGAAGAAAACCAACGTCGAAGAAATTGCCAAGGTCGCCGGGATTTCCAAAGGGGCCTTCTACAACTTCTACGAGTCCAAAGAAGACTTGTTCATGGACGTCGCCGAGTTGGCCGAGCAGCGCTTCCGGCAGGAAATTTTTGCCGTGATCGACCTGACCGGCCCATCGCCACGCGCTCGTCTGTCGGCCGTCTTCAAAAAGGCATTCGACCTTCTGAA
This sequence comes from Anaerolineaceae bacterium, assembly GCA_050013615.1. Classification (GTDB taxonomy): domain Bacteria; phylum Chloroflexota; class Anaerolineae; order Anaerolineales; family Anaerolineaceae; genus JBEKEX01. The sequence goes on from JBEKEX010000213.1 coordinate 1,780, forward strand.
GACCATCCCCCTTCTGCAATCCATCACTGGCAGCGACTATGATGTGCTGGTACGCAGGGTGCCTGCCGAAAAATTCCGGGAGCATATGGCCAGCGATCAGAAATTCTTCGAGGACCTGATCGCCCGCTGCCGGGAAGCCGGCATCCCCATCAAAGTGCCAGCTAAAGAGATCGGTGGTCTGTTGTACCCGCTGGTCGTGACCGGCTTGCAACAAAACGATTTGAGCCCCAATTACTTTAGCAGCAGCCTCGATTTGCTACTGGAACTGGTAGCGGCTTACTGCCTGGGCGAGATCGAAGTCCCCCAACAAAAAGCAGAGCAATTCGCTTCACAGACAAGATAAGGATGTCGAAAATGAAACTTATCATCGAAACCGAAGACCTTGGGAAACGATACGGGGATATCACTGCCGTCGAGCACCTATCCCTGCGCGTCGCCGAAGGCGAAATCTACGCTTTCCTGGGCTTGAACGGTGCCGGGAAAACGACCACCATCCGCATGCTGCTGGGCATGATCAAACCCACCACCGGCTCCGCCTACGTGCTGCAAAAACGAGTGCAACTGGGCAGCCGGGAGCCTTGGGAGTCGGTCGGATACCTTGTGGAAATTCCCCACGCCTATCCTGAGTTGACCGTCTATGAGAACCTGGAAGTCGCCCGTCGCCTGCATCCCGGCGTCGCTCCCAGCGCGGTCAGCCAGATCATCGAACGCCTGGGACTGGCGGCTTACGTTGACCGGCGAGCGGGCATCCTTTCGCAAGGCAATGCCCAGCGACTGGGGCTGGCCAAGGCGCTACTGCACCATCCCAAGTTGATCTTTCTGGACGAGCCTGCCAACGGATTGGACCCGGCCGGGATCGTCGAGATCCGTGAGCTTTTATTGGAATTGACTCGCGAGCAAGGCGCGACGATCTTCATGTCGAGCCATATCCTGGCCGAAGTCTCGCGCCTCGCCCGGCGCATCGGCATCATCCACCAGGGCCACCTGCTGCAGGAAATGAATATCGACGAGCTGGAACAGAACCGGCGTAAACGTCTTCTGGTTCAAGTGCGGGATGCCGAGGCCGCCCAGAAAGCGCTGGCCGCTAGGGATCACGTCGTCAAGGTCCTGCCGGATCAATTCCTCGAACTGAACGGCCCGGCCGCCATCGGACACTCAGATGAAGTTGCCAGTCTGCTGGTGCAGGCCGGTACCCCTCCCCTGCAATTGATCGTGGAAGAAGAGGAATTGGAAAAGTACTTTTTGCGCCTGGTCGGGATGAACGGAGATGCAGCATGAACGCCATCAATTCCATGATTAAGGTCGAACTACACAAAGCCATCCGCTCCAGGATGCCTTTGTACACGGCTTTGGGATCGTTGCTGATGCCGCTGGGCATGGGTTTCCTGATCTTCGCCGCCAAGAACCCCGATATTTCCCACAAGCTGGGTTTGATCAGCGCCAAGGCCAATCTGGTCTCCTATGCCGGCACTGACTGGTCCAGCTATATGAGTCTTAATGCCCAAATCATCGCCGCAGCCGGTTGCATCCTCTTTACGTTGATCGTCAGTTGGGTGTTCGGGCGCGAGTTCGCCGACGGCACGCTGAAAGATATGTGGGCCGTGCCGGTGCCGCGCGGCAGCATCCTGCTGGCAAAATACATCGCCACCGCCATTTGGTGCCTGGTCATGGCTGTCATCCTCCTGGCCGCCGGGCTGATCATGGGCGTCGTCCTCCAACTCCCACAGGGCTCGGCCGGGATCATCCTCGACGGCAGCCTCATCACCTTTGTGGCTGCGCTGATGACAATCGTGACCATCCTGCCCTTCGCCTTCTTCGCCAGCGCAGGACGCGGTTATCTGTTACCGATTGGCATCGTCATCCTGGTGATGATCCTGGGCAACGTGGTCAACGTTGCCGGCTGGGGAGAATACTTCCCCTGGTTTATCCCGGCTTTATTCGGACAGAATCAGGCTCCTCTGCCTCCGGTCAGTTATTGGATTGTACTTTTTACAGGATTAATCGGCCTGGCCGGGACGTACGCGTGGTGGAAATTCGCAGATCAGAGTAAATAAAAAAATAGAGCGTCCATTCGGACGCTCTAATATATCACTTCGTTACTTCGTATAACTCGATCAGCACTCCCCCCGTGCTCTTGGGATGGATAAACGCCATCTTGCGCCCGGGCAATACCTGGGGATCTTCATTGATCAGCCGAACACCCTTGGCTTTCAGCTCAGCCAGCTTGGCGCTGATGTCATCCACTTCCAGGCACAGGTGATGCATGCCC
>JBEKEX010000214.1:0-4021 GCA_050013615.1 Anaerolineaceae bacterium
AAAGGGGCTGGCCATGCCAATCTTCCAGGCTGTCTCCAATTGCGCCGGCAGTCCCCGGATTTCTTTGATCATTTGAGATACATCTAATTTTTCAAACCCATTAATATCATCGAGATCCATGGCGTCAACCTTTATCGTTAAAATGGCCTGTAGGGGCGAGTCACCTGCCCCGGTTTTGCGGGGACGACTCGCCCAAAAACGGGCGACCCAGTGGGTCGCCCCTACAAAAGGGCCCAAGAGAGGCTCGTCTTTACGCTGGTTTGCTCAAAGAGCGCATCAAGTCCAGGAATTCATCCCACTCTTCCTGGAAGAAATGAACACTCACGTTGCCGATATAGATGTGATAGGTCGCTTCTCCATCGGGTTCTTCGACCTTTTCGGCCAGGTAATTCTCGGTTTCAGCCAATGTGGTCACGATCGGTTCCAAATTCTTATCCATGTTCAGCCTCCTGAAAAAACATTAATGTGATGACAATATAAGCTTAACCCGTTTTGCGGTCGGGTTTCTTCAAACGATGAACAGCTTTTCCAATAAATTCCAAGAAATGTTTCCAAAATTTGACCAATCCTTCGAAGATCTGCTGCCCCAAAAGGGGCAAAGTTCTGAATGTCTTGACAGAACGCACCGTTTTGTAATTAGCCCACGGGTCAACATCCAATACTTTGGAGATCGCATAATTGATCAAGAGCATGAAAGTTGCCAGGGTGGGTGCCGCCAAGATCAAACCCATAAAGCCCAGCAAATTAAGTGCGATCAACGCCGTGATCATCACCGCTGCCGGATGCAGTCTCAGCGCATCGGCCATCAGCCGGGGTGACAATATCATATCAATGGAATTATCGATGATATAAGCTGCAACAACAATGATGAGGGCATAAGCTGTCGGGCTCAACCCCAAAACGGTTGTTCCCTGGAAATAAGCCACCAGGCCGTACGTGATCCATGCAACCAGCGGCCCCACATATGGGATCAACCGTGCCAGTGCCGCAAGTAGCGAAAGTACATAAAAGTAATTGACCCCCATCCCGCCCAGAAAAATGTTGTAAACGAAGATGGTGATCAATAAGATTACCGACTGGCCGCGCAGGAATGCATTCCAGATATTGCCTAACTCGCGGCCGATCCGTTTGAGATCCTCGGTATAACCGGGGATGTTGATCGTGATCAACCGCCCACGCGAGCCCCCGGTTTCGGCCAAAATGAAATAAGAGACCAGCAAGGAGAAAAGCGTCCACCCCACCACCACCACCGTGCCGGAGGCAATGGTAGTTACCAGGTTGCCTAAGTTGGATAAGAGCAGTTGCACTGCATTAAGGATTTGCGTGGTAAACGTGCTGAAGTCCAAATTGGAAAGATCGAACTGGGCACTGCCGATGACAAAAGGCTTTGAGGTCAATTGGCTGATGAAAGCTGGTAGACCGTTGATCGCGTCTTGCACCAGGTGGATCAAGCTTTGCACCTGGTTGACAATCGTGAACCCTCCCCACACCAGCAGAGCCAGCACCACTGCCAGTGTCAGGAGATACAGAATGGTCACTGCCCAACGCCAAGGGAATTTCAAACGGGTGTGTATGGCTTGGGCAATCGGCTGATAAATATAGGCTAAAATGAAGGCGATCAGCGTAGGGCCAAGCAAATACTGGAACCGGAAGAAAAAAATGATCAATAGCGCGCCCAATACCAGTGCAACGACCAGTTTCGTCGTACTGCTCCATTTGGGTGAACTACCGCTCATTTCAGACATCTTCTACCAATCCCTACAAATTAATTACCGTTTATTCTATAACAATTCCACCGGATGCGCCGGACAAGTTTCAAACAAACAGGCCAGGAAAGCCTGGCCTGTCTTCATCTTCAAGATCCTTTAGGGGCAAACACCAGGGCTGATGCCATTGAAGACATCCTTGAACAGATTGCACCACTGATTGGTGGCATCGATGATCACCATCGGAAGCACACAAAATACAACGATGGCAATGATGGCAATAATCAACACAATGGCCCAGGTTGGCAGACGTTTGCGGGGTGCCCCTTCCTCAGGCGATATAGGAACCTGACCCGAAAAACCGGCTTGAGGGGACGTACTTTTTGCTGGGGCAGGTGCTGGCGCCGGTGTTGCCGCCTGTCGCGTGGGGGGTGCATATTGCCCACTCGTGCTGCTCGCGACCGTTGCATCCGGGTCGAAGACAGCCACATCGTACAATAAGCTGATATGCTCACCCAAGTTGATCAATTCGCCCGAGCGCAGAACGTAAGGACCGGTCAACCTTTGCCCGTTGACGTAAGTCCCGTTAGTCGAGCCCAAGTCTTCGATCACAAAGCCTCCGCCCTGTTGGAACACCCGGGCATGGCGTCTGGAAACTTCGGGATCGATGATGACGATATCATCGCCCTGATCGCGTCCAATGACAATCTCATTTTTCTCTAGCGGATACTCTTTGCCTTGCTCGGCTCCGGCACGCATGATCAGCTTGTATGTCGATTCCATCCCTGCCTCCTCTAAATTATCAATGCAAGCATAGTGTAGCGAAAATCGGCAATACTGTCAACTTAAATAAAAAGCCCCCGCCATGCCGTGTGCTGCGCAGTTTTGAACCTGCTATCGCAGGTGAGGCCCTGGTCCGGAGGCTCCGCCTTGGCTCAAGCCTATCGCGTCACCCCCGTAAGAGCAGGACCAACTCATAAGAGTGTTGGCTCAAAACCGATAATGCTGCATCACGAACACAGCAGGGTACAATTTTTATACCATAGTTCCCGATGGTTGTATAGATTACAGCATCGCCTCGAAAATAGCCTTCAGAACCGGAAAACGCTGTTTTTGGCGCCCTTGCCACAGGACATAATGTGAGGTATGGTATAATCAAACTCGCCCAGGGGTTTCCCTGGATATATTTTATAATATGCCTATGAGCCCAGAAACTACCTCTACCAGAATTTGTCCGACTTGTGGGTCAAAAGTCAGTGAAGGCGCCACGCGTTGCCAGGTGTGTGGTCGTCCGCTCACGCCGACGGTGAAGGCGAAAGCGGCTTCACCCGTTCAGGCGCCCAAGCTGCCGGAAGTCACACTCAATCTGCCCATCGCAATCGGGCTGTTGATCCTCATCCTGTTCGTCGGCGCCGGTGCGACCTTCCTGGCTTTGTCGGGTACACATCAAATTGCCCAGCCCACCCAAACGGTGACACCCACGCTGACCGCTACGGTGACCTTGACCCCCACCCAGGCGCCCACCGCAACACCCCAGCCAACGTTTACACCTCTGCCGCCAATCAGCTATACGGTCCAGTCGAACGACTTGTGCTCCGGTCTCGCTTACTACTATCACGTCTCGGTGCAGAGCATCATCGATTTGAACCACCTATCGACAAGTTGTGTATTGATTCCAGGTCAAACCCTGCTGATCCCGCAACCAACCCCTACCGCTTCTCCAACGGTCACCAGCACTCTCAACGCTTCCAACGCCACACAGTCCGCTTGCCAGACCGATACCTATACGGTGCAGGCAAACGATACCTTGGGTGGCATCTCGAACGCTTATAACGTAAGCATCAAATCAATCGAATCTTACAACGGCATGCCCAGCGATACGGTTTGGGAGGGAATGGTGTTGATCATCCCGCTCTGCGACCGGGCACCGACTGAAGGACCGACCCCCACCCCCACCAACCCCAGCGAGGCCGCGATCAGAAGTCCGGCGGCAGCCAGGCCGGCCAGCAGTCGGCCGCCGGTGCCCGAGGTCCGGTAACACGCCACCGTGGCCAGAAACGCGGCGAGAAAGATCGCCGCGATGCCCCCCCGCGAAAGCGAAAGGAGCCCGGCGAACAAGACGCTTCCCAAGACCAGCAAGCGGAGACCGGCTGCCGTGTCGGGGTTGGCCGCGCTCCCCGCGAAACTCGGGCAGCGGCCGGCCCGCTGCCTCCGTTGGTAACGGCGGCCGCCTTGGCTCCACCACCAGATGAGCGGTCCGATTCCCAAGGCGAGAAAATGTGCGAAGTGATTCCGATTGGAGAAGCTCCCTTTGG
>JBEKEX010000215.1:0-4002 GCA_050013615.1 Anaerolineaceae bacterium
TTTGCCATAAAACGCTCCCTCTTTTAGATCGTAGGAATATGAATGCCGTCTTGTTCCAAAACCTCGCGCGCCAACTCTGAATAGCTTTTGGCAGCCTGTGATTCCGGTGCGTATAGCGAAATAGGAATGCCGCGCGAAGGTGCTTCTGCCAGGCGCACGCTGCGCGGAATGATGGAATTGAAGACCTGATCGGGGAAAAACTTCTTGACTTCTTCCACCACGTCGTGACCGAGCAAGGTATGACCAAGATACATGGTCAGGACGATACCGCGCACTTTCAGGTCAGGGAACAGTGAGGACTTGATGCGATTGAGAGTTTGGGTAAGCTGCCCCAGGCCTTCCAGGGCCAAATATTCGCACTGCACGGGGATGATCACGCCATTCGCTGCAGCCACCAGGCCATTGATGGTCAAGATGCTGAGCGAAGGGGGGCAGTCGATCAAAATGTAATCGTAACGATCGACGATGGGCGCAATGGCATCTTTCAGTCGCGTCTCGCGCTTGGGCAGGTCAATCAGTTCTACATCCGCGCCGGCCAGGGCAGGGGAGGAAGGCAACAGCGACATCTTGAAGCGTGGGCTGTGCCAGATCTGGGGGGCAATCGGCGCGGCGCCGATCAATACCTCGTAAGTCCCCACCTTGACTGTCTGTTTATCGAGACCCAATGAGGAAGTGGCATTAGCCTGGGGGTCCAGGTCAACCAGAAGCACGCGTTGCCCATAGTATCCAAGGTAAGCGCCCAGACTGATGGCTGTGGTGGTTTTCCCGACCCCACCTTTTTGGTTGGCGAGCGTATAGATATGGGTCATAATTCCTTTATCGATCCGGAATGATCTCGTACATTGCGGATTGGATTTCATCCAGTGTGGGGGTGCCTGACAGACCACGGCGGGTGACTGAAATGGCTGCAAGCTGGGTGGCAAAACGAGCTGCTTCCCACGGGTCACGAGTTTGCTGTAGGCGGATAAAGAATGCCGTGGCGAAGATATCGCCGGCACCGGTGGGGTCGATTTCCTCTTCCTTGGGAGGCTTGAAATAGCGCAAATCGCCATTCCAGTAGAGTCGGGAGCCCGCAGCACCCTCGGTGACGACCAGTATTCTTAAAGAAGCCACCATTTCCTCGATGCGTTCTTCCATCCGCTGCACATCTTCGATGCTGATTACGGCAGCTGAAGCTTGCTCCAACACGAAGGCGTGTTCCGGCCATTCGCCCATGTGCACGTGGCCGGCAGAATCCCATTCGCGCAGCCAACCCTGCGGCGTGAGCCCGATGAAAGAATTGGGGAAGGCACGTACCAGCTTGGGATCCACCTCGCGCGCTACCGGGCCCAGGTGGACGATGGGCGCATTGCGCCAGATTTCTGGGACATCGCTCAAATTGAGTGGCTGCGCCTGTTGATGCAGCACCTGGATGCGGCCGTCCGGCGTTTGGATGTTCTCGAACGTCGTCGAATGCTCGCTGGGGTGAACGGCTATGGATATCCCATCCAGTTCGGTCAAGGATAAGTTTGGATCACAAGAGGTCACGATGCCGACCCGAAGACCAGCGGCCTTGGCGGTGAGTGCCGAATACGAGGCGGTGCCGCCCACACTGTAGGAAGTGCCTACAGTGCCGGCTGCGAAGCCATTGGGTAACACGTCTTGGGTGACGTGGCCGATCACCAGATAATCGACAGGTTCATACGGAGAAAGAGTTCGCATGGTCAAATTATACCTGTAAGGGTCTTAACAAGTGAAAATTGAGGAGCTTTTAAAGAAGAGAACCGTGTTTTTCGTCGCTTGGGAGATCTTGCGGTGTATCCTCTGCGGCAGGATTCTCGGCGCGCATCCCTGGAGCCGGTGTGGCACAGTAGGGGCAAAGGTTCCAGGATAATTCCATCAATTTGCCACATTGGCGGCATACCTTCTTTAGTCGGGTGTGACAATCGGGGCAAACGACCCAATCTGCCTGGATGTGCCGGCCGCAGCCCGGGCATAGCGGTATATCTTCGATGGATTGCAGCAAAGCTTCTTCTTCCAATGTTTGTTGATATTCGTCTTCCGCGGTGTGGGCGGGGCGCAGAATGAGATAGATCAGGACGCCGGGCAGGAAAAGGATGGCGACGACCAGAACCGCCAGCACGCGCACCAGCGGGTCTCGCGCCCGGCGGCGGATATCACGGAAGGTCCACAAGATCAAGCTGATCCACAATGCCAGCACGAAAGCGGCTGCAAAACCGGTACCGAACAGCACAAAGTTGCTAAAGACCGAGGTGTCGAATGTCATAAAACTCTCCGATGTAAAAATTATAGCATGGAAAAAACGAAAGCTGATTCGATTGCCTTTAGGTAAATTTATGGTTAAACTAAACCCTATAGGTTTCTCAAATCTCTGGGGTTGGATATTATAAAAATGGAAAGATCGAATGCCTACCGCATTACGGATTTGGACACCAACGAGCGTCCACGCGAACGACTGGAAAAACTGGGTGCCCAAGCGCTTTCGAGTGCCGAATTATTGGCTATTTTGCTCCGTGTGGGCGTCAAAGGCGAGAATGCTGTGCAGGTCGGCCAACGTTTATTGAATTCTTTTGGCGGCCTGAGCGGTTTGCACAAAGCCTCTTTCGAAGAAGTGTGTACTCAAAAAGGCATTGGAACTGCCAAAGCGTCCCAGATCAAGGCAGCCATCGAGTTGGGCAGGCGCCTTTCGCTGGCAGATGGTGACGAAAAGCCTGTCATCCGCAGCCCACAGGATGCCGCCGATCTGTTGCTATATGAGCTTTCCGGTTTCTCCAAGGAAACTTTATGGGTGTTGACCCTGGACGTCCGCAACCACTGCCTGGGACGCGATAAATTGTACGAAGGTTCGGTAAATTCCTCACAGGTAAGGGTAGCCGAGATCTTCAAACCCGCCATCCAGCGCAACGCCAGTGCTCTGATCCTGGCGCATAATCACCCCAGCGGCGACCCCAGCCCCAGTTCGGATGACGTCGCACTCACACGCATGGTACGGCAGGCAGGCAAGTTGCTGGACATCGATGTGCTCGACCACCTGGTAATCGGCGGCAACAAGTTCGTTTCGATGAAGGAGAGGAGTTTGGGCTTTGACTGAAGAAATGGACGATAGTATCCATGAGCTGTTAGTACGGGGCATTGCTGCGGTCAAGGCAGGCGACGTTGCGGAAGCACGCCATTATCTGGAATGGGTGCTGGATCGTGCATCCACTCAGGATCAAAAGATCGATGCGTGGTGGTATCTGAGCGAGATCACCGATGATGCCATGCAGGTGCGCGATTATCTGGAGAATATCCTGGCAGTCGATCCGATGGACGGCCGTGCCCGGCGGAAACTGGCAATTTTGGATGGCAAATTGAAACCGGACGAGGTCGTGGATCCCGACCGGCTTCAGCCACAAACTCAAAGTACAGCAACAGCCGAGGTTAGCCGATTTACTTGTCCCAAGTGCGGCGGACGCATGACGTATGCTCCCGACGGAGCAACCTTGGTGTGTGAATATTGCGCTGCCCAGGAACGTATTTCCGGTGATCAGACACAGCATAGCGCCGGACAGGATTTCTTTGTCGCCATGGCGACTCAAAAAGGCCACTTGCACCCGGTGGATGTGCTCACTTTCAATTGCCAGGGGTGTGGGGCAAGTTTCACACTACCTCCGGAATACATGACGTTTACCTGCCCGTTTTGTGGTTCGACCTACGTGGTCAAGAGCGGAGCGCCGCGTTCACTGCTCGAGCCGAATGCCGTAATCCCCTTCGGTCTGGACGAAGAAAAAGTCAAGCAGATTTTACGTGAATGGTTCCAGGCGCATCGCGCTCCTGAACCTTTAAAAATGACACAAGGCGTTGGTATGTATCTGCCGGTATGGTCGTTTTCGATCTGCGGACCTGTTCCCTGGCGCGGAATGCAGCGCCAAGACCAGGAGTGGGGGAGTGGCGGTGGGTTACGGTTCCAGGAAGATAAGCTGGTGCCCTGCAGCGGTGAAAATTATGTTCTTTTCGATAACC
>JBEKEX010000216.1:0-4952 GCA_050013615.1 Anaerolineaceae bacterium
CCGGAATGGATGAAAGCCTGGTTGCCACTTTGGAGGCGACCTCGGCAATGCAAATAACGTGTACGTTGGGGCCAGCGTCTATGGTGTAACACACGGGCAAGCCGGATTGCCGCCAGGCAGTAACCGCTTTCATGACCGCCAGGGTTTCGGGGTGCCAGTAGAACAACGCCGGGGTTGAGGTCATCATCACGGCGTGCATCAGGTTGCTATCTAGTTCAGTGATGGAAGCCAGTTTATCGAAATCGCGTTCCAGGATGGCTGACCGGCAAACGTCCAGGCGCCGGGTGGCATCTGCAACTCGGGCGGCTTGGAGCGGACTGGTCGCTGCAATTTGGTGGCCTTCTGCCGAACTGGTGGCTTTTTGTTCGCTGGAGACGATGGCCGTCACGTCAGCCAGTTGCCAGTGATCGGGGGGTGCAATGGTCTGGGCATACGAATCCTCGTCGCTTTCCCCACTGTGCCACTCGACGAAGCCACTGGGGATGGAACGGCTGGCAGAACCTGATCCGTGGCGCGCCAGGCGTGAAAGCTCTCGCTCACTAAGGTTTAGATTCACCGCGTGTGCAGCCGCCAAAGCCAGGGCGGCGAAGGCAGAAGCAGAAGATGCCACTCCGGACCCAACGGGGAAATTGTTCTCGCTGACCACGGATGCAAATAATAGCGTTGCAGACCATTGGCGGACGACGTCCAGGAAGGCTGACATCCGTTTCAGGCTTTTTTCGTCGGCCGGGGTGCCATTGATCATCAACTCATCGGCGCGCAACTGCGCATCGAACGTGACCTGGGTGCGGGTGGTCAGCCCATCGAGGTTGAAGGATATCGATCCATTCACCGGGAGGTGCAAGTGCGGATCTCGGTCGCCCCAATACTTGATCAAGGCAATGTTGGGATGGGCAATGGCAGTCGCAGAGTAGGTGGGCATTATTACTTATCCCTTTTTGTCTATGATGCAATGAGTTTACCATTAACCCATGGGATAAGGATGTATGAAAGGATTTATTTATCGGTATGGCTCACTGGCGCGGAGCCGCAGGTGGAGCGTCCGGTAAACTGGTGTTAGGCACGGATAAGATTAAGCACTGATTCGAGAGAATAGCGCCCCTGTTGATCTGCTTTGCTTTTCAATAGTTTGAGCATATCGAGAAAACGCCCATCTTTTCTTACCCATGCGAATTGTGATAGAACATCGAGAACATGTAGGATGTCGTACCACACAAATGGAACCTTGAGTTTGCGGAAGTCCGTACCCATATAGAACATATAAGGGTGCTGTGTAGAACTCTCTTTCCATAGTTCGAGAATTGTCTCTGCTCCTACATGGCAGGCAGTACTATCATGATATTCTTCGATGACCGATAATGCCTTAAGCATGGCCAAATTTGCGAATGGGCAAGGATCGCCTTTGCGTCCAGGTCCGCGAAACTTACCAAGCTCTTTTGAGACAGCGCACGGCCAGCCGTTATCATGCAACAGTTCTGTTAGGTATTTGGCAGCTATCTTTACTTCTGTCTTATTGCCCAGACCAAATTTAGCTAAAGCATATACAGTTAGGGGAGCATCGCATAATGCCCATGCCCATTGATCTTGCCCAGTTCCACCGAAATGTGTTGGGATATTCATGGGTAGTTGAAAAGGGCCTTCGGTCGATTGGTGTGCCAATATGCGTTCGATGATTGTGTCAATGCCGGGATCTTGAACTTTGAGGCCTAAATCGGAAATAAAAGCCAACTTGTGAAATGATTGTCCGGCACTTTTATGACTCGAGATGACTGTTCCAGGCCATTCAGACAATTCTATTAGGAGATTCCTTATTTGAGTGTCCGCAAGCATGGCATTCCGCGCAGATACGACCTGAGGATCTTTCTCAGATTGTCCCATCAAATCGAGCCTTGTTCGGTATTCAATCCAAGGTTCACCCTCAAGTAGCCAATCAGAAGGAGTATTTTCCATCTTTATATTCTTTCGGTGTCATATCCCGGTGCCTAACTAGGAAAATATACTAGAAGTAAATAGAAATTGAGCAGTAAGTTGGACTGCCTTGTCTGATTTTATGATTTGACCTCTAGCCCAGATAGCTCCAGTCAAATCGATGTATGCATCATTCTTGTCGCCGGCTTTGTCGTTCGATGAGTGCCCGCGAGATTTATCGCTCACGCTGCATAAAGCTCGATGATCTTGAGGATGACCTCGGTGGCCTTCTCCATGGCGGCAATGGGCACAAATTCGAAACGGCTGTGGGCATTGAGGCCGCCCGTAAACAAATTTGGAGTGGGGATGCCCATGTAGCTCAATTTGGAGCCGTCCGTACCGCCGCGCACGGCTACTATCCTGGGTTCGACGCCTACCGAGCGCATGGCTTTTTGCGCCGTCTCGATGATGTGCATGACCGGATCGATCTTTTCCTTCAGGTTGTAGTAGGTGTCCGCCACATCACAGGTCACGGTTTCCGCGCCATAGCTGGCATTCAAGAAATCAATAGCTTGCTGGATCAGAATCTTTTTGTGCTCGAATTTCTGCCGGTCGTGGTCGCGGATGATGTAGACCATTTCGGCCTTTTCGACATCACCGCTAAATTGATGCAGGTGGTAGAAGCCTTCACGGCCTTCGGTGTGTTCCGGGCGGTCATTGACCGGGAGCATGGCGTTCAGCTCCATGGCGATCAACAAGGCGTTCTTCATGATGTTCTTGGCCGTCCCGGGATGCACTTGCTTGCCTTTGATCACGATGTGTGCCGAGGCTGCATTGAACGTCTCGTAGTTGAGCTCGCCCAGTTCGCCGCCATCCACCGTGTAGGCAAAATCGGTGGCAAATTTCTTCGCATCGAAATGTTCCATGCCATGGCCGATCTCTTCATCGGGGGTGAAAGCGACCTTGATGGTGCCATGCTTGATCTCAGGATGTTGAAACAGATGCTCCATGGCCGCCATGATCTCGGCAATCCCGGCTTTATCGTCAGCACCCAGCAGCGTTGTGCCATCGGTGACGATGAGGGATTGCCCTACGTATTTTTTCAGCATTGGGAAATCTTCAGGCGAAAGGAGGGTGTTTTTCTCTTCATCCAGAAGGATGGTCGACCCGTCATAGGCGTCGACCACCCGGGGATGGACATTCTCGCCGCTGACATCCGGCGACGTGTCCAGGTGAGAAATGAAGCCGATCACCGGCGCTTTTTTCTCAATGTTTGCGGGCAGAATGGCGGTCAAATTGCAGTAATCATCCAGGGAAACATCTTTCAAGCCAAGCTCTTTCAATTCTTTCATCAGCAAGCGTGCCAGATTGAACTGCTTATCGGTGCTGGGGGATGATTGAGAAGTTTCACTGGACTGCGTATCGATTTGGACGTAACGAAAAAACCGCTCGATTAATGACGACATTGTATCCTCGCGAATAGATTTGGTTGATTTATTCTACACCCGATGAATTGCTGGTCACCACCGAGCCAACCTGAAACGGAGCTAGCAGGTGATCAAGCGTTTGAAGCGATTCTTTCGAGCAGGGATGAGGCCATTGATAGCCAGCTCGAGATTATCCAGGCTGCCCAGAGCCGGGACATTCAACCGGGGAAGACACTCCGGGTATTGACGATGACCCCATTGAATATTCCCGCAGCGCGTTGTGACCGCACTTTTGAAATCCAGTTCTTTGACGATGCCGACCTCGCGCCACCCTGCCTCGCCCATACCGCCGTAGGGGTAAGCAAAGTGATGGATGGGTTTTATCAGGTGGGCTTGGAGTTTCTGGCGCGAAATAGAGATTTCATCTCGCACGTCGCTTCCGCCCAGGTTTGCCAGCACAGGATGGGTCACGGTATGCGCCCCAATGGTCACCAGTTCATCGGCGTCGAGCTGCTCGATCTGTTGCCAACTCAGCGCAAGCTCTCCCGTCTTTTGATTGAGGTCGATATGGTAAGGGGTGAAGAGGGTATCGAACAATACAGGTTGCTCTTTTGGACCGGTGGACTTGATCAGCTTTTTGAGCGTTGCATTGGCATGTGCTTGACCATGCGGCGTGGAGCAATCGAAGGAATAGGGCTGTTGCTTCCATTCGAAACGGATAGCTGGTTGTTCTAAAATCAAGTCATCCAACAAATACCACCAAAGGACAGCTTTGTTATCCGGGAAGTCGGTGATGAGGTAGACGGCGAAGGGAATATTGGATTGCTTCAAAATGGGATAAACGGTCGAATGGATGTCAACGTAACCGTCATCGAAAGTAAAGGCGACGAACCTGTGATCGATTTTCTTCTCTTGTAAGCTCTCGCAGACTTCGTCCAGGGAAACGAAGGCGTAATGCCGTTCAGTAAAGAACTGGATGATCGCAGCCAGTTGTTCTGGGGTGGTCTCGATTTGGGAACTGCCCGGTGCCCGGCGGCTGGGCGGGCAGACGCGGTGGAACATCAAAATATGGCCGATTCCGCCGTAAATGGGTTTGGTGATCAGGGAAGCTGTTCTCAAAATGGTGGACATTTCAATCGATTATAGCAGAACACTCTACCTGGGCGCATGTCCCAGGATCTGGATCTCGGAATAGAGCGTATTAATATCTGCTTCTGAAAGCTTGTTGGATCGGTAAAGCAAAAATTGCTTGCGCGCCACGGTCAGACTGCCAGGAATGGTCTTGTTTTGGGTGAAGCGATCTCCGACCATCAGTCCTGCCACTTTCAGCTTGGAACAAACACGCCAGGCAATCTCATTGGCGTTCTTGAGAAAGACATCTATATTGCTGATGTAATCGACGTAGGCGATTGGCAGTCCTTTTTTCTGGGTCTTGTTCAATACCAGGTAGCAAATTTCTCCCTGGCGTGAAAAGAGCGCGTGATCGCAATACAGGGCTACATGGTCCTGGAAAATCTTGAGGTTAGAAGCATCCAAATGGTTTGGAATGATCGTTGTGTCTGTGGTGAGGGTGTTGGAACTCAGCAGGCCAGCGGGGAGGGGCAGAATGATCTTGAA
>JBEKEX010000217.1:0-3905 GCA_050013615.1 Anaerolineaceae bacterium
GGAAGCCGCCCGTTTTTTGACCTCTGTGTCTGCCGACATCCCCTGGCACGTGACGGCCTTCCATCCGGATTACAAGCACGAAGATGCAGAGCCCACCTCGGCGGAAATCCTGCAACGCGCCGCCGACATCGGTCAGGAGGCCGGGCTGCATTACGTGTATGCCGGCAACCTACCGGGTCGGGTGGGCTCACTGGAAAACACGTTTTGTCCGCGCTGCAATACAGCGGTCATACGGCGGCGCGGTTACACCATTCTGGAGTATCGGATCACAGCCGATGGGAAATGCCCCAAGTGCGGCACGGCCCTGGCGGGTGTGTGGACGGATCACCCGGAAAGTGTGCGGGTTGGTGGTTGGGGGATGCCAAGAAAGATCTAAATTAAAAAATATACCGGCCGCAAGGCCGGTATATTGATTTGACTCAACAGGTACTCGAGAGCAATTCTTTCACGCGCGGAAAATACCTGTAAAAGCCGCGGTATTGTTCCGGGAGCAAGGCCGCAATGCGGCACATGATCTCGTCGGTATACCGCTTGAGTTCGCCCATTCGCTCATCGCGACCGAGTTGAGGCAGGGTGAACGCCGGTCCAAAGTGCGCCACCAGGTGTGGGATGCGCAAATGTTTGAAATCTTCGATGGCGTGTTCGGTACCGGTCAGGCCGACAGGCACAATGGGCACATTGCTGCGCAGTGCCAGCAGCACCGCTCCGGGTTTGCCCTCCTGGAGTTGGCCGTCCAGGCTGCGTGTCCCTTCCGGTGAGATGCCGACGGCCTGGCCGTGCTTCAACGCTTCGGAAGCCTGGCGGAATGCACCGAAATCAGCCGTATCGCGGTTGATCCAAATGCCTTCACCGGAGTTGATGAACCATTTAACAAAAGGATATTGGAGATACTTCGTCGTGACCAGGGCAGTGATATCCGGGCGGCTCGGGTTGGCGAACAGCACCGGCGTATCTACCAGGCTGAGGTGATTGGTGGCGATGATGACCGGACCTTCCGCGGGGACGCATTCGGCGCCCACGTACTCAGTCCTGGTGATGGTCTTGAGCAGAAAATGAATCAGCCTTTGAAGTGCAGCACGTTTCATGGCCGTTTCTCTTTTCGTTGATGGTTTTAATTATAGTACAAAGACAACATTGTTTATTGTGGACCAACAGGTTCTGGTTGTTTGCGGCGCGATTTGGCGATTTCGATGATGGCCGGCAATACGGAGATTAAAACGATAGCAATGATGACCAATGAGAAATGATCTTTAACAATTGGCAAGTTCCCGAAGAAATAACCGCCGAAGGAGAACAGAGCGGTCCAGGCGATACCGCCCACCACATTGTAGGTAATGAAATAACCGTAGCGCATTTGCCCAATGCCGGCGACGAAGGGGATGAAGGTGCGGATGATGGGGATGAAACGCGCCAGGAAAATGGAGATGCCGCCATGTTTCTCGAAGAACGCGTGTGTGCGGTCGAGGTATTCTTTTTTAAACCAGCGCGAGCGGGTGGTGAAAACGGCCGGCCCCACTTTGCGGCCAATCCAATAGTTCGCGGTGTCGCCGGCGATCGCAGCCAATGCCATGAGGACGAATAGCAATTTGACGTCCAGTATGCCGAGGGCGCAGAACGCGCCGGCAGCGAAGATCAACGAATCGCCGGGCAGGAAAGGCGTTACCACCAGTCCGGTCTCGATAAAGATCACAAAAAACAGAACTGCATAAGTCCAAAGGCCGACATCTTGGATGATCGTGCCCAAATAGCGATCCAAATGCAGCACAAAGTCGATCAGAAAACTGATGATATTCATCTATTTAACATTCCTTGGTTCGGGATGAGCGTTGCGTTCTTTCGAGAGGGTCATTTATCAAATGGGACAATTATAAACGAACATGTGTTGGAGAGGGTAACGGATTTCAAAGCGCACCTTGCACTGTTGGCGGTGTTGGTGCTTCGACGATGCTGTTGCCTTCGGAAGGCGGTTGCAGCAGCATTTGCTCTTTGCGGAGGTGACGGTTCAGGCCGAGCAGGATGGAGAATGCCACCAGTGCGAGGACTCCCAGCGCCACGGGCGCGACCTGGCTCATCCACGCCGCGACCGGCAATTGGGTGGAAACAACCGGGCCCAGGTAGGGGATGAAGCCCATCAATAATCCAAAGGCATTCCATGTGCCATGCAAGAGTACTGCACCGCAGAATGCCAATCCGGAGCGCAAGTATTTCTGCCTGCTCCAGGCAGACGCCAATCCCCAACCCATCAACCCGCAGGTGGTGATGTGTAGCAACCCGGTACCGGAACGCTGTAGCATATTGAGGAGCCACACGTCACCGGTGGAGCTGCTGGCAATGCCCAGGCTTTCCAGCAATGCAAAGGCAGCACCGCAGATCAACCCACAGACGAAGCCTTGAGCGGGAGTAGGCTTGCGCACGGCGATCACCCACAGCGCCAGGGGCTTGATCAATTCCTCGACCATGGGGGCGATGCCGGAGAACAGGATTAGCAACAACAAGACTGCACCGGGTTGAGCAAGCAGTTCGCGCGAAACCTGTTCCAGCATGGTAGGATCCAGGCCGGAGCTATATTGGGTCATTAAACGGCTGAGTTCATCGAATAACTGCGGCTGCTGTGAACCGATCAACATAAAAGCCAACACAGCCATGATGATCATGGCGATCGTTTCGATGATTAGTGCGGTCAATGGGGACACCAAAAGGCTAAAGCTGACCATGCCCCAGGTGCGTTGGGAACTGCCGGTCGAAAGGCCGCGTTGACCGGTCTCCAACAGCCACCAGATAGGCAATCCCACAGCCAGCAATTGAAGGAACGGCAAGACTATGCTGACACCGGTGGCATTAGCCAGGCTGTTGCCGGCAATCAAAACAACCAGCCAAAGTACCAACCCGGCAACGGCGATGAGGTAACGATTCTTGATGGGGATGGCTGGGAGAGTCTGGCCGGCCAGTCGGGCGATGGCATAGGCCACTGATGGCAATAACAAGACGATGATAAGAATTGCCACCCAGGCAACGGAGAGCAGGAAATTGGAATCCAGGGTCGCGCCGGCTGTGGTCGAACTGAACAGGCTGGCGGCAAACAGCAGCACGGCAGCCAGGCCGCAAACCAGGATGCCTAAGCCTGAGAGCAGGAGTTGAAAAATGCTGGGGATGTGGGTGGTGTGCCTGGGAGGAGTTTCCATTGCAAAAGTTCACCCCGGGCGGCAGGAAAGCTTTTCGATAAGCCTTTCCCCGCCCAGGGTGAAGACTAATTCACCTTAGTGTACGCTAATGGTAACGCTTTGGATCATATCCGGAGCAGCAGGGTTCTGCTCGCTTGTGGGGTCACGCCGGGTGAGTGTTTGCAATACATCCAGCCCCTGGGTTACCTGTCCAAAGACGGTGTACTTTCCGTCCAGCGATGTGACTGCTGCCAGAGTGATGAAGAATTGGCTGCCGTTGGTGCCCGGTCCGGCATTCGCCATACCGACCATTCCTGCCTGGTCGAAGTTTAGAGAGGAGTCGATCTCATCTCCAAACTCGTAACCGGGACCGCCAACGCCGGTGCCTGTCGGGTCGCCGGCTTGTGCCACGAACCCATCGATGACGCGATGGAAGGGTACATTATTGAACCAACCGTTTTGCGCCAGGAAGACGAAGCTATTGACTGTCACCGGCGCTTTATCGGCAAAGAGGTTGATGACGATGTCACCCTTGGTGGTCTTCAAAGTCGCCGTATAGGTCTTGGAGGCGTCTAGGGCGTTCGGCGGGCAGGCTTTGAATTGGCGTCCTTGTTCCAGCTTCCATATTTGTAGAATGGTCGACAAGGTGGAATTGTTGAGACTCACATTGTCATTTGGATCGACATTGACTGCCCAATACAACTTGCCACCCAGCAGGATGAACACGGAAGGCGTGGCATTGAT
>JBEKEX010000218.1:0-3901 GCA_050013615.1 Anaerolineaceae bacterium
CAGGAAGCGCTGGCCACAATGCCGCGCAAAATAGCTTTTAGATTATCCACTTCGAAATAGCGGTAACGCTGGGTCAACAACGCACGGACTTCTTTGGGTGCCATGCTGATGATCGATGCATAGGCATCCGCCAGATAGCCCCTGATCTGAAAAGCTGCCCTGCGCGGGGTGAGGCTTTTATCCTTCGCTTTGTCAAGGTAAGGGCCGTAGCTGCTGTGTTTGAGCAGTTCGATCAGGGAATTGAAATCCGGGACTTCGAACATCCGGGCCAATTCCTGCTCGCTGATCAGCGTGGAATACATGGCACGTACCCGCGCATTAATGGCAGCATATTCTGAAGCGCCGTTGGGCATAACGCTTACTCCCTGCCAACCACCCTGGAAATGACGTAGTGCACGGCGCGGTCGAATTTACTCGTCGCAAGAGCATCGGTCTGCCGGATGTTTTCTTCAGCCTTGGCCAAGATATTGGCGCATTCTTCTTCAGCCTGTGATTTTGCCGCAATCTGCCGGGCTTCTTCTTGAGCGTCCGAACGTATTTTTTCGATAGAGGCCTGAGCTTCTTTTTCGGCCTGGACGGGCAATAATTCGGCCTGCTTTTTAGCAGCTTCCAAAGCCTCGTTCGCCTGTTTTTCGATCTCTAGAACTTGCTGTATCCGTTTCTCGTTCAAGCGATTTCTCCCATCTAGAGCCGCATTTTTAAGCGTCCTGCCCAAATTGTATTTATCGGGAAACGCTTTCAAAATGCAGCGATTTAGTATGAAAACGAATTATTAATAAACACAACATCATCTTGACAAATTATCAAACAGATGCTAATATAACTAAATAATATTCAACATGAAGTAAATAATATTGATAATTCTTTGCTGGATATTTAGAATGTTCACTTGTAGATGAGAAAGATTATATCACTTTTCATCTTTAAAATGTCAAAGATCGAGAGGCTTGGAAAAGGAGAAGAATATGACATCACAAACACTTACGGTTGGCGAGCACCCGATCATCCATGTGAAGGCGGCGGATAACCTGGTTGTCCAAGGCGGGGAAGACTTCCAGGTTCGCGCTTTATACAACGGCAAAACGACTCAATTGGCCAATTTGGAAAACCCAGAGGTCAAAGTGTTTTGCGAGGAAGACGAAGTGCTGCTTGTCCCGCGCGATGCCACGCTGCAGATCGAGACCATTGGCGGTGACTTAAGTGTAAGAGATATCAAGGGCGACGTATTTGTTGGACATGTGGGCGGCGATTTCAACCTGCAATATGCTGCCAAATTGGTGACTGAAAGTGTGGGCGGCGATATGCGTCTCACCGAAGTGACGGGTGAGTTGGAGGTGCAAGCTATTAGCGGTGATTTGGTTGTCAATCACTTGGGCTCTAACCTGACTGTGCAGCAGGTGGGCGGGGATGTGCGGGCATATCAGGTGGATGGCATCACCGACATCCGCAAAGCAGGTGGCGATGTGAAGTTATCCCTGGCAGGAGAGAATGTTTCGGTTTTTACCCATGGCGATATCCGGGTCGGGTTGGCTAAAACGACCGGCCAGTCGGTTCAACTGAGCGCACATGGCGATGTCAAGCTGATACTACCTGAAGGGGCCTCTGCGACGCTTGACCTTGCCAGCCGTCACGAGGATATCAAAGTGCGGCTTGGCGATCGGTTGGAAGTGCTGAAGGAAGAGCATTTCGATTTTGCGCTTGGCGATGGCAGCACCAAAGTCAAAGTCGAGGCGGATGGCGATGTGTTTGTCACCGATTCGGAAACCGAAAGGCATCACGAACACCATGATTTTGAGGGCTTCGACCACCACATCGAAGTGCAGATCGAACGCCTTAACCGCCAGATCGAGCGTGCCACGGAAATGGCACAGACGCGCACTACGGAATCTGCCGAACGTTCAGCCCGTAGAGCGGAAGAAAAGATGCGCCACGCGATGGAGAGAGTCCAGCGCAAAGCGGCATCGGTTGGCTTCCCTTTTGAGGCACCGTCAACCATGCCAAATGAGCCTGCTCCAGCACCTGCGCCGGCGCCCGCTCCAGCAAAGGAGCCCAAGGCCACGGAAGAGGAGCGTATGCTCATCTTGAAGATGCTTCAGGAAAAGAAGATCACGATCGAAGAAGCGGATAAGCTTTTCCAGGCTTTGGAACCTTAATTCGGCCATTTTGAATAAGAAAGGCAAATAGCTATGTCGATTCAAGATATGCGCAGAACGATTTTGGAAGCAGTGGCCCGGCATGAGTTATCGCTGGAGGAAGCCTCCGTCCGTCTGGCTGAACTGGGGAAGGAGCCCGAGGAAGATGCTGCAAGTGGTTATAATGCCGTCGCTTCTGTTATTCAACCTAAGAAACCCGTCTCCGAGCTGAACCTTCCCGCCTGGAAAGAATGGTGGTTGATCCCATTCGGAATTTTCACTCTCTTGGTCGCCTTCAGCGCTTACTGGATGTATTTGGGTTATATGGCACAAGGGTTGGGCTGGGGATTTTGGCTATCGTTGACCTTGTTCTTCTTTTCCTTGTTCGGTATGGTCTTGTCGATCCGTGGTCGCAACGCCCGATGGTTGCATGTCAGGGTGCATCAACGCCCGGGTGAAAAGCCGACTGTGATCGCACTGAGTTTTCCCATCCCCATCCATTCCGCTGCCTGGCTGCTGCGGCGCTTCAATTGGGTTATGCCGATGGATGTTCGTGACCGCGGCATTGATGAAATGTTAGAAGGGCTGGACGGCTACGTGAACAAAGAGAATCCCATCCATATCCAGGTTGATGATGAAGATGGTGAACACGTGGAGGTCTTCATCGGCTGAAGGGCAAATGCTAATGCCAACCTGGCGTGATTTGTTATAATTGCGCCATGACATCCAAACGGCCTTTATTGTATCTGGCAGCAGGGATAGCGATGGTCTCCCTGTTGCTGGTGATTCTGGTGAACTTGCCGCAAGCAACGACGCAATTTACGCATACTTTTCCGACCACCATCCAAACTTCCGCAGGGACGAGTTTTTCCCTGCAAGATTACACGATCACTTTGACCTCACCGCAGAGTATCTATCTTGGAGCTTTTGGGAAAGTCGATTTACAGATCGAGCCTAAAAGCGCCGATGGTTCAGCGCTATCTTCCAACCTCGCTAAGCTGTACCAGCAATATAGCCCGGTGATCGATACCCGGCTGGAGTTGGTGGGGATGACGGTGCAACCGAACGACCAAATAAGTGAACCTTTGGGCGAAGGCAAGTCGGTGCAGTTCGAGTGGCAGCTGTCTCCCAATCAGGATGGAGTCGTGAGCGGCACGCTGTGGATCTATATAAGCCTGGTTCCCAAGGGAGGGGGCACTGCAGAAAACCTAACCTTGTTTGCGCTGCCCATCACCAGCGAGAGCAAAGACCTGATGGGAATGGCGGTGGGGATGGTTTATCTCTTGGCAGGGGGAGGCGGGTTGCTGGCCATTGGGCTGGCAGCGTATGCATTATTCCCCAGGCGAAAGAAGAAATTGCAGAAGAAGCAGACGTTGAAGCCACATCACAGATGAGGTTTATAATCTTTCTATGACTCTGACGTTGTTCGACTTGTTCGAGCATTTTCCGATGGCATTCCAAGTGAATGAGGCTCTGCCGCATGTTCCGGTGCACGCAATTGTGTTTGACTCGCGCCAGGTGCAACCGGGAGATGTTTTTGTAGCCTTGAAAGGGGTGAGCGTGGACGGCCATCGCTTTATCCAGGATGCGGCCGAAAAGGGCGCCATTGCTGCGGTTGGGATGCAAACGTTGGAAAAGGTTTCGATACCCTACATTTGCGTGGAAGATACGCGCCCGGCGTTGGCGCATTTGTGTGCCGCGTTCTACGGGAATCCGGCGCGCAAGCTGACCGTGATCGGCGTGACCGGCACGGATGGCAAGACCACCAC
>JBEKEX010000219.1:0-3855 GCA_050013615.1 Anaerolineaceae bacterium
TTGAAAAGAAATCGAAAGAGCGATATTCATAGGCCCCCAGCGACATCTCTGAACTTCCCAAGACAGGCAATAGATCAGATTGGCGCAGAGCAGCCTCTTGCGTGACCGAGCCAAAAACGGTTTGATGCAACCACAAAGGAGCTATAGTGTGGACATATTCATCTTCCAGCGAATTCGCGTAACTATTCCCGATCACCATTGCCAGGACGAGTGCAAACAAAGCAATTGAGGCTGGTATCAGGTGTGGTAAAACGATTCTTCTTGATGAATTTCGCCTATCGAAATCACTTTCAGTAAAAGATGACATTACGACAACTCATTTCCTATTCAATCCAAACTTGTTATAGATAACGGATTCCAATCATGACTAGTCCCACGTCGAACGAAAATTATATCGCAAATTCCTGACACTGGCACTTTGCAACTGATGAATTTGCCAACAGAATACAGTAAGAGTCATTAATAAAAGTTGGAAATCCCGTATTGATTCTTGATAGTTTTTGGAAGTGGCTCAAAGTTAAGATTGCTCCTATGTCACGCAAGTTCTATGAATTATCAGTTTCAGAGCGCCTTGAGGAAATTTCGCATCAAGTTGCCCTATCTGAAGAAGACGTCAAGACCCTGTCTGGAGTTCCCATTTCCCCTGAACAGGCTGACCACATGATTGAGAATGTGATCGGCACTTACAGTCTGCCTCTGGGTATTGCCCAGAATTTTGTCATCAACGGGCGCGAGGTATTGGTGCCGATGGTGATCGAGGAACCTTCCGTAGTGGCGGGCGCTTCCTTCATGGCCAAACTCGCCAAAGCGGGCGGTGGATTCACGGCTTCGGCCGATGCCCCTGAGATGATCGGACAGATGCAGCTTTTATACGTCAAAGATATCCCGGCAGCCGTCAAGCTCCTGGAAGCCCATAAGGCAGAATTGCTGGCCGAGGCTGCCACCATCGATCCTGTGCTGGCCAAGCTGGGCGGCGGCCCGCGCGAGCTGCAGGTGCGCGTCATCACTGATTCCCCCATCGGCGCTTTCATCGTCCTGCACTTGATTTACGATGTGCGTGATGCCATGGGCGCCAATGCCGTCAATACTGCCGTTGAAAAGCTGGCCCCGCGCGTCGAAGCGCTCACCGGCGGCCGCGTGCTCCTGCGCATCCTCTCCAACCTGGCCGACCGGCGGCTGGCGCGTGCTTCCTGCACCATCCCGCTCAAGCAACTCGCCTTCGATGACTTCCCCGCCGAGCAAGTGCGCGAGGACATCATTGCCGCCTGGGCCTTTGCCGTCGCCGATCCCTACCGCGCCGCCACCCACAACAAGGGCATCATGAACGGTGTGGACGCCGTGGTGCTGGCCACCGCCAACGATTGGCGTGCCATTGAAGCCGGTGCCCATGCCTACGCCGCCCGTTCCGGGCGTTACACCAGCCTCAGCACTTGGGGCAGGAACGAACACGGCGATCTGGTGGGTTCGCTCGAACTGCCCATGGCGGTCGGCATTGTGGGCGGGGCCACCAAGGTCCATCCAACGGCTCGCGCTGCGTTGAAACTGATGGGCGTTCAAACGGCTGCCGAACTGGCGGAGATCATCGCCTCCGTGGGGCTGGCCCAAAACCTGGCTGCCCTGCGCGCCCTCGCCACTGAAGGCATCCAGCGCGGCCACATGAGTCTGCATGCCCGCCAGGTGGCCATCGCCGCCGGCGCCCAGGATGACCAGGTCACTTCTCTTGCACAACAGCTTGTGCAGGAGCAGAACGTGCGCGTCGACCGTGCTATCGAAATTTTGCAGGGTTGGAATAAGCGATAAAATTATAGGCGCTCCATGGAGCGCAAGAAGTTCGTCATAAGGAACCATCGAATGGACGAAAGCAATCAAGTCAACGATAAACCTTCGATCTTATTGAAGCCTAACCGCAAGGTGGGCCTCATTGGTTACGGCGCTTACGTGCCGCGCTATCGCCTGTCTGGAAGTGAGGTCAGCCGGGTGTGGGTGGGCGGCAAAGGCAGCGGCCCGGTCAAAGAGAAATCCGTCGCCGGCCTCGACGAGGACGTGATCACCATGTCCATCGAGGCTGCCCGCAACGCCCTGGCACGCGCCGGCATTCCCGCCCATGAGTTGCGCGCCGTGTGGGTCGGCTCCGAATCGCATCCTTACGCCGTAAAGCCCAGCGGCACCGTCGTGGCCGAAGCCATCGGCGCCACGCCCCATTTGCAAGCCGCCGATCTGGAGTTCGCTTGCAAGGCCGGCAGCGAGGCCATGGTCATGTCCTTTGGCTTGGTGGGCTCCGGCATGGCCGAATATGCCCTGGCCATCGGCATGGATACCGCCCAGGGTAAGCCCGGTGACGCCCTGGAATACACCGCCGCATCCGGCGGCGCGGCTTACATCATCGGCCCTGCCGAGAATGCCTTAGCAGAGTTGATAGCCACTTATTCTTATGTTACTGACACGCCCGATTTCTGGCGCCGCGAGTACCAAAAGTATCCCGAGCACGGACAGCGCTTCACCGGCGAACCGGCTTATTTCAAGCACGTCACCGGCGCGGCCCAGGGGTTGATGGCCGCCAGCGGCACCAGCGCCAAGGACTACAAATTCGCCGTCTTCCACCAGCCCAACCCCAAGTTCCCACAGCGCGTGGCCGGTATGCTCGGTTTTTCCCCTGAGCAGATCAAGCCCGGCCTGCTCGCGCCAGTCATCGGCAACACCTATGCCGGTTCATCCCTGATCGGCTTGGCCGCCACGCTGGATATTGCCCAGCCCGGCGACCGCATCCTCGTGGTCAGCTATGGTTCCGGCGCCGGTTCGGACGCCTTCGACCTGTTGGTGACCGACAAGCTGCCGGAACGCCGCGACTTGGCACCCAAGACGCAGGATTATATCAATCGCCGCACGCCGGTCGATTACGCCATTTACACCCGCATGCGCCACAAGCTGGCGATGAAGTAAAAATTTCGGAGTCATCATGGCAGATGTTGTCATTGCAGGGATCGGCCAGGTGCCGGTCGGCGAACACTGGGAGCTATCATTGCGCACCCTGGCGGCGCGTGCCATCCAGGCCGCCCGCAGGGATGCCGCAGGCCTCCAACCGCAGGCACTGTATGTCGGCAACGTGCTGGCCTCCACCGTTTCGCACCAGGCCAACCTGGGCGCATTATTGGTCGATGACACTGCCTTGGGCGGCATCGAGGCATTTTCGGTTGAAGCGGCTGAAGCTTCCGCCGCCGGTGCCTTCCGCCTGGGCTATCTGGCAATCGCCAGCGGCTTTGTGGATACCGCCCTGGTCGTCGGCGTGGAAAAATATACCGATATGGTCGGCCCCGAATTGGAATCCGCCGTCGCCAACATCCTGGATAGCGATTATGAAGGCATGCAGGGTCTCACCCCTGCTGCGCAAGCTGCCCTGTTGATGCAGCGTTACCTCTATGAGACCAACGCACCCCGCCAGGCCTTCGCCGGTTTTGCAACAGTTGCGCAGCGCAACGCTGTCAGCAACCCCAACGCTTATTTCCATAAAGCCATCGATCGCGAGGCTTACGCCAAGTCCGAAGTGGTGATGGAGCCGTTGAACCTGTACGATATCGCTCCCTATGCTGATGGCGCTGCAGCGCTCTTGCTGGCCTGCTCGGATTGCATCCCCGCCAATTTTCCCCACCCGGTGGTCAAGGTGACCGGCTCCAGTGTGATGGTGGATGCCCTGGCGCTGCACGACCGTCCCGACCCTCTGGCATTTACTGCCGCGCACCTCTCCGTCGAAGAAGCCAGCCGCCAGGCGGGCATCCTGCCTAAAGATGTCGACTTCTTCGAGCTGTGGGATGCTTATTCGGTCTATGCTGCGCTTTCACTCGAAGCTGCCGGCTTTGC
>JBEKEX010000220.1:0-5629 GCA_050013615.1 Anaerolineaceae bacterium
GAATGCGGGTCGCCTTCCAAAATGAGTCGATCTTTAAACGTGCCAGGTTCGCTTTCGTCTGCATTGCAAATCACATATTTGATTGCACCTGGCGTTTTAGCAACGAATTTCCATTTCTGGCCGGTCGGGAAGCCGGCGCCACCGCGGCCGCGCAAGCCGGATTTGTCTAGCTCGGCCATCACGTCTGCCGGTTTCATTTCACTCAGAGCCTTTCCCAAGGCCTGGTAACCATCATGAACAATATAATCTTCGATATTGGTGGGATCGATAATTCCGGCACGCTCCAGAACAACGCGCTGTTCTGCAGGCAGGGTGCCCTTGCGGGCAGACAGCCAGGCAATGCGCCCACTCATTTCATAGGCAGGGGCCTGGAGGCCAGCAGCGATGCGTCCTTTGTAAAGATGCTCTTCGACCAAAAAATGGACGTCCTCAGGTTTCACCGGCCCGTAGATGACCGCTTCCGGATAGACAATGACCATTGGGACGGCATCGTGACGTCCGACATCGCCAACCATGGACAAAGAGACTTCTTTGTCCAAATCGAATGATTTCAGCTCGCGTTGCATTTGTGTGAAGACTTCTTGCGCGCCTTTCGCCATGCTTTGCGGGTCATTAGAGATAAGTACCATTGAGCGAACTGCTTTCATCGTCAGCTCCTTTTACTGGTAACGAGCAAGAATTTGATGCACTTGATCGGGTTGTATATTGCCGTAAATATCATCATCAACGATGATGACCGGACCCACGGCGCAAACACCCAGACAACTAGTGGTCACCAGGGTCCACATGCCATCTTCCGTTGTATCACCCGATTTCAGTTGAAGCTCATTTTGCAGCGCTTGCCAAACTTGCCGGCCGCCAACCACGTGACACGGGGCACTCTCGCAAAACTTAATGACGTGCCGGCCGCGTACTTTGGTGGAGAGCATCTGATAAAAACTGGCAACCGAAAGGAGCTGGCTTTGGGGCACATGTAGCTTGCTGCTGATCTCTTCCAATGCGGATGCAGGCAAATAGCCTACTTCCCGATTAACGTAGCTTAATATCGGGATCAATTCAGCACGTTCTGTCCCATAACGTTCGATTGCTTCTTCTACAACCTTCATCGCATCCTTACCTACTTTGGTTTCAATAGTCATCCTTGCTCCTCCTATCGCTATGCTGTCTATGGTGCGAATCGAGGGTGAGGATAAATCTTGGGGTCACCCAGCCCTGTCTTTGATAGCAACCGCATTAAAGTTGCAGACCTGCTTGCAGATACCACAACGGATACAAATATCCGGGTTGATCACATGAGTTTGGCGGCGTTCACCGGTAATGGCGTTCACCGGGCAGTTGCGTGCACAAACGGTGCAGCCTGTGCAGGCATCGGCCATGATCTCATACTTGATGAGGGCGCGGCATACTTTTGCCGGGCACCGTTTCTCATAAATATGGGCCTTGTATTCATCCATGAAGTGATTGAGCGTGCTCACAACTGGAGTAGGTGCACCTTGACCCAGGCCGCAAAGACTCGTCGTTTTAATTTCGTCACATAGTTGCTGCAGCGTTTCGATATCTCCATCCTGGCCCTTGCCATCGCAGATACGGGTGAGGATTTCCAACAAACGACGTGTACCCACGCGGCACGGGACGCACTTACCGCAGGATTCGTCTTGGATGAACTCCATGAAGAATCTGGCGATATCCACCATGCAGGTATCTTCATCCATGACGACCAGACCGCCCGATCCCATCATGGAACCGGCTGCACTCAAGCTTTCATAGTCGACTTGTAAATCCAGGTCTTCGGCAGGCAAACAGCCCCCCAGCGGGCCGCCGGTTTGAACGGCTTTGAAAGCCTTGTCATCTTTGATGCCGCCGCCGACATCGTATATGATTTCCCGTAGGCACGTAGAACGATTTGGGGTACATTAGCGTAGGTTTCAACGTTGTTATTGTTGGTAGGTTTATTCCATAACCCTTTGACAGCCGGAAAGGGTGGTCGGGGTCGTGGTTCGCCACGTTTTCCTTCAATCGAAGCAATGAGAGCGGTTTCTTCACCGCAGACAAAGGCGCCCGCGCCTTTTCTGACTTCCAGATCGAAGTCAAAACCCTTCCCAAGAATATTCTTGCCCAATAAACCCATTTGCCGGCATTGCTGGATGGCAATATTTAAAGTTTTGACCGCAATTGGGTACTCGGCGCGGCAATAGATGTATCCCATGCTGGCACCGATGGCGTAGGCTGCAATGATCATCCCTTCCAAGACAGAATGCGGATCACCTTCAAGCACCCGGCGATTCATAAAAGCACCTGGGTCGCCTTCATCTGCGTTGCATGTCAAATACTTGGGTGAATCGTTTACGGCGCGTGCCAATGACCACTTTTTGCCGGTCGGAAAACCAGCGCCCCCACGGCCGCGCAACCCCGAGCGTGACACAACGTCAATGACTTGCTCTGGCGTGCATTCCGTCAACACTTTTGCCAGTGCCATATAACCGTCTTCGGCGAGGTAATCCTCGATGTTTTCGGGGTCGATCTTGCCGCAGTTGCGCAAGACGACGCGAACTTCCTTTGTCGTAGGAGCAGAAAGCTCCTCATCGATGCTTTTTTCTTCTGCGGCGAGGAATTTCTTGACAACGCGGCCTTTTAGAAAATGCTCATTTACTAAATAGGGGACGTCATCAACTGTAAGGTTGGAATAATGCACACCTTCTGGGTATACCATCATTTCAGGGCCGTTAGCACAATCGCCAATACGGGAAGTCTCCAGGACCTGGACTTCATCGATCAATCCTTCAGAGACCAGTTCGTCCTGAAACGCGTCCAAGACCTGATGGGCACCTTTTTCGAGACACTCCGGGTCGACACAAAATAATACATGAGAACGATAATATTTCATTACGATCTTATCCTATCGTTAATCGCAAAACACAGCCTGCGACAGTAATGATTACATCGGAATGACGTGATTTTCCACGGGTTTTCCGTTGATAACGTGTTCTTTCATGATTTGCCGGGCGACCTCTGGAGTGACTTTGCCGTAGGTCACTTTGGGCTTGTCACCGACTTCGACCATCACGATTGGTTCTCTTTCACACAGGCCGATGCAGCCGGTTTGGGTTACGGTAATATCTTCCAGTTTATCCTGCTCGATCATGTCCAAAATAGCTTTCATGGTGTCGCGTGCGCCGGCAGCAATTCCGCAAGTGCCCATGGCGACGGTTACATGAGCTTTTCCGGCTTCAGTTTTCATCTTCCGCTTTTCGATCGCTTCTTCACGGACACGTTTCAAGTCTTCAAGGCTTTTAATGGTTGTCATTTTCAATCTCCTAATTTGATAAGCGATATTCGGTCAAACTATCCAAGAACTTTGGCTGGGGCAGGGCTGATATTCGCAACCCCGCTTTCCAGAAGCTCTCTTAGGAATGACAGTACTAATGGGTCGGTCAGTGGCACATCCTTCAGTTCGGTTTTGATGGGCGCATCGTCAAAATTGAATTCTTCCTTATCAACCTTGTAATCGAATTTAAAGTGAATGTCGGGATAAGCTACGACCAAGCCATAAAGGGTGCATGCTAAATCTCCCAACGGCATGCGGTCGATGTGGCTGCGTTGAAATTCGACACAAAGCAAGGTACCCTTTCCAAGCGTCGATTCGATTTTGAGATAGCCATTGCATGCTTCGGCAGCCTCTTTTAACAGGGGAATCCCCAAGCCAACTTTCCTTGTCTTTCGGCTGGTGACAAATGGGTCTGTGATCTTGGCTACCATTTCTGCATCCATGCCTGTGCCATCGTCTTCTACACTCATGAACAAACGGTCGTGAACAATGTCTTCTTTTACAGTGATCGTGATGTTCTTTGCTTTCGCGGCGACACTGTTTTCCGCTATATCCAGGAGATGCAGGGCTAGTTCTCTCAAGCAGTCACCTTTTCATCCTGAAACCCACGAATAATCTGTGGGATCTTGCTGGGTTTCATACGTCCTTGAACTGCTTCGTCGACCACTATCACCGGCGCCTGGCTGCATGCGCCGACACAGCGGCAAATCTCTATTGTGATATTTCCATCTTCAGTGGTTTGTCCAGGCTCGATGTGTAGGGCCTGTCGGGCTTTTTCGAGAAGTTGGGGCGAGCCACCCACGTAGCAAGCGGTCCCCAGGCAGAATTTGATGGTGTGTTTCCCGCGGGGCTGAGTGGTGAAAAATGAATAGAATGTAATGACGCCATGGATTTTGCTGACGGGGACGTGCAGTTTGTTGGACACGTATTCTTGCATCGCAGGGGAAATGAATCCGATCCGGCTCTGCAATTCATTTAGGATGACCATAGTTGCGCCAAGCCGATCCTTGTTCTCTTCAAGGATAGAGTCGATGATTTTTCGCTTTTCGGGTACGACCACAGGGTCGTTTGGAGCGATTTTAATGGGCGTAGTTAGCATAGTTCTCCAATAATAAATCGGACGAAAATAGTAAACTTAACAGGTCTTAATCACGTTGAGTTTACCCCCCGCCTATAAAAATGGTCAATTACCAAATGTCACTTATAGTACAGCAGGTTGTCAACAGCCCAAAAACCACTTTATTGGCTATCAGTCTATCCGTGAACAATTTGGCACGCCCGGCCATCTTGGTTGGCAAATGCCATCCGTAATTCATTGATTGTGGGTACAGTGATTTCAAGGATGGTTGTGCCTAGAAATTCATCAAGACGGTGGACGTCGCCGCTTTGGATCAAAGGATAGCCATCTATTTGGGGAAAAGTTTTTCTTGCCTGTGCAGGTTGGATATGACGTGAGATCTCCAACGCTTCGATGTGGATGTCAGTGGGAATAAAGCCGAGGTTGGCAATCACGCCAAAAGCAGTGCGATTAACGTGTGCCGGAATCATCAATCCTCCCAGTGCATTAATCCGATTCCAAGCCTCGTTCATTGTAAAACTTGAAGAGGTCAATAAAAGTTGCATTTCTCTCCGGATGAATTCACCGGTTTCGTCGACTACAAATTGTTCACCAAAGTGTTCGGGATCATTTTCGATAGTAGGCAGCGTCGGATCGACCAACTTTTGCCATTCCTCCAATTGGGCTTCGTCATCGAACAAGCAAAGGACGTGTACTTCCTCTCGAGTTTGGAGTTCCATGCCGGGGAGGACTGCCAGGTCTGTGCCGTCGGCTGCTTTTTTCACAGCTTTGAAATTGGCTGTGGCATTGTGATCAGTAATGGCGATCAGGCCGATACCCTGCTCAAGTGCTGCCTGGACGATTAATGGCGGAATCATTTCTACATCCGCACATGGTGAAAGCACCGTGTGCACGTGGAGATCTGCTTTTATCGTTCGTAAATCATTATTTGAGTTCAAGTAGTAATTGAGTGCAGAAGATTATTTTTCCCGCAGACCCATTTCCCACAGCTTGCCGACCACATAAAAACTTGGCTGCGACGTGGAAAGGATCGTAATATTTTCTTCGTTAGCCTTGTCGATGGTCGCCTGATCGGGCTGTGCGCCTTCGGTGACGATGATAGCGCATAAATCGAGCAGGGCGGCCACGGCGACGATGTTGACGTGGGCCTGGAGGGTGACCCAAATGCCCTGACGCGGTGCACCGGCCATAACGCAGCTTAATAGATCGGAGATATAGCCAGTCTT
>JBEKEX010000221.1:0-3813 GCA_050013615.1 Anaerolineaceae bacterium
CGCTGGTTCCAGGTATCGTCGACGTAGACTTTGCCATCGCTCCCCAGCGCAATGCCCACCGGCTCGTCGAATTGCCCGACATCGACCCCGGAAGAGCCGAATTGGGTGATGAATTTGCCGTCAGAATCGTAAACCACCACGCGCTTGTTGCCGGTATCGGTGATAAAGACGTGTCCATTCTGGTCCACAGCAATGCCGCGTGGCCCATAGAGTGCAAAGGGTGTATCTGCAAGTCCTGCCTGGCCCCAGGTGGCGATGAAAGTGCCATCGGCGCTGAACTTCTGGATACGGTTATTCCAGGTGTCGGCCACATAGATCGAGCCATCCGGCCCAACGGCAACGCCCCACGGTTCATTGAAGGAACCGTTTTCGGCTGAGCTTTGACCGCTGCCGATGATATTCAACAACTTGCCATCTGCGCTAAAGTGCACGATGCGGTTATTCCGGGAATCGGCCACGTAGATGCTCCCGTCCTTGGCAAAAGCCATGCTGCGCGGCGCCGACATCACTTCAGGGCTGCCCTGCGCCGGTGAGATCACCTGGTCGGGCAGCAACGTGGTCATCTTGGAGGCATACGGATCGGTGGTGGTCACGGGTGCAGTGGCGGGCAGGATGCCATAGTTCCAAATTTGCGAGACGATATCCTTTCGGATATACAGACGCAACTTATCACTGGGCTGCCAATTGGCTTGAGTCAGGTTTGCATCGTTGGTGAGCTTGCCATACAACGTGTAATCACGGTTGAACCAGATATCCCAAAGAGCCTGGCGCATGCCCGGATTGGTGATGACGTACCAGACGCGGTCCCATGTCAGGTTGAAGTAATCCTGATTCGGCCAGACCAGGCGAATGTATTCATAATAGACGTAGTTATCCCGCAGAATAGAATCCAATTTGGACCAGTTGGCATCACTGGCGATGATCAACGGCACGTCCCGCAGGTCGCTGCTGGGATTGTCGCCAAACCAACGATGGTTGGGATAATCGCGGAAGTACCACCAAAAGGGGTACAGTCCATCGTTATCGTAGGCAACGACGATGTCTTTCCCGCCCGTGGTGCGCTGCGAGATCTCTTCCACTTGGGAGAGGATCTCTTTGGGTCCCTGGGTGGCGTGAGCGTAGACCAGATATTCCATACCGGTCGCATCGAGGACATAGTTGGCACGGTAAGACGTCCGGATGGTGAGCACGGCCAAGAAAACGAATAAAACGGCGGTGAACAAACGCACGATCAACC
The DNA here is from genome assembly GCA_050013615.1 of Anaerolineaceae bacterium. Taxonomy (GTDB): domain Bacteria; phylum Chloroflexota; class Anaerolineae; order Anaerolineales; family Anaerolineaceae; genus JBEKEX01. The sequence goes on from JBEKEX010000221.1 coordinate 1,238, forward strand.
CATTTGGCGTTTGCTTGATAAGATAGAAAATGGCACCACCCGAAATAAGCGCAGTCACTGCTGCGAACAGGAAAGTGCTGGTGGCGCTCAATTGATCCAAGGTGTTGCCTTGGAAGGGCGGGTTGTTGCCCAACAGACTGCCAATGGCGCTGGCCAGCGCAGCCAGGAACACGGGCACCAGGAGGACGGCGATGATCTCCCGATGATGTAACAATGCCTTCCAGGGAGTGCTATCCACCAGGAAGCCCAACCCCCAACCGGCAGCCAAGAGCATCGGCAGGGCGATGTTGACGGTCAACCAGGGCATTTTTTCCCCGGCAATGCTAAAGGCAATTAGCGTAGCAATGAACCAAAATAGCAGCAAACCAAGAACCGGCACCCTTAATGTGATAACCGGGGAGGCAACTTTGGCATCGGGTTTTTCCTGCGGCTGTGTTGATGTTGATGATATCGTCGCAGAATCGGGAGACTGCTGGCTTGCCAGTAGAGCAGGGCGTTGGTCGGCTGGGGCAATGCTGCCCCATTGCGAGAATAAGCGGTAGCGAACGGCAAAATAAATTCCAAGGATCAATCCTAAGATGGCAAGGAACTCATAGACCGGTAATTGAGTAAGAACGTAATAATAGAATGGTTGTGAGCCGCGTTGCACGCCTTGCTGGGAAAGCCAGTAGCCCAGCGAGCCGATGATGCCGGTGAAGAAGCCACGCCCATTGGTAAAGAACGTTGTGTAAAAAATGACAAAGACGCTGTAAAACATGGCCGCATTTCCCAGCCAAAGCGTGGGGTTCCACGAAAGACCGATCCCTACTGAAGCTAATGAGCACAACGCCAGGAAAATTCCGATGGGCACCATGCCGGTGTCATAGTTGAGCGAGTTCCAGCCCGCCAAGTTGATGGGGAAGGCTGCCAATTGCGGCAGTACCAGGCTGCCGATCAGAAGCAGCATGTCCAGGGTGCGGCGCAACATAGGATTCTCATTGTCGATGCCGGTGGTGATGAAGCGCGCTGAGAAGACCAGGCCGATCAGAAAAGCAATGAACAAGAGGATCATAATGATCTGCGCAGGCGAGATCGAGAAGACGCTCAACGATATGTTCAGGTAGAAGCTCGAGGTAACCGGTTGCCCATTGGCCGTTGCTTTGCTGATGAAGTGCGACAACAAACCGAAAGCGGCGAATGAGATCACCGCCATAAGCACGCTGGTCAGGAAACCGTTGCGATGCCGGTAATCACTCCAATGGGCTTTGGGCAATTCAATGAATACCAGCGATCCCAGGAATAACAGCAGCAATGCAGAGTAGATGAAAGAAGTTTCCTTATCGATGAAGTGCAGCAAAACTGAGGCGACCAGCAAATATAGAGAAAACTTGTCTCCCTTTTCGAGATAATGTAGCAACGCATAGAGCATGACAATTGCATATAGTTCGATGAAACCTTCGTTACGGGCGTAGCGGCCGTAGAAGAGCATGTAGGGCGAGATCAGAAACAAAAAACCGGCGACCAGCGCTCCGGTTCGTCCCAGGTAGCGCCGGTAAGCAAACAACACAAAGATAATGGCTGCTATGCTGAACAGGGCCACAGGAGTCCGGGCGCTGAAATCGTTGTCACCGATCAGGAAGAACGCTAGCGCAATGATGTGGAATTGAAAAGGCCCGTGTGTGAGCGGGTCATGCTGGTAGCCGTTCCCCTGGTACAGGCTGTAGGAGGGCACGACGTGGTTGACCTCATCGAACGCCATAGTACGGTCACCCAAATCATAAAAACGGCTGACCACTGCCATGAGAATGATGAAGACCACCAGCAGCGTCTCGATGTTGAACTTTGGTAAAAAGCGTGAAATGGGCTGATCGAGCAAAGAAGTGGACTTTTCTGCGGTCGGCATATGAAATTGGTCCCTATAAAGTAGAAATTTTGGTTTGGTCAGAAGGACTATACTGTATACTTCAATTTCTGGCAAGATACCTTGAATGCATGTGAAGCCTGCTCAAATCCCGAATATTTCTTAAAGTTCACCCCTGGATGGATCGAGCACTTCTTTCATGACCGAATCGGTGGCGGTAATTAAACAAATAAGGCAGACACTTTTTGAATGTGTATCTGCCTATAACCAAACGCAATTTTCGAATAGTTTACTTGACCGGCAATGTAAACCTTAGTAGGTCGTTGTTTACGCCATCGCTGACCCAGATATGGCCCGCGGTGTCGATGGCGATGCCGGAAGCCAGGCCAAAGCCATCCGTACCCTGGCTGTAATTTCCCCAGCCCTGGATAAAGGTTCCATCCGGGCCAAATTCGAGCACGCGGTAATTTTCAGGGTCGGTGGTGAAGACATCGCCTTTGCTATCCACGGCCAGGAACGGCTTGTTCTCGGTCGAATTGCCGTACCAGGCTGAGACGTCCCAACTCGTTACCGGTGAATAGGTCGTGCCGGCCTGGTCGGGGGCAAAGACCTGGATACGCTGGTTCCAGGTATCGTCGACGTAGACTTTGCCATCGCTCCCCAGCGCAATGCCCACCGGCTCGTCGAATTGCCCGACATCGACCCCGGAAGAGCCGAATTGGGTGATGAATTTGCC
>JBEKEX010000222.1:0-3614 GCA_050013615.1 Anaerolineaceae bacterium
CGGAGGTGCTGGGGCGGCTGGCGAAACAGGGATGATCCCCGCAGACGAAACCGGCTGCAATGCCGTCATTGGGCATGACCTGCATCAGCCCCACAGCGCCGCTTTTGGAATAGGCCTGGGCATCGCCGCCGCTCTCTTCCAGGATGACCGCGGCCACCAGGTTGGGGTCGAGGTTCTGCTTTGCGGCATGGCGCTCGATTAGGGAACACCATTGGCGCACGGGGGCCGGATAACTCGGCTTGATCGTACAGTCACCGGCCGGCTGCGATAATGAGGCAGGAACATCATTGGCCGCAGCGGTGCTCAGGGCCGGTTGAGAGATCAAGCCGGTAAGGACGACCAGGATGAAGCTGCTGAAGAGCACGCCGGGGAGTATTGCCCATCGGGTTAGGTTCATATGATAACCTCCATAGTGATACTTTATCATTATAGAACATAAATTCTATTTTGTCAAATCATCAGATAGCAATCATCTGGATATTCGGACAAATGACACATCGAGCAAGAATTTTTGTCTAATGTGGAAAGCGTGGGAGTTGAAACTACTGATGAGACTGTGCTAAGATTATTTTGCAGGTTCAAATATCGAAAATAATCCACTGTAAAGAGAAATAGAGGAAAAAATGGACTTAAAACGTAGTTCACAAGCTGTTTGGCATGGTTCCAGTAGAGAAGGCCAGGGATTATTAACATCCACCAGCAAGGTTCTGGATCAGACCCCTTATTCGTTTGCAGCCCGCTTCGAGAGCGTGGATGGGAAAATGGGCACCAATCCCGAGGAATTGATTGCCGCTGCTCACGCTGGCTGCTTCACCATGGCTCTCAGCTCTCAATTGAGCGGAGCCGGACATATTCCCACCGAATTAAAGACAACAGCCACCGTTGTCGTGAAACAAACGGCGGGCGGTTTCGAAATCAGCGAAATTCAACTGGCGCTGGAAGGAAAGGTGCCGGGCGTTACGGAAGAAAAGTTCCTGGAGCTGGCCCAGGTCGCCAAGAAGAATTGCCCGGTGTCCAAAGCGCTGGCGGCCGTGCCCATCTCGCTAACAGCCAAACTTCTTCAATGACGGAAATAGTGTCCTGGCATTAGCTTGCTTTGGATGAATATACAACTCAATAGGAGCGAAAACGGGTGGAAGTTTGTTCCATCCGTTTGTTTAATCGCCCCAAATTAGACTCCAAACCTAAACAAATCGTTCATGGCTTCTAAATAGATTCTAAAGAACCATCCACTATACTGGCATAGACCTACTTCTCAGGAGTTAATTGATCCATGTCATCCAAGATACACCTTATTGTTGATACTATAGCCCTGGCAGCTTTCTTGATCGTTTTCGAACCCTTGATGACCGGGCTTGCGATCCACGAATGGCTCAGCCTGGCCTTGGCGGGCGTTTTAATCGTTCACATTCTGCTGCATTGGAAATGGGTCACCTCGGTTACGGCACGCTTCTTCAAAAGACTTTCCCATTCTTCGCGGATCAATTATGTGATCAACGCCTTGTTGTTTGTCGTTTTCACGGTGGTGGTCTTTAGCGGTTTGATGATCTCGGAAACGGTGATGCCATTTTTGGGTTTCCAGACCCGCCACGCCCAGATTTGGAGGGCGCTCCATACACTTTCGGCGGATTTAACCCTTTTGTTAGTGGGATTGCATTTCGCCTTGCATTGGCGATGGGTTGCGAATACGATATGGCGCTTTGTCTTTACCCCAATCTGGCGATTTTTCGGGCGTCACAAGCTTGAACCCTCTGGTGTCACAGTGAAGGGTGACCACAAACAAACGTCCGAACAGGATGGGATTTGAAATGTCCAAGATGATCATTGGCCTTTTGGTGATTTTACTGATAGCAGGTCTTCTTTCTGGTGGGCTCTATCTCCTGGTGCAAAATGGGACCATTAATGTACAACTTTTAGGCGCGGTATCCAATTTGGGTGGACGGGGGGTTGGTAGCGATGAAACTTTCAGCCGATTGGGTTCGGGAGGAAATGCACGTGGAGGAAGTACATCGTTTGTGCCTGCCCGGCAGCCTTTGGAAGACTTGACCGGCGATAGTTTTGGCCTGGGGAATAGATTCTTGATCGGGCTGAATGACATACTGCATAATCTATTCTTGATTGCGGGGATTACGATGGCGGTTGTGCTGGTGGAGAAAGTATTATCGGCTTTCTGGGCAAAAAGCCATACGACCAGCCTTAAGTAAAATAAAAGTCCTGGAACGACCAGCCGTCCAGGACTTTTAGTTTTAAAAATCTTCTGCTACCGGTCCATGCTGACCACCTGGCTCTCCCAGCGATGCCAGTCTTCGAATTTTTCTTCCAAAATCTTGCGGCCTTCGCCAATCGCCTTGAGGCCGGCCAATTCCATATCAGCGTCCACCATGATGCGCACCAATTCATGGAACTTGACGCGCGGCTTCCAGCCCAGCTCCTTTTCAGCGCGGCTGGCATCCGCTTGCAGGAAATCGACCTCGGTGGGCCGGAAGTAACGTGGGTCGATGCGGACGTAATCTTCCCATTTCAATCCTGCGTAAGTAAAAGCTTCCTGCAAGAATTCACGCACGGTGTGCGCTTCCCCCGTACCGATGACGTAATCGTTGGGTTTTTCCTGTTGCAAGATAGACCACATGGCTTCGACGTATTCCGGTGCATAGCCCCAATCGCGTTTGGCGTCCAGGTTGCCCAAGTATAAGTATTGCTGCTTTTTTGCCAGGATGGCTGCCAGAGCGCGGGTGATCTTGTGGGTAACGAACGTTTCGCCGCGCCGCGGAGATTCATGATTGAACAGGATGCCATTGCTGGCGAAGAGGTTATATCCTTCGCGGTAGTTGCGTGCCACCCAATAAGCGTACACTTTAGCGGCCGCGTATGGGCTGCGGGGTTCGAAGGGCGTCAGTTCATTCTGCGGCGGTTTTGCAGAGCCGAACATCTCGCTGGAAGAGGCCTGGTAGAAACGGGTGGTGATACCACTCTTGCGGATGGTCTCCAGGATGCGTGTGGTTCCCAGACCGGTGATGTCGCCGGTATATTCGGGCATGTCAAAGCTGACCCTCACGTGGCTCTGCGCTGCCAGGTGGTAGATCTCGTCCGGTTTGATGTTATAGATCACTTCCAGCAAGGTCTCGCTGCTGGCAACGTCGCCGTAATGCAGGTACATGTGGACTTTTTCCCCGTTGTTGTGGGGATCGTGGTAGATGTGGTCGATGCGGCGCGTGTTGAATGTGCTGGCCCGCCGGATCAAGCCGTGGACTTCGTATCCTTTTGCCAACAGCAACTCTGCCAGGTAAGAGCCGTCCTGGCCGGTGATGCCGGTAATTAATGCTTTTTTCAAATCGTATCTCCCAATGTAAAGGATGGTTTAAGTATATCGTCATGGAAAGCAGGTGTCAAAGGCTGGAAATGTCGCCAGTCTTGTCATTAATAACGTTTTTGGGGTGGAAATGAGAAGTTACGACAGTTTTTCAACAATAAAATTCAAACTACTGCAATTTCACGGCATAACCAGCTTGCTAGCTGGTTGACCGTTGGCGGAAATGGTATAGCTGCCGCTGGCCACCACGATCGGGATACTGACATCGAAGGGTTTGGTTACCTGGGCGCAGACTTCGTTTGCC
>JBEKEX010000223.1:0-6373 GCA_050013615.1 Anaerolineaceae bacterium
ACACCGTGCCGATCGAATCCAGGTACACAGGCAGTTTCAGCAAGACGACGAATTCGCCAATCACCACGTTGATGGCGATGGCAACCGGGATCAACACCAGGGTCATGGTGTTGAAATCCCTTTTAATGGAACGAACCAGATTCATAGCTCCTCCTCTCAAATGATCCAAACCTAAGATTACCAGACGTTCAGTCTGGGAACTGCCGGTACAAGATTTCCATGATCTAGGAAGCTAGAAACTATTGATGTTATGATGTTAATACATCATAACATAATTTATTAACAAAGTCAATTAATTTATCAAAAATTCACCGGGCGAAAAATGCTCTCATCTGGATGGGTAGCACCAAGTACGCTTTGCTAAAAGCACAAGGCGTGCCTGGGATATCCGCACAGAGAAACATTGACTGGATGATTTGATCCTTTCAAGTGAACCATGACTAGCCAGCGCGTATTTTAAACTTGAAGAAAAATCGGCTGTCTTACGACTTTCTTCACTGATCGCAGGTCCGTGGCATTTTCGAGGCTCCACAAAAAATCGGGGTTATTCGAAGTGATTGCTTTACCTTCGATCTCTTTCTCAATTTAGATCAGAACGAACTTACCATTTTGCTTTTCGGTTTTCATAGGATCACCATCGTCATAATTATCACATTAGCCGCACAGTATTGTGTGCGGTTAGTTTGACAAACATAAAACGATGCTTGGATCAACCTGGATCTTCGCCCGGGGTCGCTGAGGATAGTTCTTCCGAGGTTTTTATCTCAATCCCGTTCAGAAATAAGTGCTCCACCTCACAGGCCCTTCCTCGCCAGCAGCTCCAGTGCCACGCAAAATACCTCTGATTAAAGTATTTCTGTTAGAATAACTCTCTTAGTAACATTGCCAGAACACCTCTTGGCTTCCAAGGCAATGAATGTTGTTCTATTAAAATAAATATGATTTCACCTTTTGATACAACCCATCTGGAGGAAATATGTCAAATGAATCTTGCTATATTCCGGTAGAAACTCTACGAAGCTTTATTAGGGATGTACTGCTGAAGTGCGGCGTTCCACCGGCGGATGCAGAAGTTTGCACAGATGTCATCATCGAATCAGATAAAAGGGGGATCGAATCCCACGGGATCGGACGGTTAAAATATTACTACGACCGGATTAAAGCAGGTCAACACAAGGTTGTGACTGAATTCGAAATCGTCAAGAATGGTCCAACTACAGCAGTAGTTGATGGTCACCATGGCATGGGAATGGTGATCGCAAAGCGCTCCATGCAGATGGCAATTGATAAAGCTAAAGAATATGGGATGGGATCCGTTGCAGTAAGAAACTCAACCCACTTCGGTATTGCGGGTTATTATTCATTGATGGCCATCAAACAAAACATGATCGGCATGACATTCACAAATGCGCGACCCGCCGTCTCGCCCACCTTTGGTGTGCAACCCATGTTGGGGACCAATCCAATCGCCTTTGGCGCACCGACAGACGAAGAGATTCCATTCCTTTACGATGGTGCAACACCCATCGTCCAAAGAGGAAAGGTCGAGGTTTATGTTCGCGCAGAAAAAACCATGCCGGAAGGCTGGGTCGTGGATGACAAGGGTGAAGCAATGACAGATTCAGAAAAAGCCTTAAATGCATTGGGGAAAGGAACCGCATCACTCTTGCCACTGGGTGGCGCCGGGGAACTGCTCGCCGGATACAAGGGGTACGGACTTGGGACGATGGTGGAAATTTTTACTTCAGCCTTGCAAACCGGTGCATTCTTACAAGCTTTAACCGGTGTCGAAGAAGATGGGAGCCCTCGGCCTTTCCGTGTCGGTCATTTCTTCATGGCAATTAATATCGAAAGTTTCACCAGTCTCCAACAATTCAAGGCCACTACCGGCCAGATCTTAAGAGACTTGCGTAATTCAAAAAAGGCTCCGGGACAAGCTCGAATTTATACAGCCGGTGAAAAAGAGTATGAGATGATGAAGGTTACTCAATCTCGAGGAGTATCAGTAAATCCAAATTTGCAGAAAGAGATTAAATTCTTACAACAAGAACTGCATCTGGATAATTATGATTTCGCTTTCTGAAGGAAGTGGAACGTAGATTCAAGCGCATCTGGCGAGACTACAAAGGGCAATGCTTTGATCCTCAAAAGGGCAGGTTACTGCGACAGGTTCATGAATCGCTCGGGACGTTTGGGAGTGACTCCCTGAGACTTGTCGATCTGGTCGTTCAAGATCATCCGGCCCAGCCGGACGCCGTAGGCCACCAGACGGTCGATCTGACTGGCATCATCCATTTCGATCGATTCTCGCAAGTTGATCTGAAAACGCCGAAAATCGAGAGCCTTGAAGTAGGTCTCCACCAGGTTGACCTGCTGGTCATAGGCAGATTGCAAAAACACGCCCAGGAGTCTTCCGATCCAATCCCATGCCCACAAACGAGGCGTTGTTGCCGGGTTAAAGTTATAAGGATCCCTTCCAGTCCCGATACTGATGAGCGTGGTCTCGGCAGGGTCCCAGTTCAAGCACTCTTTTGCTTCATAGGCGGCGATGTAACACGGATTGGCATATGAGCCAACGCCGCCGTCGATATAGCGTCCATCAACGACCGGAAAATAGGTCGGCACGGTGCACGAAGCCTGGACGGCTGTTGCCACCGGCCAATCCACGTATTCAGATTTCCATGGTTTGATGAAAAGGGTGCGATTCTCTTCCAGATCATAAGTTGTGATCACGAGATCGGTCTGGGGGCTCGTTTTCCAAAAGTCTCCTATTTTCAAATGGCCAAAATAAGTATCCAGTGCATTTTGGAAAGGTTCGGCCGGGTAGCGATAGCGTGAGAGTGGAAAAATCCATTTGTGCAACGTGTTGGGGAAAACCGATCTACCCATCGCAATATATTGCTGGTTCATCTGCGAGGCAGTTATCCCGGCCGCAATTCCGGCGGAGATGATCGAACCGGTCGAGGTGCCCACGGCGAGGCGAAAAATATCATGTACTGGCTTTCCCAAGCCGGTTTCCAGAATAGCCAAAGCCTGGGTCACAATGACACCCTTTATTCCGCCCCCATCGATCGCAATGGCAACATTCTTTCGAAATGGTTTCATGACTCACTCCTCTTATTAGCGAATGGTCCTTTGTATCTTTTATGGTTGCAAGAGAGAAGCCAGATCTTAGAATTCGATCCGCAACACATTTTCAGTCATTTTTGAGAAACCACCTTGACACACAAATGTACACGTGCTATTATTTATGCACATGTGTGCATAAATTTGACCTTAATAACCAGCCCTAAAAGATTTAGTCCGACAATTCATTTCAGCAGTGGAGATCAATTCCTATGACGATCAATACCCTGACTTCGGAATTCCTTGGTTATCCCCCTGATGCCCGCTTGCTCATTCTGAATATCGACGACTTCGGCTTTTGCTTCACCGCAAATACCTGTGCCATCCACACGTTGGAACATGGGGTAGCCAGTTCGACCACCGTGATGATGCCTCCACCCTGGTCCAAGCATGCCTGCCAGCTTCTCCGCGGAGAAAATCCCAACCCTGGTCGACCGCGAGGGCTTCTTTCCCCTGGAGACCGAAAAGCCAGCCTTGCTGGCGCGTGCTAATGTGAAAGAATTGGAGATCGAATGGCGGGCACAAATCGAAAGCGGGATTGCGCAAGGCTTGCACCCGGTTCAGCTCGACAGCCACTGCAACATCCATGATGCCCGTGCTGATATCTTTGAGCTGACCGTACGCCTGGCACGTGAGTATGGATTGGCGCTGCGTGTGCACCAACGCGAATTCATCCCATCGCTGAAGCGCCAAAACCTGCCAGTCATCGACCATACCGACCTGGACAGCTTTGACCTGCCGACTGCCGGTAAATCGGCGCGGTATTTGCGCATGCTGCATGAACTGCCCGCCGGCGTTTCTGAGTGGGCCATCCATTGTGCGCGTGGGACAGCAGAGCTGCGTACCATCAACCCGCGCTGGCGCGTGCGCGCCGCCGATTACCGATTCTTCAATTCCATTGAATGCCGAGAAACCATCCGCAAGGAAGGTATCGAAGTGATCAGCTACGATATATTCCAACCCTTCTGGAAAAAATAACAAAGAGGTGAACAATGCCTGGTCCCGGTGCATATTTTTTCGATGATGAAGAGACCCGCGAGGTCATGGATGTTTTAAAGAGTGGGTATCTCTCCCGCAATGGGAGCGATGATGACCCCCACTTTTGCCACAAGGTCGTCAGCCTGGAGCAGGAATTCGCCCAAAAAATGGGGGCCCCTTATGCCGTGGCGGTCTGCTCCGGCACTGCGGCATTGATGGCATCACTCGTGGCCGCCGGGATTGGGCCCGGCTGTGAAGTGCTGGTGCCCGGTTACACTTTCGTGGCGACTTTCTCCTCGGTCATTGCCATTGGTGCCACGCCGGTGATGGTGGAGATCGACGATTCGCTCACCATGGACCCGGCAGACGCCGAACAGAAGATCACCTCGAAAACCCGTGCCATCATCCCGGTGCATATGTTGGGCAACCCCAGCAACATGGATGCCATTTGTGCCCTGGCTAAAAAATATCATCTGACCCTCATCGAAGATTGCTGCCAATCACTGGGTGGATCTTATAAAGGAAAGATGCTGGGAACTTTCGGTGAATTTGGCGCTTTCTCGTTGAACAACTACAAAGTTATCAACGCCGGCGACGGCGGGCTGTTGATCACAGCAGACCAGCAGCTTTACCGGATGGCGTATGGTTATCATGACCAGGGACACAGACCCTTGCGGAAAGGCGTGGAGATCGGCAGCCGGACCATCATCGGCATCAACCTGCGCATGAATGAGCTGACCGGAGCCTATGCGCTGGCCCAACTCCACAAGCTCGACCGGATCCTGAAGACTCTGCGGGAAAAGAAAGCCCATTTCAAGCAAGCCATCATCGAAGCACACCTGGAGGGATTGTCCTTCCGTACCATCAATGACCCCGGTGAATGTGCTACGCTGTTGACCATTCAATTGGAAGACCCGGCGACCGCCAACAAGGTGGCGGGGGCTTTAAAGACCAAGGCCGTGGATCAATCCGGCTGGCATGTCTATAACAATATGGAACAAATCCTGGCCTTTCGCGGGCCAGATGGCAAGCCGTTATATCGTCAGCACATGCTGCCCAAAACAGACGCTATCCTCGGCCGCAGCATCAACCTGAGTGTGGGCGTGATCGACTCGGGATTGGGAGCCGATTTTGGGATTACACCCCTTTCAACCCAAGATGAGATCGAACAAAAAGCAGAAGAATTTGTACGTTTGGTAAAGCCAATCATCGGTTAACACATAAGGGCAGCAATCGCTGCCCTTAATGATTCTTTTCTTGAACATCAGATGATATTTGCTAAGCCGAAAGGAGCACGCCATGGGTTGGATCATCCTGATCATCGTTTTGGCCGTCCTCGTTCTTCTGGTTGTCATCTTTAAACCCCGTGACCATGGGGGAGATTACGATGCTTATTTTGGAAAGCTTAACCAGGCCTTGAAAAATGCACGTGTGGGGCGGGCACGCATTTTGATCGACCAGGAACGCCTTGACCACAACCTGGCGATCATCCAAGGGAATATCCCATCGCCGGAACATTACCGGATCGTGGTCAAATCCATCCCTTGCGTGGACCTGCTGCGCTATATCAAAGCAAAAGTCGGTACCAACAAGTTCATGGTTGTGCACGAGCCTTTCCTCAAAGTGATCCTGGACAACTTCGAGCCGGGGATCGACATCCTGTTGGGGAAACCCCTGCCGGTCTTTGCGTGCGAGGAATTCTTCAAGGATATCCAACCTGGCAGCCGCCAAAGAGCGCAGCAGGAGATCCAATGGCTGGTGGATACGGATGTCCGGATGCAGGAATATCTCGATTTCGCGGCACTCAACAGCCTCACCCTGCGCGTGAGTGTCGAGCTGGACATCGGGCTGCATCGCGGCGGTGTGGATTCAATCGAAAAACTGGACGCGATCCTGAAAATCGTCCAAGCAAACCCAAAGCAGCTTATCTTTAGCGGTTTCATGGGATATGACGGCCATGTGGCTTCCGCGCCCGGGATCTTCACTTCCGCTCGCAAAGCAGCCCTGGCAGAATTTGCCGAGAACATGGGCGTATATCAGAGCTATATAGAACACGGGCGCCAACAGTTTCCCGAGCTTTTCAGCGGGAGTCTTACCTTCAACAGCGGCGGCAGCAGCACCTATAGCTTATTCGGCCAGGCTCCTTTTATCACGGATATCGGCATCGGTGGGGCAGTGCTGCGGCCATCCTCTTACCCGGCTCTCTTCTTAGGCGATCTCCGTCCGGCTGAATTTGTCGCCACGCCCATGATCAAACAGTGGGATGGGG
>JBEKEX010000224.1:0-3502 GCA_050013615.1 Anaerolineaceae bacterium
TCGAAACTCTCGGCAGAAGATGAAGGCTGCAAAACCGAGACCTGCGTGGGACGCATGGGCGGCGCCTGCCCCTTCTACCGGGCGCGGCAATCCGCCCAGACGGCGCACATCATCGTTGTCAACCACGCCTTGCTGCTTTCCGACGTGGTCACCGGCAGCCGCGTCCTGCCCGACTACGACTACCTGATCGTGGATGAAGCGCACCATCTGGAAGATGCCACCACCAATGCCTTGAGCTTCCGGCTGACGGAATGGGACCTGTCGCGGCTGCTACGCGAATTGGGAGGCACTACCAGCGGCGCACTGGGCAGCCTGCTCTCGACCATCCGCGGCCTGCTGCGCCCATCTGAATTGGCCGCCATGGAACAGAACATCAAACGCGCCACCGACCTGGCTTTCCGCCTGGAGCACGATTTTACACAGCTCCTCCAATCGATCAGCCATTTCCTGGAAGACCGCCGTGACGGCGAGCCCGTCGGCAATTACGGCCAGCAAGCACGCATCGAGCCGGCTACGCGCACGCTGCCCACTTGGTCTGACGTAGAGATAGCCTGGGATGCCGCACACGACACCCTCACTTCTTTGATCACCCTAGTCACGCAAACCCATCAGAACGCAGCGGACTTGGTCGATTCGGCGCCAGATGAACTGGAAGATGCTCTAGGCAACCTTGGCAACATCATCCACCGCTTCGAAGAGGTGACGGAACGGCTGGACCAATTCGTTGGCAAGCCCGACCCCAACTACGTCTATTGGGCAGAGATTTCCCCTTCCAACAACAACTATCGCTTGGCGATCCAAATTGCCCCGCTGAACATCGGCCCCATGATGGAAGAATATCTGTGGCACCAAAAATCCAGCATGGTGTTGACTTCGGCCACACTGACGACGGGTGGCGAGTTTAATTACCTGCGCAACCGGCTGAATGCCGACGAAGCCGGTGAGCTGATGCTCGGCTCCCCGTTCGATTATGAAAATTCGGCGCTCCTCTACCTGGTTAATGACATCCCTGAACCGTCCGACGTCTCCGGGCACCAGCGCGCCATCGACCGGGTGCTCAAACAGTTGAGCAAGGCCACCGGCGGCAAACTGCTGGCACTTTTCACGTCTTATACTCAGCTCAAGAAAACCTCCAAGGCCATTGGACCAGAGCTGGCAGAAGCCGGCATTCAGGTCTACGAGCAGGGTGAAGGTGCTTCGGCCAATACGCTGCTGGAAACATTCCGCGGCGCCGAGAAGGCCGTCTTGTTGGGCACACGCGCCTTCTGGGAAGGCGTGGATATCCCCGGTCAGGCGCTTTCAGTGCTGGTGATCGTCAAGATCCCCTTCGACGTGCCCTCGGATCCTATCGTGGCGGCCCGCTCGGAGACTTTCGATGACCCCTTCAACGAATACAGCCTGCCCGAGGCCATTTTGCGCTTCCGCCAGGGCTTTGGCCGGCTGATCCGCACGCAATCGGACCGCGGTATCGTCGTGGTGCTGGACCGCCGCATCTTATCCAAACGCTACGGCAAAGCGATCATCGATTCTTTACCCACCTGCAAACTTAAAATTGGGGGAATGGAAGACATCCCGGCCATTGCCAAACGCTGGCTGAACGTGTAACCCACATCGATTTTTTGTAGGGGCGACCTCTACGAGGCAGACGCCCACTGGCCTGCCCTGTCAAGGGGTCGCCCAGCTCAATAACCTCGCAGAGCATAATAACCGATACCCATATATTCTTTTAGCGCATTGGTCGTCAAAGAAAGGTTGCCCGCGCTGGGGAACAGGTTGATGATCTGGTCGAGCACATTGCCATGCACCAGACTGTCCCAGCCCGCATAGGTGACCCCGTAATCGGCCGGTGCGGGGATGGCATCCACCCCCTGGGATTTAAACATGGCCATGGCGCGCGGCATATGCATGGCGGACGTAACCAGGATGACACTCTTGACCCCACGTTGTTTCAGGATGGCGGCGCAATTGACCGCATTCTCGTAGGTGTTCTGCGAGGTGCGGTCCAGCCATAACGCATCCTTGGGCACCCCAAACTGGACTAGCAAAGTGGCCATATCGTCGGCTGGTGTGCTGGAGGAAGTGTCCAAAAAGTCGATATCCCCGCCGCTGAGCAGCAGGATGGGCGCCACACCTTGTTTGTAGAGCTGGAAGGCATAGATCACGCGGTCACCGGCGCCGTTGACTTCCACATTTTGGCGCGGCAATTCGGCCGGCTCCGTACCCCCGCCAAGCACCACGATCACATCGGCCTTGGTCCCAGCCGGCAGCGGAGGATATTGCCATTCCAGAGAACGCGCCAAGCTCATGCTCACCCAACGGTTACCCCCCACCCAAATGAGCGCAAATGCGGCGATCAGCAGCCAAAGGCGCAGCCGTTTCTTCTTGTAGAACACAAACGCCAGGATGAGCAAGAGAGACGCCATCCCGATCGGGTAAATGAAAATGGGGAGAAATTTCGAGAGGAAAATGATCATGGCATTATTTTACCGCATACCACTAACTACATATTTGACATATTTTATCCTTTATATATAATATATCTATCTAAACTGACGAAGAGGTACTATGAAAAAATTTCAGCTTCTCATTGGAATCATCTCCATCCTGTTGATCGCTACCGCCTGCAGTTTTGGTACAAGCGCATCTGCCACACCCACCACTGACGACGGATCGATCGCTACCTCAGTGGCCGCCACGTTGACTGCCCTATCTCCGGCTGCCGCCTCTCCCAGCGCAACAACGACCGCTTCCGCCCCCACCGCGACGCCGACAGCTGCACCGGTCTTGCGCGTGGCGGTCATCGATTCGGCACGCGACCTGTGGGTCTGGCAGCAAGGCGGTTCACCCGTTTTGCTCGTCAGCACCGGAGATGTCACCGAAGCCCATCTTTCTTCAGATGGCAGTCTCATCGTCTACGTGCGTTCCTCCGCCGACGGCGCCAGCTTCAGCCTTGAAGTGATCCACAGCGACGGTACTTCGCAGCACACCCTGGTCAGCAGCACTGATTTCAATGCTATGCCCCACGATCCCTCCTCATTGGGTGTGGGTCCATACGAGGTTGCCTGGATTCCAGGGACACACGTTCTGGCTTATAACACGCGCACCTTCTTCGAAGGCCCCGGCCTGGCTGTCAACAATGACCTGCGACTGGTCAACGCCGATACCCTGGCGCAATCAGTGCTAATGACGCCTGGATCAGGTGGGATGTTCTACTTCTCACCGGATGGCAACAAGGTGGCCGTCACCACGCCCACCACCGTCAGCCTGTTCCACGCTGACGGGTCCATCATTGCTAACCCGGTACTCACCTATCCGGCTCTGAGGTAACCTCACGCACTTGGTAATCCTCTCCGATAAGGAAGATGCGGCACTTGTGCGACAGGCTTGACAGGGACCGTTCAACACTGTAACCGCCACTCGATGAGGGAAACAGAACTGGCAGCCTTTAGTTATTTGTGCTGCAAGTTGGCGCGCAGAGGGTAGCTGTCACAAGCGGGAGTCG
>JBEKEX010000225.1:0-3429 GCA_050013615.1 Anaerolineaceae bacterium
GGTGGACGATGCCACCCTCCAGCAACACATCGATGCGTTGGTGAAGCAGCTTGGCAGTGCCCAGGCGCTCACTGATTGGGAAACGGCCAACTTTTATTCCGATCAAAGTTTCAGACAGGCTTTACGACGTCAAATTGCAGCGGCCTGGGAACGGGATAAGATCGTGTCGGCGGTGCCTACGACGGCTGACCAGGTGCACGCCCGGAAGATCCTGGTCTTGGATTCGACCCTGGCGAACAAGATCTATACTCAGTTGAAAGCTGGCGCAGATTTTGCAACTCTAGCTTATGTGTACGATCCTCTTACCGGTGGCGACTTGGGTTGGTTCCCGAAAGGTTACCTGACCCAGAGCGCTGTTGAGGATGCCGCTTTCAATCTGCAGGCCGGCCAGTATAGTGAAGTACTGCAAACCGATTTCGGTTACCAGATCATTTACGTGATCGGACGGGATGGCAATCATCCGCTTTCAGCAGATGCGCTTCAAGTGCTACAGCACCAAGCGTTGCAGAATTGGCTGCAACAGCAAAGGTCGACGGCCCAGATTGATACACTAGTACCCTAGACTGCCCTCACAGAGGGTATAACTGGAGTGATGAAGATGCAGCCACATGAGAATGATGATTACCAAGAGTTCAGTGAGCCCCGCTCACGTAGAGCGGATATATTGTGGAATCTACTTTCGATCATTGCGCTGCTGGCGATTGTAGGTGTTTTAGCGCTGGTCGTGACTATTTTCCAAAACCCGTCCAATGCCGTCAACCCCTTCCCGCCGCCTACCATACCGGCTTCACTGGTTCTCCCGACTGCTACACCTACGCCGCGCGTCTTGCCGCCGACCTGGACTCCGACGGTAACCAACACTCTAACTCCGCCGGTGCCTACCAACACGCCTGAAGCACCGACATTGCCGGTTGCCAATGGCACTTCTCGGGCAGGTACCACAACGGCTGCGACCTTGTCGAATTCGAACTATTCTTTTGTCTTGCAAGGTGATCCGGTGGCAGTCAGCAGCTCCATCTTTCATCCCACGGGTGGTTGCCAGTGGTTTGGGGTGGGGGGAAATGTGTTCGACCTGAAAGGCAGCCCGGTATTTGGGTTGGTGGTCAACCTGGGCGGATATCTGAATGGCAACCCGGTTGAAAACCAGTCTACATTGACCGGTCTGGCGCGTAATTATGGCGAATCGGGGTACGAATTCACTATTCAATCGACGCCAGTAGCATCCACTGGTTCCTTGTGGGTACAGATCTTCGATCAATCGCAGATCCCAGTTTCGGATCGCATCTATTTCAATACCTATAGCGATTGCCAGCATAACCTGATATTGATCAACTTCAAGCAGGCAAAATAGGGTAACGTCTAACACAGTTGAAGATAATAGAAACGACCACCGCATTCCAGGTGGTCGTTTCATGTTAATGATACGGCGCGTTTGGGGAAATGGCTATCGCTGTGGACGGGAAGAAATCTTGAATACCTCATGGCTGTCCAGCAAGTGCTGCAAGGGGCTTGCAGCAAGCTCCATCACTTTCCCGTTAGCAAAATAGTCGAATTGGAATTCGGTCCGTTCGCCGGCTTTCTTGCCTGGGACTGGCATCAGCCGGGCAGTCAGCGGTTTGTTCAGGCGCAGTGCCAACGCGGCAACATCCAACAGTACGGCGGCCAGTTGTTCTTCGCTGACGTCGCCGGGAAGCGGCACGGTGTCAAGTCCGGTGCCACAGACTGCGGAGAACATCAGCAAGTCCTTGACGGTCAGCGAATTGCCGGAACGCTCGGCCAATGTGCCATCTTCCAATACGGGCAGCATCAGGCCGTTGAAACCGGTGCGCGGCCATTGCCCCTGGTCCAGCGTATCGGCCAGGAAGGCGGCCATGGCCAGCGAGCCAGCCTGGCCAAGGGCGGGTACTCCCAGGGTTTCCAGTGAATGGCCGATGGAACACCATTCTTCTGGGAAAGGCGCCAGGGAGCAATCGATCCCTTTGAACTCCACTTTAAACCGGGCGGCAAGGTCGTTGCATAGTTCAGCCAGCTTTTGGGTGTGTAGTTGGAGCGCCTCTAGCAGCATTTGCCGCGCTTCGGTCAGCGACTTTGCCGTCGAGAAGGCGGTGACGGCCAGATCGGCACCTTCGATGGCCAAGGCAAAGGCGGGTTGGTTCTTATCAGAATATGCAGCGGGGAAGAAGGGCGTGAACGGCGATACATTCGCCAGGGCGGCAAAGTTGAGGTTGGCAAAGCCGTTTGGCTTGATGCCAGCGTTCTCACGGATAATGTGAGCGCAGGCTTTGATGGCAGGCAGGGAAACCTCACCTTGCGGAGTGGTCATGATCCCACCGAGGAAGACATTCTCGGTTGCAGCCAGCATTTTTGGGATGAGCGGGTAGCTGTCGAGCTGGTCGGGCAGGGCCGGGCCCAGTGAGAGATAGGCAAAACCCTGTTCCTTCGATTTGGCCTCGAGATTTTTGGCCAGGGTCACGCCGCTATCGAGGCAGCCGGAAGGACATAGCGTGGAAAAGGGCGTGGTGGCCAGCCGTGCAGATTGGACCTCGTAGCCAGCCTGGCTGAATTCCTTGACTGCCTGCCGGGCCAGTTCACCCAGCCGATCCAGGGTTCGATCGGCGTAAGATGCTCCCGGGTTATAAAAACAGGTAAAAGCACGGATTCTCATAAGTTCCTCTGTCTGACGACTTCGAATAATAGGATGCTGGCTGCGACGGCTGCATTGAGTGATTCGCTTTTGCCGGGCATCGGGATGGTGATCAACTGGTCGGCTGCCTTGATGGCTTCGGGGCTGGCGCCATCCGCCTCGCTGCCGATGATCAAGGCCAGGGGCTCACGCAGGTTCAACTGCCAACAGGGTGTGCCTTTGGATGCTTCTGAGAGCAAGAGCTGAACGGGTGGGCAGGCTTTGGCCTTGCATTGCCAAACGATTTGCTCCCAATCCATGGCGATCAACGGCAGGCGGAAATGAGCCCCCATGGCGGAACGCACCACTTTAGGCGCGAAGGGGTCGGCTGTGCCCGGCGCCAGTATCATCGCTTGCGCGCCGGCCGCCGCTGCGGAACGGATCATCGTACCCAAGTTGCCGGGGTCGCGCAGGGCATCGGCGATGACGATGAAATTCAATGCCGCCGGCGGTTCGAGGGAACGCAGGGGCAAGATTGCCAGCAAACCTTGGGAAGTCTCTGTGTCGGTGATGCTCTCCATCAGGCTGGGTGGGACTTCTTCCACTTCCACACCCCAGTCCGCAAAACGTTTTACCAGATCCTTTCCCCGTTCGGAGAGGTCAGAGGTGAACAAGACCGATTGTGGCAGCCATCTGGCCTGTAGGGCTTCTTCCGCAAGGCGCACCCCTTCCACCAAATGGCGCCTCAGAATGGAGACCTTTTCTTCCGGCGTGTAGGGTTTCCGTTGCTTCTTCATGTGCTCGCT
>JBEKEX010000226.1:0-4365 GCA_050013615.1 Anaerolineaceae bacterium
CATGCCAACGCTGCCAAACTCTTGCTGGAATACGAATACTCTGATGCAGGCCAGTTGGCATACGCTCAAGGCTTTGTACACCCCATTCGCACCAGTGTGCAACTGCCCGCCGACCTGGAAGCCAAGTTCCCATCGGCCGATGCCTACAAGTCCGTTCATTTCCCAAAGGACTATGTGGCTCTTGACAAAGCCGGGGCCGCGATTGCTGCCGGTTGGGCTTTGATTCAAAAATAATTTGTTAGAGTAACGCTTACTTGGGATGGAGAAGATTTTTCTTCTCCATCCCAACTCTCAAGTTGAGCGTGATGTAAAACATGGGACGCGCAGGTATTGGGTTTTGATTGAATTATCTAAAAGCTCGCCATTATTCTGTCTGTTTTTACAGAAAAAATAATCAATTCTCTTTAAGGAGTACACTATGCCTATAACGGGTGAATCAATACGATTGTCGAGATTGTTTTCGGAAGGTAAGAATGCTGTCATTGTGGCTGTGGACCATGGATTGTATTTTGGCCCATTGGCTGGAATGATCGATCTGCCTTCAATCATTAATAAAGTTGCCGGAGCAGATGGGGTCTTGATGGCCCCCGGCATGCCGGCTCATTGCCAGGAAGTCTTTTCGAAACGCGGCGCGCCGGCGCTGATCGTTCGGTTGAACTGGGGTTCTAACTATGCAGGCATGTGGCACTACGAACATTCCTTCAGTGTCCCCATGGTCACCGTGGCAGACGCCGTGGCGCAAGGAGCAGATCTGGTCATCGGCAGCCTGAGTCTGAAGAATCCAGATGAGGCCGAAGATGCACAAAACGTGGAAGTCTTCTCCAACTGCGTGGCGCAGAAGCGCGAGTTGGGCATTCCACTGATCGGCGAAGTCTATCCTACGGCGGGTGATGATCGTGAACCGGAAGAATTGCAGGATGAGATCTTCGTTGGCTGCCGTATCATTGCTGAATTGGGCGCAGACCTGGTCAAAACCTTCTATACAGGCAAGCGTTTCAATGAGATCATAAGCGTTTCAATGAGATCATTGCTGCCACCCCGGTGCCGGTGCTGGCTTTGGGCGCCAAGAAGCTTCCAAAAGAAAGTGATGCTCTCAAGCTGGCGGCTGTTTCGGTTGAGGCTGGGGCACGCGGCATCGTGTACGGACGGAATGTGATCCAGTCGAAAGACCCTGAACGGCTGCTGGACGCGTTGAAGGAAGTGGTCAAGGAATTCAAGGCGCCCGATAAAGTGGCTGCCAAGTATAAATTGGATTGAGATGGAATTACTTCTTGCAATCGACACCGGAACGACATCGGTCAAGGCTGGACTGTTCTCGCCTGATGGACGCTGTTTGGGCATCAGCCGGCAGGAATACCAGCTCGAGACACCCGCGGCCGACCGTGCCCAATTAGACCCTGAGGTCTACTGGCAAGCTTGCCAGAAAACGGTGCGTGAGGTGCTGGAGGGGTCCGGGGCCAAACCGGAGCAAGTGATTGCCCTGGCGGTTTCGAGCCAGGGCGAAACCACGATCACTGTGGATGCCCAGGGAAATGTGATCTACCCGGCGCTTGTATGGCTGGATAACCGCGCTTCCGAGCAGGCCGCTTATCTGAATGAACGTTTTGGTAAAGAGGTCTATGCCCGTACTGGTATCCCCGAGATCATGCCGACCTGGTCGGCATGCAAGATATTGTGGATCCGACAAAACGAACCGGAAGTGTTTGCCCGGGCGCACAAGTTTCTGCTCGTCCAGGATTACCTGATCTACCGGCTGACCGGCAGGTTTGTCACCGACGGTTCCATTTCCTGCACCACCCTGAATTATGATCTTATTAAAAATGCCTGGTGGACAGAGATGCAGGATGCCATCGGCATCAAAAACTCACAATTGCCTGAGATCGTCCAGCCGGGGACGAATGTGGGGACGCTATCCACAGAAGCGGCGCAGCAGTTGGGATTGACCACGCGCACTTATGTGGTCACGGGAGGTATGGATCAGGCGGTGGGGGCCATCGGGGCGGGGAATTTCAAGCCTGGCATGGTCTCTGAGACGACTGGAGCCGCCCTGGCCATCCAGGCCACGATTGCCGACCCGATGATCGATCCATTCAAGGTCGTGCCTGTCTATTACCACAGTGTTCCGGGGCAGTACCTGTTCGTCCCGGTGGGCCCGACAGCGGGAATGGCTTTCAAATGGTTTCGCGACACATTCTTCCAGGATGAGATCAAGAAAGCCCAGGAAGAGAAGGTTGATGCTTACGACTTGCTGACCCAAATGGCCCAGTCGGTGCCGGCCGGCTCGGACGGATTGGTGATGCTGCCTCATTTGATGGGTGCGTTCAGCCCCGAACCGAACCAGGCGGCGCGTGGTTCTTTCACCGGCTTCACGCTACAGCACACGCGCGGCCATTTTGTGCGCGCTTTGTTGGAAGGGGTGGCTTTCATGTTGAAGCGCAACCTCGAAACCATCGAACGCACAGGAATCGTCATTCATGAAATACGCTCCACAGGCGGCGGGGCGCGCAGCTCGCTATGGAACCAGATCAAGGCCAATGTCTGCAACCTGCCGGTCGTGACGCTTGCTAATGAAGAGACTGCGCTGTTGGGTGACGCCATCCTGGCAGGTGTTGCCAGCGGTGTATTTCGATCCATAGAAAATGGTTGCAGTTCGATGGTGGTTGTAAAAGAGAGCATCCAATCCAATGCCGATGCTCAAGCTTACATAGAACCTTACAAGCTTTATTGTGATTTGGATCGCCAGCTCTCGGCTTATTTCGAGCGCGGCTATTCCAAAAAGGCTTGATATAGAGAACTCATATCAATTGATGATTGAAAGGAAGGGAATGATGGCGATAAAACCAAAAGTGGGCGTGCTGGTCATGGCTTTGCTGGAAGATGATTACAATAAAACGGCGCACGTCCGGCCGATGGCTCAAAAAGTGGCGGATAAGATTGGCGGCATCGTTGGTAAATACGCTGAAACGGTTTGCCCCCCGCTGGTGGAAGAAGAATACCAGGCGGAAAGTGCGGCGCGGATGTTCAACGCCGCCGGGGTGGACTTGATCATCGCCGTGGAAGTGGCTTATACCAAGGGCGTGGTGCCCGCACGCTGTTTCTTGAACACCACCGCCCCTGTGCTGGTGTGGAATACCCAACAGATCGAGTTCCTGCCAGAGAATGCGGATTTCGACCTGATCATGATCAATTCGGGGATGGCCGGCGTGCCGGAAATGACTTCGGGGCTGCTGCGCATGGGACGACCGTTCTGGATGGTCACTTCGATGATGGATGACCCGCGCGGACACCAAAAACTGGCAGATTGTATCGCCGCTGCCGGTGTGATGAGTCGAATGAAATCGGCGCGCATTGCGGTTATCGGGCATGCCTTCGAGGGCATGACTGACCTGATGATGGACCAGCTTAGCTTGCGCCAAGATGTAGGCCCCGTGTGTTGGCCGGTGGAGCCCGAAAAGGTCTCTGTGGCCATGGCAGAACTCTCAGATGCCGAGGTCAAGGAACTGGTCAAAAAGGAAAGCAGCCGCTACCACATCGACATGGAAGCAGCGCAGTTCGAACGTTCCTGCCGCTTGGCGCTGGCGCTGGAAAAAGTAACCCGCGAGGGCAAGTTCGACGCCATGGCTTCCTTCGACCAGGTGTGGCTGACCGACCCGCGCGTGGGGATCATCCCCTCTTACGGCACCGGCCGTTTGTGTGAGATCGGTTTTCCCTGTTCCACCGAGGCAGATATCACCACTGTCACGGCCATGCTGATGTTGCAGGAACTGGCAGGGAAGGCTACGTTCTTGGAGAACTATGTCATCGATTTCAAGCAGGAAGCGGTTATTCTTTCACACGACGGGCACGGCAACCCGGCACTGGCTGCGAAACCGGCCGATGTGACCGTCAAGCACAGCATCTATTACAAGGGTGTGAACGGCTTCGGCGCCGGGCTCGAATTTGCTTATGCCCCCGGCCCGGTGACCAACCTGTCGCTGGTCAACGTGGGCGGACGATGGCGGCTCAATATTTCCGAAGGTGAATCGATCGCCATCAAGCCCCGCCCGGTGGCTGCGCCTCAAATGCTGTTCAAGCCCAAAAGCCTGCCCATTGCAGACTGGTGCAATGCCTGGTGCAAAGCCGGTTCGCCGCACCACATGGCGCTGGCCTATGGGCATTTAGCCAGGCAGATCAAGATCTATGCTGAGATGCAAGGACTGGAAGTGGTCGAGATTTGACCGTTTTCTATTCTGCCGGCGATAAAGATTTGCTGCTGAACTTTCCAAAAACGACATGACGGGTGCATAATAAGACACATCAATTTGGAAGGAAGTCGAATTTTGCGGATGGAGATGACGCCATGGAAGATTTGAGTGCTGCCGAACG
>JBEKEX010000227.1:0-3388 GCA_050013615.1 Anaerolineaceae bacterium
AAAGTGCTAAATTGGGAGCCGAAAGTCCCGCTTGAAGAGGGACTGGAAAAAACTATTCCCTATTTCCGTAAAATGCTGGCAGCGAAATGACCGCTATAAATTCTAAAGAACTGGGCCGTTTTGTAAAATTCATGCTAATTGGTGGCCTTGGGACGGTGATCGATTTTGGGATCTTCAACCTGCTGGCCGATCTTTTTGCAGTACCACCCATCATTGCCAGTATTTGCTCGTTTTCTTGTGCGGTGATCAATAATTTTGTTTTGAATCGCCTCTGGACCTTCAAAGACTCGCGCACGAAAACCATGGCTCAGCAGTTCGTCCAATTCGTGATCGTCAGCGTGATCGGCCTGGCCATTCGCACGCCGTTCCTGGCGTGGCTGATCAAAGTCTTTACAAACATCGCCACTACGTCATTCCATTTCTCCCAGAACACCACCACCCTGGTCGCAAATAACCTGGCCCTGGCTTGTGTGGTTGGGGTTGTGATGATCTGGAATTTCATCGCCAATCGCCTGTGGACTTTCAACGATGTAAAATAGCAAGAACTAAAGGAAGACCAACATGGATAATCTCAAATTGGTTTCCAGCCATCGACAGATCATAGAAGATTGCCTTGCCGATAAGCCGGGTTCCCGCACACCGGTATCACTCTGGCGCCATTTTCCCGTCGACGACCAGGACCCCGAGTGCCTGGCGTCCGCGGTCTCGGCATTTCAGGATCAGTTCGACTTCGATTTCATCAAAGTAACTTCCGCTTCATCCTTCTGCACCAAAGATTGGGGCACCAAGGACACCTGGAAGGGGAACCCGGAAGGGACACGCGAATATGACAACAAGGTCATCGGCCATCCCGAAGATTGGCTGCATTTAAAAAGACTCGATCCTCACAAAGGACATCTCAAGGATCAGCTCACCTGCCTGTCCTTGTTGACTAAAAAACACTCCCCCGCCACCCCTATCATCCAGACCATTTTCAGCCCGCTTGCCCAGGCCAAAAACCTGGTGGGAAAAGATAATCTGGAAGTCCAGATGCGCCTCTACCCGGATGCTTTAGCTCAGGGACTAAAGACCATCACCGATACCACCATCGACTTTGTCGAAGCGTGCAAAGCCACCGGCATCGATGGCTTCTTCTACGCTGTCCAGCATGCGCAAGCCAACTTATTGACCCTGGAAGAGTTTCTGCTCTTCCAAAAGAAGTATGACCTGCAAATCCTCCAATGCATGCAAGATAAATGGCTCAACGTTGCCCATTTCCACGGCGAGAACATCTATTTCGACCACGCTCTCGACTATCCAGCCCAAATCTTTAACTGGCACGACCGCGAAACTTATCCTACGCTAAAAGAAGCCCAAGTCAAATTTTCCGGCATCGTGTGCGGTGGCTTGAAACAATGGGAAACGCTGGCCTACGGGACGCCGGAAACCGTCCTGGCAGAAGCCAGGGATGCCATCCAAGCCACCAGGCATCACAAATTCATCTTGGGCACCGGATGCGTCACGCCCATCATCGCCCCTTACGGGAACATCATGGCCGCCCGGCGAGCTGTCGAGAAATAAAACGCCTTCAGGGAATCAAGATTGAGCAAACCCCGCATTATCTCCGGGACGGCCAAAGGCCTGGTCCTTCAAGACGTACCGGGTGATATCACCCGTCCGATCACCGACCGCGTCAAAGAGTCGCTGTTTAACATCATCGGCGCCGACATCAAGGGCACGTCGATTCTGGACTTATTCGGCGGCACCGGTAGCGTTGGCATCGAAGCGCTCAGCCGCGGCGCTGAATTCGCCCGCTTTATCGACCTGAACCGGGCCGCGGTCAACGTGATCAAAGCCAACCTGCAACGGTCGAAGCTGGCCGGCAAAGCCGAGGTCATCCAAAGTGACGCTTTCGACTATCTAAACCGCCCCCCGGATCGTAAATTCGAATACGTTTACATTGCTCCACCCCAATACAAAGAGATGTGGTGCAAGGCTCTGGAACGTCTCGACCAAGCGACTGCCTGGTTGACCCTTGACGCATGGGTGATCGTCCAGATTGCGCCTCAGGAATATAAGACGGCTGCCGCCATTCATCTGAAAGAGTTCGACCAGCGAAAATACGGCAGCACGCTGTTGATATTTTATTCGCTCGAAGATTAGCCCTTGATGAATTGGGTTTGTAAGCCACCCTTTTCGTCGTAAGAATAATGTCCCCAAAAGAGTGCATCCCCCGGCTGGTGGCTAAAAACCATGGGCAGGATCCTAGGCAGATCCTCGACCATTTTTAACTGTCCGATCTGTCCAACTTCTATCCATTCCAAGTTGCCTTCTGAAGAAGCGACGATCTTTCCACCCACATAAATAGCTTTAAAAACAAACAGCTCGATCCCAATGGGAGAGTCGGCATCGATTATTACAATGCCTGCCAAAAACAGATCATCGATTGCCAGCCCCGTCTCTTCCAACAATTCTCGTCTTGCGGCTGAAAGAACATCCTCCCCTGCTTCGACATGTCCCCCAATGCCATTGTATAAATTGGCCCAAATCCGCTTGTTGGCAGCTCCCTTGAGCAATAACACTTTTGAGCCATCGAAAACAAAGATCAACGTCCTGGGGATGACGGTATATCGGTCATTCGAGACACCTTGATCGGCTTGGGGCATCAATACCTCCAAAAGAAGGATAGAGAAAAATCATTCTCTATCCTTCTTGACATTACTGCGCCTGGATCGCCAGTACTTCAGTCAGCCAGGTCTTTGACGTCTCCAACTACGCCAGCCTCACCCAAATAATCCTTGAGCGGCGGAACGATGACCGGGGACTTCACGACTTTCTCGACAATAGAGCGCGTGCTTCCGATTTCCAACTTGTGGAAAAGCATATCGAATTTCGCTTCCCAGGCTTTTCCAATCTTGTCGCGGGCTTCCTGTGGCATATTCCAAGATTTAGCTTTGAAGAGGCCGATGGCATTCTTGCGGACTTTGTAATAAAACTGTTCCTCGGTCATATCCGGCTTCCAGTCTGCACTGAAATGTTCCTTCAAATAAGCATACATTTCATCCTTGAGTGAAGCAGGGATGAGGTCGAAGAACATGTTGGTGAAGTTGGTCGCCAGATGGACTTCGCAGGCTTCGTATTCGACGAATTTCCCGAACGCGTCCTCAGGCAAAGTCGATGCACCGTGCTGTACCGTGCCGCCCAATCCATAATCGGACCTGCCAACCCGGCTCAAATGCTTCAAGATCTCGAAGTCCACACTGACCTTGGCAATCGAGCCATCAGGAAGCACCACACCGCCATGTGACGTACCGGTCTGGATGCTGATCTTGCTGAGGCCCGTGGCGCCGTTAGCCAGCTTGGCCAACTCGGCGTTGTAACCATCCAGGTATCCACGCAACTCTGGTTC
>JBEKEX010000228.1:0-3372 GCA_050013615.1 Anaerolineaceae bacterium
TTATGCCATGAGCGTCATCGTGGCCAGGGCTTTGCCCGATGCACGCGACGGCTTGAAACCTGTGCAGCGACGTGTGCTCTATGCCATGTATGACATGGGCATTCGGCCAGATTCGGACTACAAAAAATCGGCCAGGATCGTGGGTGAGGTGCTGGGCAAGTACCACCCGCACGGCGACATGGCGGTGTACGAATCGATGGCGCGGCTGGCCCAGGATTTCAGCATGCGCTACACGCTAGTGGATGGCCAGGGGAACTTCGGCAGCGTGGATGGCGACCCGCCGGCGGCAATGCGCTATACCGAGGCGCGACTGGCGAAGTTTTCGATGGAACTGTTGAACCAGATCGATCGAGATACGGTAAATTTCCTGCGCAATTTCGATGATACCCTGGATGAACCTGAAGTTCTGCCGGCAGCAGTGCCCAACTTGTTGGTCAACGGTGCTTCCGGCATCGCGGTTGGCATGGCAACCAATATTCCCCCGCATAACTTAAATGAAGTCATTGATGCACTGACGTTCATGCTGCGGGGATGGGATCGTCTGGATGACATTGCCATCTCCGATTTGATGAAATTCGTCCAGGGGCCGGATTTTCCCACCGGAGGCATCATTCTGCAGGAGAATCAACAAAACGAGCTGCTGACCGCCTATGCCACAGGGCGTGGGCGCGTGTTGGTGAGGGGGAGAGTAGCCATCGAAGAAATGGGGCGGGGGCGGGATCGCTTCATCATCACCGAATTACCGTACATGACAAATAAATCAACGCTGATAGAGCGCATCGCCGAGCTGGTGCGCGGCGGACACCTGGAAGGGATTGCAGACCTGCGGGATGAATCAGACCGGCATGGCATGCGCATCGTGATCGAATTGAAGCAAGGCGCTGAAGAGGATAAAATCCTGCGCGAGTTGTACCAACGCACGCCGCTACAAACCACTTTCGGCATTAACTTGCTGGCCGTGGTGGATGGCGAGCCGCGGTTGTTGACGCTCAAACAAGCGCTCAAAGTCTACCTCGAGCACCGCATTTTGGTTGTCAAGCGCCGTGTCGAATTCGATCTGGCAAAGGCCAAGGCGCGTGCACACATCCTGGAAGGGCTGCGCACAGCGATCAAGTATTTGGATGAGATCATCAAGTTGATCCGGGGGTCGGCGGATACAGACCAGGCAAAGAACAAGTTAATGAAGAGATATAAACTTTCTGAGGTGCAGGCGCAAGCCATCCTCGATATGCCGCTCAAGCGCCTGGCTGCTCTGGAACGGAAGAAGCTGGAAGATGAATATAAAGAAGTTTCAGCTTTGATCAAAGAGTTGACGATGTTGCTGAAGGCACCCAAGAAGCTGCGCCAGGAGGTCGAAACCGAGCTGCAAGCAGTCAAGCAGAACTATGGCGACCGACGGCGTACCCAGATCATCTTCTTGAAGAAAGGCAAAGTTGCTAACGATCTGTTGACCATCACCGATGTGACGCCGGCTCAAACGGTGTGGGTGGGTGCCATGGCGGATGGTACCATTGGTAGGACACACAATGATGAAATGCCGCGTGTCAGCGGGCGGCAGGCTCCCCGCTGGTTGTTGAAGGCCAATACCCACCAAACTTTGTATCTGGCGGCACGCGATGGGCGGGCAGCTGCTGTAGCCGTTCAGGCCATTCCGGAGGTCGAAAAATTCTCTGATGGCATCCCGGTGTCCAAGCTGTCGCCTTTCACCGAGGATGAATCGATCGTGGCAATGTTCGTGGTGCCGACGAAGAATCAGCTGCCCGAAGAGTGCTATGCAGCGGCCGTGACCCGCAGCGGCATGGTCAAGAAGAGCGCGATCCAGGAACTGCCGGGACCTTCCGCCCAATTGTTCACCCTGGCGAAGGTCAACGACGGAGACGAGTTGGGCTTTACTTTCCTCACACAGGGCAAGGACGATATCCTTTTGGTCACTGGAAACGGTATGGCGATCCGCTTTTCGGAGGAAGATGTGCGTCCCATGGGGTTGGTCGCAGCGGGCGTCAACGGGATCAAACTAGCGGCCGGTGATTTCATCATTGGGGCGGAATGCGTCTTGCCTGGCGAAGAACTGCTGCTCGTATCGAACAGCGGCAAGGGCTGGCGCATCCCGGAGCCGGAATTCCCCAGGCAGGGACGCTATGGGGCAGGGGTGGCAGCTTGTAAACTACCGGAAGGCACGCAATTGGTGGGAATGATGCAGGGCAAAAAGTCGCAAACGGGGATCGTCCATTTCAAGGACTATGCAGCACACGTTATCAAAATAGGTGATATCGCGGCGGGGAAACGCACCAAGGTTGGTCAGGAATTGGTGGCTGTGAAACCGGGTGATAAAGTTGTTGGGCTATCAACCATGATCGAGATGGCAACTGGAGAAGGCAAAGAAGGAAAAACAGAGCAAGGAAGGGGTAAAAGCGGCAAGAAGCCCCGCAGACGAAAATAGACGTGGCTTTGAGCTATATAAAGGGCTGGCAGGAGTTCAGAGTTCCAAACTCGCCAGCCCTTCTCTCCTAAAATCAGGATCAGGACAGCATCGGGAAACCGGAATAATGGTAAACGATCAGGTTGTTCAATACGCCGATCGTTTCGGAGATATTGCTAACGGCACGGTTGGTGGCCGCTCCTGACCAACTAATGTGATGGGTCGAGCCGGTCGAGCTGTCCAGGGTATCACTGAGAAGGGTGTACGTTGCATTGGGGAAGACCTTGTCGAAGAAATTCGTATACCAGGCCTTGATCGCGCTAGTGCCTTGGATGGTTTCCTTGGCGGTGATGTGGACCGCTTGTGAGCTGTACAATTTCATTACCTGATCGACCGAATGGGAGTTGAGTGCGTTGATGTAGGTTTGGATAATATCGGTGGTGATCGTTGCGGTAGACCAAGGCCATTTGAAATTGGCGATGGTATCCCAGTTGGGGTGGCTGGTTCCGGTGTGGCTTTCGCCCCACTCCCAGAAGTTGATGGTCTTCAGGTTGAGCGAGATCGCTGTATTCATGAAGTCTGTCAGGTCACTGGTGGTGGGTTCCCAGCCGCTTTCGCCCACCGCGCAACCGGTGGGGATGATGGGCCGCACCACGGAAAGCCCTTGAAGTTCCTGGACACAGCGCTTCAACTGTGCGCCGGCGTTGTGTGCTCCCACCCAATAGACTTGCGGCATGTTGTAATCGCATTTGGCCAGGAACGATGCCCAGGGAAAACTGGCGTGAAGAGAGGGATAGCGGTAAGAACTCAAAGCGATGGGGGTATTGGGCAGACCGGCGCGTAAGGCGTTTACAAAAGTAGTGGCTGCGTTCGACATGCCGGTTTTGTCAAATTCTCCTTCGGCATCGATGACGTAACCGTCCAGATTATACTTTTTGGTCTGGCTGATGGCA
>JBEKEX010000229.1:0-4296 GCA_050013615.1 Anaerolineaceae bacterium
GCGCGCAGATCTCCCCGGATAACGGCGCCTCCTGGAAGCCGCTGGCGCTCAATCCGGAAGGCAACTGGTCCTACACCTGGGATCTCACGCAGGCTTCCAACGGAAAGCACACCCTCCTGGTGCGCGCAGCCGACCTGGCCGGGAACCTGGGGCAGGTCGCCCGGATCACGGTCGTCGTCGCCAACCTCGGTCCATCCATCTCGATCACGAAGTCCTGGTGGCTGTACCAGACGGCCGATGTCAAAATGGCGGGCGGTGTTCTGCCGATCAGCGGTGCCCGCATCGTGGTCTCGGATGGCGGCACGCACACCCGTACCTACAACTACTCGCGCGGCTCCCTGCCGTCCCAATTCCAATGGAATGGGATCTGGGATGACGGCACGAAAGTCGGACCGGGCAAATACCAGGTGGCCGCGGCTGCCTGGGACATTCTGGGAACGGACGCCCATGCGGTCGGAAGCGTGCATGTCCCGTACCCGATCCCCACGCCCACCCGGACTGCCACACTCCCCTCCACCCCTCCGCCTACACGCATCACCGTGCCATCGCAGGCTCCCATAATGCGAACGCCGCCCGCGCCAATCCGCACGCCGGTAGTTTCAGTAGTGCGGCCAGTCCCACCCAAGGCTCCCAAACCCACCGGGAAGCCCCGGCCGCTCTGGCCGGTGACAGGGTTGGTAGCCCTGCTGGCCGCGCTGGCTTCAGCCAGCCTGTCGGATCCACGCCCGCGCGCCCTGCGCGCGCTGGGCAAGACCCTGGAACAGCTCCAGGGTAAGTCAAACTAAGTTGTATTTCGAGAAAGGATAACCCCATGCTTGATTTCGTCTATGTACTCACCGTTCTGGCCGCCGTGGTTCTCTTCGGCGCGTTGATCTCGATCGGCAATGAACGCCAGCGCAAGGCCATCGATGGCATCCGTGAACAGGCTGCCCAATGGGCTGAACAGGACCTGCGCCTGAAGCGCGCCCACGCCATGCACGAGGTACGCGTCCCCGATGCCCGCCAGTGGTTCAACGGGGTGGCCTCCCGCCTGCTCGGCACATCGCCGCAGGTGTTGGCCTCGAATCCCTGGGAGAAAAACGGCTTGAAAGCCCTGGTTTGCCCCTGCCAGGATGGGCGCAAGCTGGTGGTGACCCCGGTCCCGCCTGCACAGTTCGTCCAGGCCGTGAAGGCGCGCGGGCGCAGCCGGCTGGCCAAGGCCGAAGTAGGGCTGCTCGGTGAACGTCCGGGCCGCTTGCCGGTCCATGAAATGAACATCGTCACCTGCGGGCCATTCTTCGACCTGGAAGCGAAGCTGGCCTGGCAGCAGGCCTGCGGAAGCCCGCTGGATGCAGAGCGCCTGTATATGTTCGAGGTCCCGGCTGCCCGTAAGACCCAAGTCCCCCATGACTGGGCTATCCAGTGAGTTCTTCAGCCGGCGCGGCATCCTGACCCATAATGCACCTTCCGATGTGCTGGCCAGGGCTCGCCGGATCATCACCCGCCTGGAGGCCGGCACGCCATACTGGCGGCTGCACGGAAAACGCCTGCATTGGAACCGGTCTGTCATCTCCATTCCCGGTGGGCCGCTCGTGGCGCAACCTGGCCAGGGAAGCCGGCAGCCGGGTGGAGGCCAAGGAGGTGCTGTCGCACTCCAGTTACAACCATCGTCTCTCTATGGTTTAGTCTTCCACTTGGAGGAAAGTATGTTCAAGAAACTGTTCAAACCTGTAGCGATCCCCTTTTTCCGCAAGTCTGAGAAGGGCCAGGGATCGGCCGAGTTCGGCACCATCCTGGCTGCTTTGATCGTCGTGGTGCTGATTGTGATGGCGATATTCCGTGATTCCCTGATCTCGCTGTTCCAACGCATCGCCAGCCTGATGGGCGGCGGGTAGGCGGCCGGTATAAAATAAACCGGTGACTTGTAGAAGTCACCGGCCGTAATCCTTGTTTATAGAAATCGGTCCACTACGGTGTCATCTCTTCGATCCAGTGCAGCCAACTCAAGTGGGCGTCGTTGAGCGCATGGAACAATCGCTTATCAGCGGTCCAGAAGTCGCATTCCAACGACTGGGCGAGTACAAGGTAGTAACTATCATAGGCCGAAGCGCGCTTCAGCTTCAGGGTCCAATCGAAGGCCGCGCGGTTTTGATCGGCATCCGGGACGAACAGGCGCACGCCCAGCGTCTCCAGCTTCTCAAGCGACCGGCGTGCCTCGCTTTCGGTGATCTCCCCGAAATGAAATGCCTTGGCGATGGCAGAAGTAGTCTCATATGCCCACAAGGCCGGCGCGGCCGGCTGCGTTTCGGCGAAGGACTGCACCAGGGCCAGGCAATTCGCTTGCAGCGGGTTGGGCAGGATGGCTTTGATTGCAGCGCTGGCATCAATGACGATCAGACCACTGGTCATCTTGTCTCCAGGTCATCCCGGGATGCGTCCAGGATCGCATCCACATCCACCGGCTTGCCACGACGTTTCTCGATCTTGCCGGAGAACGCCCGGGTTTCTGCCAGCCATTTCTGGATATCGGCGGCGCGACCTTCGCTCTTGAGCAGGCGTTCGTATTCCTGCATGCTGACCAACGCGGCCTTCGGCTTGCCACGGGATGTGATGATGATGTGATCGCCGGCGTAGGTGACGCGGTTGACCAGTTCAGAGATGTCTCGTTTGATTTGGCCGATACTTACTTGTGTATTCATAGGATAGCTCCTTTATTGCAATATCAGGATATTACAATTATACACCTTTTTGGAGGATTTGATGCGTAAACAAGAAAAACAGCGCGGCCAACCGGGTGGTGACGCCCACTGGGGGCCTGTGGCACTACCGCCCGAGTGCCACACCTGTACTGCCTGCGCCACTGACGCCGCACCGTTCGTGCCGCCCTGGCCTGGCCGCCAGGACAGGCGAAAACCGGCGGCATGCCGGTGCGAGACGGCAGGTACAGGTGAGCCAAACGCAGTGTGGCGCATATGTCCCGTTTGCAAGAAGCAAGCGGGACAGAGTTCCGTAGAATTCGCCCTGGTCGTATCCATCGCCATCATCATGTTCCTCGGAATGATGCAATTTGGGATGTACTTGTTTGGATTATCCATCGTTGAGAACGCCGCCCGGAATGGTGCCAGGCAGGGATCGGTGAGCCAGTCCTGCCCGGCTTGTGAAGCTAGCACGGCCGCGCAGTCCGCCATCCAAGGTCAGCCGGTCATCCGGGATGCATCAGTAGCCGTGCTTGCTCCAGGTGGGGTGGTTGGTTCAACCTTAAGGATCCGCGTCACGGTCCATATCCCCATGATCTTACCGGGTGGAAACACCTTTGGTCTGGGACCGCTCACAACCGTCTCGGCAGAAGCGACCTTCCGGCAGGAAGGCTGGAGACCATGAAGGATTGAGGTAGGCAGGATCGTTTATGCCCGTGGAGAAGTTGGCAAGGCGGCTGACGCAGCCGCCCTAGCAGCCGCCGCCCGCATAAACGTACCCGAGTACCGGGAGACTGGCCTGGTGATCTTCCTCCCGGATACCTACAGCAACGCCCAGGATGTGGCCAGCATGAACGCTTCAACCCTGGTGAAGCGCAGTATTCCGGTTGCAGTGACTGGGATCTCTATCGACCAGAGCACTCAAATGGTGCGGGTTAGTGTTACCGCGGATCTCTCGTCACTGATCCCGGGCATACTGCCGTTCCATGGGCAATACACCGTGACCGGCTATGCCAGGGCAAGAATGGATGGATGATATGTAAAAATCAAACAAATGAAGTGTAGATGACGGAGAACAAAGATAACCTGCGCGCTGGTGCCGTGGAACGGCTATTTTTTAGGCGGGGGAGTGTCGAGCTTCTGGCATCTATTACTTTGATACCACAGCGCTATTTATGAAAGCCTCGGCAGGGAGTCCTGGGCTTTCCTCGCTGAAAAATGCCATGGGGTGGAAAAAAAGCGGGGTAGCCGGCCAATCCGCAGCGAGGATGGCTTGCTGATATCGTCTATTCAAAGAGGACGCCTCACATTGTTCCAATCTTTTCTTTCACCTGGATGCCCCGGACCGGTCGAGAAATGGCGGATGTAATAGTTTTGTTATAGCTAGACCAATTTCCATTGACGGCCGATAAGAAGTCCTGTATCATATAATTTAGCACTCGACGTGGTTGAGTGCTAAATTGCTGAACTATTCTTATCCAGGAGGCGAATATGGTACTTAATCTCAAACCGCTCGGCAGTCGTGTCGTGATCGAACCCATCGAGCAAGAGGATATCACTGCGGGCGGCATCGTGCTTCCCGAAACGGCCAAGGAAAAACCCCAGCAAGGGATGGTCCTAT
>JBEKEX010000230.1:0-3315 GCA_050013615.1 Anaerolineaceae bacterium
CGCCCATGTGGCGTGGGACGATGTGGTCGATGGTCAGGCTGCCAGTGTGCTTGCCGCAATATTGACAGGTAAAATTATCGCGACGGAAGATCTCTCGGCGCGTCAGACGAACCGCGGGGCGGGGGCGATGCACCATCTTTTCCAGACGGATGATGGAAGGGCGCGGAAAAGACTGGCTGGCGGTCCGGATTTCCCCGCGTCCGTTCAATACAAGACTGGCTTTGTCTGCCAGCATCATTCCGATGGCGCGATGCATATTGCATACGTTGATCGGTTCGAAGTTTGCATTGAGCACAAGGACGGTTTCCATGCCAAAATCCTTCCCACGATTATAGCACTATTCAAATGGGGCCTTTAAGCGCCATTCTTCGTGTAAATTTCTTTCTGATAATCTTGTATTTGGCCTTGGTGTCTCTTCTTCTCTTTAATGTTGGCTGGTATAATGTGGGGCACTTCACTCACAAGTCGTTTGCGGAGGCGCCGACTTCGCAGTGCTAAAAGAGGAGGTCATGATGAACATAGACGAGCAGGTAGCCCTTTTGATGCAGGGTACGGAATATGGTGATGATGAGCTGAAACAGGCCATGACGGTCGAACTCAGAGAGCGCTTGGTGGAAGCTCAAAAGGAAGGCAGGCCGTTGCGCGTCTATTGTGGTTATGATCCCACCAAACCCGATCTGCACTTGGGGCATACCATCACCATGCGCAAACTGCGCCAGTTCCAGGACTTGGGGCACCAGGTATTCTTTGTTGTTGGCACATATACTTCACTGATCGGCGATCCATCGGATAAAGATAAATTGAGGCCCCAATTGACCCCCCAGGAAGTGGAGGCCAATGCGCACACGTATGCCGAGCAGGTGTTCAAGTGCCACATCCTGGACCCGCAAAAGACCCAGGTGCGTTATAACGCCGAATGGCTTTCAAAATTATCCTTCGCGGATTTGATCAAACTTGCATCCAATTTTACACTGCAGCAGTTCTTGACGCGCGAAAATTTCAAGAAGCGCTGGGATAATGGCGATGCAGTCTATTTGCACGAAACGTTTTACCCCCTGATGCAGGGCTATGATGCGTATATGTTGCGAGCCGACGTGCAGGTGGGCGGCACTGAGCAGTTGTTCAACATTGCCACCGCTGCCCGCAAGATCATGACGTTCATGGGCGAGAAACCCAATATCGCCATTCTGATGAACATCCTGCCGGGCACAGACGGCGTGGTGAAGATGAGCAAATCACTGGGCAACCACATCCCCATTAATACCAATGCTGACGATATGTATGGCAAAGTGATGAGTATCCCGGATTCTGCCATGCCTGTTATTTCAGGTTAACCACACGTTGGATGCCGGCGGATATCGAAAAGATTGAGCGGGATTTGAAATCGGGTGCTTTGCATCCGAGGGATGCGAAGATGAAGCTGGCTTGGGAAGTCTCCAGCTCGTTTTACGGCGATGCGGAAGCCGACAGAGCCCAGGAGACTTTTATCCGCATGTTCCAAAAACATGACGCACCGCAGGATATGCCAGAATTTAAATTGAATGGAACACAGACTGTGCTGGAGGTGCTTTTGGCGACTGATCTGGTCACCAGCGGGAGCGCAGGTCGCCGTTTGTTGGATCAAAAAGGTGTGCGCCTGGATGGTGAGGTGCTGGATAACGCCACGGCTGTTTTCCCCCATCCAGGTGTGCTGCAAGTTGGGAAGCGGAAATTTATCAAGATCACCTAATAAGGAATAAAAAGAGGCTGCCTTTTCAAACGAAGGCAGCCTCTTTGATTCAAAGTGATTATTTGTAGGTTTGTGCCAGGTAATTGACCAGGAAGTTCCTCTCGTCGGTGGTCAGGCTGGCGCCCATACCGATCATCTGATCAACAACCTGACCCCATTGATCGGCGGTGAAATGGGAATTCTGGGTGCGGTCCAGTGAATGACAACCTGTGCAGCTTTGCTGTAACAACGTCGGACCATCAAAGCTGGCCTGCGCCTGGGTGGGTGAGGCGGCTGAACCAGACGATGATGTTGGATTAACAGGAGCCGCCGATGTATTGCTGACCGGGGAAGAACCGGAAGATGTAGGCGTCGCAGCATTGCCACCACATTGAACGGTGATCACCGCGACAAGAAGACAAACAAAAAACAGCAGAACCAGTTTCTTTTTCATTGAATATCTCCTGTCAGTTTAATTTGATTATAGTGATGCTTGATAAAATTGCAATTCGATATCTCCCTAACTTAAGGGTTTTCTGCAGCTTGCAGTACGGTCTGTCCTATCGAGCGCGCCAGGTAAGGATTGTTCTCTTCCAATACCAACGCCAGAGCCAACGGTGTGCCGTTCCAGTCCGGCAGGGTTCCGCCCACATACCAAGTCAGGTTACCTTGCTCTGTACTGGATGTTCCCAAGCTATCCCAACCCGGGAAATCTGAACTGGCGAGCATTTTCGCTGCATCTGCCAGATGGGGAATAGACACATTAGTTGGCTGTTGGGTGGGGAAGAAGACCCAACCCTGGTTAGGGATTTGCACTGCCAAAGCCAATTGAGGCGTAAGGAGCTTGCCGTTATTGCTCAGCGTTGCAGCGGCGAGCGCCATCTGCAAGGGAGTAACCTTGATTTGAGAAGCCCCCAAGATTGCTTCGCTTGGGCTGGTAAAAGATTGTTGTTGATCGGGCTGTGCCACCGACAAAGGCAATTGCGGGGCGCGATAGAGTCCTAATTGGCTCAGCAGGCTGTTGTATTGTGTTACGCTGAAATGCGACACCAGGCTCACCGCTGCCCCTGGGCAGCCATCCGAAACAACCATACCCCATTCCAATATCCCCGTCGGAAATTCTGGGCAAAGCCAATTCTTGCCTTTATAAGACACACTCATCTGTTCGGGTAAATCCGGTGTACCGGATTGCAATGAATCGGCAAGTAAGAACGGAGATAAAGCCGTTCCGGGGTGATAAAGTGCCTGAGTGGCACGGTTCAATAACGGTGAATCGGGATGGGCGATCAGTTCTTGCCATTCACTGGCAAGCTGGCTGGGATCGAAATTGGGGTGTGAGGACATGGCCAAGATTTCGCCATTAGATGCATTGAGCAATACCAACGCGCCGGTATGCCCGGCCAGCAACTGATCTGCACGCTCTTGCAATTCGAGGTCGAGGCTCAGCCGGATATTCAGACCGGTAGGCGGTTGGCCGTAGACTAGGTGGTTCCACCAGATAGTGGAAGCCGGATAACCCTCGTCACCGCGCAGGTAGCCATCCAGACTGGCTTCCAATCCGGCTTGTCCATACGTTGGATCGTTATAGCCCAGGGTGGCACTGAGGG
>JBEKEX010000231.1:0-3267 GCA_050013615.1 Anaerolineaceae bacterium
AATCCCAGGCCAAAGAGAATGCCGGTCCAGTGAATGCCCATGGGATTGTCCTGAAAATGGCCCATGGAACGCCACATGTGGGTGTAGTCGCCGCTGGTAACAAGTCCGGCCTGGATGTTGTGGGCCAGTCGGGCCTTGAAGCCGTTCCAGCCGCCGGCCTCGATCAAGCCGAGAATCGGCACCAGCAGCGCGCCGCCCCAGATCAGAATGAATTGCAGCACTTCGTTATAAATGGCTGAGCGCAGGCCGCCCAGAGCCACATACGCGGCCACGGCCAGCGATGAGACGATGATCGAGAAATTCATGTCCCAACCGAGGACGACTTTCATCACCAGAGCCATCGAGAACATGTTTACGCCGCTCATCAGCACCGTCATGAAGGCAAAGCTGAAACCCGCCACCACGCTCGATCCCTGACCGTAGCGCAACTTGAGATAGCCGGGCACCGAGTGGGTCTTGCAGACGTAGTAGAAGGGCATCATGACCATGCCCAGGAAGAGCATGGCTGGGATGGCGCCAACCCAATACCAGTGAGCGGCCAAAATGCCGTACTGATAAGCCGAGCCCGCCCAGCCCATCAGCTCGAGCGAGCCGAGATTGGCGGAGACGAAGCTGAGGCCGGCGATCCAGGCGGTCATTTCACGGCCGGCCATGAAGAACTCTTCACTAGTGTTCGATTGGCCCTTGAGTTGATAGCCAATCCAAACCACCATGCAGAAATAGATGGCAATCACGGCGAGATCGAGCAGACTCAGATGCGCCAACGGAGCTATGCCGAGTCCGAGTGAGGCCGGTAGGGAGTGCAAGCAACCGGCAGTTGCAGAAGCAGGGACCAATCCAAACATTCTTTCACCTGTAACAGGGGTGATTCGCCTACGGGAGAAACAGACGCTCGCCCCTTAGTAAATGGCTTTACTAGCACACTTGTCAAGCGGCAAATGATGCCGCAGGAGGAAAACGGACCCAAAACCGGCGAGCCTGAGCGGCTGAACGCAGGGGCGCGCCGGATAAAACGGTTGCCGGGGTTGGTAATCGTTTACAAACGGAAGGGTAGCACAGCCCACTTTCCTTGTGCATCCGGGACTGTAAACTCTTTGTTTTCGTACTCATTCGATGATTCAGCCGGGTCTGAAAATCAGGTAGTCGGGCGTTACTGGAGCGGCACCCATCGAGTCGAGCAAGCCTGCCGATGAAAAAACGAATCCGAGGTTACAAAAGTAAAAAACGGCGTTCGTGTTTTGCCGACCGCCGCTCGCTTTTGTGTGATTTCGCAGTTTTTCCAGTGTTGTTTTATGTACACCTGAAGCCTGAAATTTTGGGCAAGAAGAAATACGAATAAATTGGTTGGAGCCAGCCCAAAATACACCGGCCCCCACCGAAAGGTAGTTCCTCGTCGCGACGCAATTCAGAGACTCCAACTCCCGCGCCTTTTTCCCGGCGCGGGCCAACCCGAGGGGGCTGACCCAACAGCAGGTGGCGCAGGTGCTTAAAACAACATTTTGAGGGAGAACTGGGCGCAACGGGGTTCGCCGGGGCCGATGCCGGGGTTGCCGAGGTACGGTCCGAGGGTGGAGCCAATGACGCCGGCTTCGCTGGCAAAGTCAAAGCCGACCGGAGCCAGGTTGACGTGGTTGAAGGCGTTGAAGATGTCGGCGCGGAACTGCGCCTTGACCCGTTCGTTGACCTTGGTGTTTTTGAGGATGGCAATGTCCACGGCGGAGTAACCGGGGCTGAAGTTCTGGTTGCGGCGGGTCGGAGAATAGGTTCCCTGGGCCGCGTCCACGAAGGCATTGGGATTGAACCATTGCACGATCCCGTTCTGGATGGAGTGATCGACGCCTGCCGTGGGATTCTTGATAA
Organism: Anaerolineaceae bacterium; assembly: GCA_050013615.1. GTDB lineage: Bacteria > Chloroflexota > Anaerolineae > Anaerolineales > Anaerolineaceae > JBEKEX01. The sequence continues at coordinate 1,861 of JBEKEX010000231.1, forward strand.
CCTGGACGGCGCGGTCGGCGCTTTCACCGTTGTTGCTGGGATTGCTGTTGGAGGTGACCGTGTAGGGCGTTCCGCCGTGGAAGGAATATCCGGAGTTGATCTCCCAACCATCCACCAGCCGCGAGGGTCCTGCGAAATGAGGCACCGTGTAATTGAGGTAGCCCGTCAGCGTCTGGCGCACGTCAAAGTCGGCGTTGCCATACTCACCCTTTTCGTTGAGCGGATTCTGCGCCACGTAGGGAATTTCGCCGGTCTCGTAGTCCAGCGCATGAGCCCAGGTGTAACCCAGTTGTGAGGTCAGCCCGTGGTAGTTCTGCACACGCAGCGTGGTTTGTAGCGAGTTGTAGTTTGACCCAAGATTGCTGCGCGCTTCATCGATGGTTGTGAAGTTCGAGAACTGTTTGTAGTAGGGGCGCGTAACGTTTGGATTGGCCAGATTTGCGCTCCCCGCTGTTTCCGGATTGATGTCAAACAGGCCCATCAGGTGAATTCCCTGCGTGCCCACATAGCCCGCCTGCCAGATCACATTCGAACTGAAGCTGTGTTGAATGTTCAGATCATAGGTTTGGGTGTACGACGGACGGAAGCTCTTGTCAAAGGTGGAAATAGCCACCGTGCCCTGACCTGCCAATGCTGCCGCATAGGTCTGATAGATTGGCTGACCAGCGGCGATCACGGTATTGTTCAAGCCCGCTGCCTGCGCCACTTTTTGCGATCCGGCGGGGTTGAATTCCGGCCCGAATACAGAAATATTTTGGGCACCGTTGTTCTGCAAAATCGACTTCATAAAGACCGAATCGCCATAGAACCCATAACCGCCGCGCAGCACCGATTTGCCATTCGAATCGAGCCGATAGGCAAAGCCCACGCGCGGGCTGACGCCACCCCAGAACTTCTGATAGATGTTCGACACATCCTGACCAACCACGGCCAATCCGGACGCCTTGGTCGGATCAAAGATCGAAAGGTTTGGCTCGCCAGAGTGAACCGGGCCTTCGTAGTCGTAACGCACGCCGAAGTTCAAATTCAATCGCTTATTGATCTGCCACGCATCCTGCGCAAAAAGTGCAAACGTGTTGACGTAGACCAGTCGCGTTGAGTCGCCCAACACGATGTTGGAATAGTTGGGATCAAAGTCGCCTGCCAGGAAGTCAGCCAGATAGCGAAGGTTTGGGTCAGTGATGGTTTTGTCATTGGCCCACGGTCCTTGCGATCCATCGAAGTAGATGGTGCCCCGCTTGCCGGTCTGATAAAAATCATGCACCTGCGCCTTGCGGAATTCGCCGCCAATGTGCAGTTGATGTGCGCCTTTGGTCCAGGACAGATCATCATCCAGGTGGCCGGTAATATCTTGACGTCCAGAGGGCGAAGTCACGCCGATTGGGTCAAAGCCGCCACCTGCGGCAA
>JBEKEX010000232.1:0-3267 GCA_050013615.1 Anaerolineaceae bacterium
GAGGGCGGTCTGTGTTTCCATAGATCGATCCATTTGCAATTGCCTGCTGCAAATAGGCGTTTTCTTCTTCAGTTGATGTGATTACCCCGTTCAGCCAGGCCGCCCGCAGTTGTTTCAGCAGGTCTTTATATCGCGGGCCGGTGGGCACGCCCAATGCCACCAGGCTCTTGCCGGTGGTTTCCGGTTTGACCTTGCGCCAGTGGGTGACAAATTCCACGATGATCTTCTTGGCAGCCGGGTCAGCATTGAGTGCCGAAATGGCATATACCGACATGATCGGCGCTTCTTCCAGGCGTTGCGTGATGGCACTGGCCGGTTGGCCGACCAAACCAGGTAGGTCGACCCAAAGGCGGCAGGTCTCTTTCAGTGCATCCTGGATGAGTGTTGGGAATCGCAGTCTTTCGGCGATTTTCAGTGCCGAAGCAACGGGCATTTGTCCCAGCCAAACTAAATAGGCAAGCACCCGGTGGGTGGGCCAGTTCGCGTAGCTTTCGGGGAGTTCCCAAGCTTTGCCTGGCTTGCTGTGTAAAGTGGCCTTCAGCGGCTTTCTTAGGTCTGCCGACCAGCCAAGGTCGGGGTGGATGGCTGAGAGCAGATCGAGCTGGCTAAGGCGAGCCAGTATGTCCACGGCCTGCTGCTCTTCCAGCATCAAATCCAGCTCGTGGCGCAGGCGGCTGCCTGTGACCTGCTTGAGCAACGGGCTTGCCTGTTCCATTAACTCGCGGGTGCGGGGCTCGATCTGGAAATGGAAGCGCTGTTCGAACCGGATGGCTCGCAGCAGACGGGTAGGGTCGTCCACAAAGGACAAGGAGTGCAACACCCGCACCAGGTGATTGTGCAGGTCGTCCAGCCCGCCCCAGTAATCATACAGGTCGCCGTAATGATGCCCATCCAGCCGTAGGGCCATGGTGTTGATGGTGAAATCACGCCGGTGCAGGTCGAGCTTGATGCTGCTGCGCTCGACTGTGGGCAAGGCGGTGGGGTGATCGTAGAATTCCGTGCGGGCGCTGATCAGGTCCAGGCTTTCCGGCAGGTCACGCGGGTTCAATGTCGATCCTGACTCCATTGTTTTGACCAGTTTGGAACGGATAGTGCCGATCTGCCACTTGGCGGTGCCAAAGCGGCTGTGGCTGACCACAGTGCCGCCATAGCGTTCGCTCAAGGCGCGCGCCAGGGCAATGGCATCCCCTTCGACCACCATGTCGAAATCGAGGCTGGGCTGCTCGAGGATCAGGTCGCGCACGAAGCCGCCCACGATGTAGAGCGGTAAATGCTCTTCGTGTGCACTTGCCGCGATCAGCTTCAAGAAAGCCAGTCTTGCCGGCGATAGGACGGCTTCCAATTGAGCAATCAAATTGCGTTTTCCGGGCAGCGGTGCATTACTGCCGGAAAGTGTTTTTAAAACGTCCGTACGGGTGACGATCCCGATGATCTTCCCGCTTTCCGGGTCAGTGACCGGCACCTGTCCCCAGCCGGTGTTGGCCATGATGGATTGGACGTGCTCGATGGCATCTTGGGGGTGGACGGTGTTTTCGCCCACTTCCATTAAGCTGCTGGCCGTGAGGTTCAGTTTGTGGGCAATGGCGCGGTCTACTGCCCGGCGGGTGAGCAGACCGACGACGTTGCCTTGCTCCACTACGGGGTAGCCTTCGTAACCATAGCGTTTCATTAGCTCGGCGGCTTCCTGGGCAGAAGTTTGCAAGGTAAGAGTCCGTGGGCGGCGTGACATGATCTGCCCAACTGAGATGGTAGGCTGCACGTGTTGCGGGAGCATCTCGATCAATTTTTGGCACAGCTCATCCATCTGCAGGCGCTGTGCCTTGATATTGGTTTTGCCACCCAGGCGGATCAGCGCCGACGCGGCCCGGTCGTGGCCGCCACCGCCGAACTGTGCCAGGATTTCGGCCACATTGATCTGGTCGTTGGTCGAGCGCGCCACGATGCGGATGCCCTCGATGGTGCTGGCCAACAGGAAAAGTGCATCCGGGTCTAGAAGGTCGCGCAGCTTGTGCGCCACGCTGGAAATCTCTTCGGTCATTTTCTCGGCGTTGGCCTTAGCGATGATGATGTGTTGGCTGTTGATGAGGTGTGTTTGTGCCGAAGCGAGGAACTGATCTTGCAGTTCACGTTGTTCGGGCGAGAGAGGCGGGTTGAGGTATTCGTTCGCAATCCGCAGACTGGCTCCCTGTTCCAACAGGAAGGCAACTGCCTGTGCATCACGTGCTGTGGTGCTGGCGTAAGTCAACGAACCGGTATCTTCATATATCCCGAGCAACAACAGCGTGGCATGGATGAAATTCAATGCACCGTTATGCTCGCGCAGGCTCTCCACGAACAACGTGGTGGTTGCACCCAGGCTTTCTTGCAAGATGGTCCAATGGGCGGGCAGATCGGTGCGCCGGGGATGATGATCCACGACGTTCACGTCGGTATGCTGGTTCAATCCCTTGAGGGTGACCAACGATTGGGTGTCGACCAGTGTTACGGACTCGATGGGCTCATCGGGCAGGTCGCCAGGCTCGACAAACGGCAGCTCAGACCCATACAGGTTGAGGAATGCGCGCAAATTCCGGTTCATGCGGTGCGGCAGAACCGGAATGGCTTGTTCGTTGAGCAGATGTGCTCCCAGCATGGCTGCCAGGGCGTCGAAATCTGCCTGGTCGTGGGTCAGGATGATCTGCATGAGGTTATTGTAACATTAAGCGATTTTTAGAAAAGTGTGGCGCAATGTAATGTTAGGCATCCTCTGGCCTCAAAACTGCAATAAGGTACAATAATGTTGAATGAATTTATCCTTTTTGTGAAAGTTACGCTCGATCATGTTACCTGATTTGTCTCCAGAAGAAGTTCAACGGTATTCCCGCCACCTGCTGATCCCGGAGGTGGGACTGGAAGGTCAGCGCAAGCTGAAATTGGCTTCCGTACTGCTGGTAGGCTCCGGTGGGCTGGGATCGCCGGTCGCGTTGTACTTGGCGGCGGCCGGTGTGGGGCATATCGGCATCGTCGATTATGATGTGGTCGAGGTGTCCAACCTGCAGCGCCAAATCATCCACGGCACAGACCGGGTGGGCAAGCTGAAAGTGGAATCGGCGCGCCAACGCATGCTGGAATTGAACCCGCTCATCCAGGTGGACGCCTTCAATGAAGTCTTTACCTCGCAGAATGCCGAACGGATTGCCAAAGGTTATGATATTTTGGTCGATGGCACTGACAATTTCCCGACCCGTTACCTGATCAACGACCTTTGTGCTTTGACAGACCGGCCTT
>JBEKEX010000233.1:0-3223 GCA_050013615.1 Anaerolineaceae bacterium
CATCATCTTCCGCTTGAAGCCCATGAATTGCCCCAGCCACATGACCCTCTTCAAAGAGATGGGGCGTCATTCCTACCGGGAATTACCGCTACGCTTCAGTGAATTTGCCACGTTGTACCGCTATGAAAAGACCGGTGAACTGAACGGTCTCACCCGCGTCCGCTCGCTCACCCAGGACGATTGCCATACGTTCTGTACCGAGGAACAGATCGGCAGCGAATTCATGCGCTCGCTGAATCTGATCCGCGAAGTGCTCAACCGCTACAAATTCACCGATTACCGAGTGCGCTTGAGCCTACGGGGTAAAACGGGAAAATATGTCCAAGACGATGAAAAATGGACCAAGGCCGAGAACGCCCTGCGCGCCGCAATGGATGCAGCCGGCCTGGATTATTTCGAGGCCGAGGGCGAAGCCGCTTTCTATGGCCCCAAGGCCGACTTCCTGGCACGCGATGTGTTGGGGCGCGACTGGCAGCTTTCAACCATCCAGGTCGATTTCATTCAACCTGCCCGACTGGGCTGTACTTACATCGGTGAAGATAACCAGGAACACACCCCTGTGGTGCTGCACCGGGCTGTCACCGGCACTACGGAGCGCTTCATGGGAGTGATCATCGAGCATTTTGCCGGCGCTTTCCCGGTGTGGCTGTCGCCTGTGCAGGCTGTGATCATCCCCATCGCCGACCGGCACCTGCCCTATGTTAATGAAGTAGCCGAGAAGCTGCGCGCTCAGGGATTGCGCATCCAGGTCGACGACCGCAACGAGCGCATGAACGCCAAGATCCGCGACGCCCAAAACCAGAAGACCCCTTACATGCTGGTGATTGGCGATAAAGAGATGGAGCAAAGCCAGGTGGCGCTGCGCCTGCGCAACGGCGAGAATCCGGGACCCATCAGCCTGGAGGCTTTCATCGAGCGGGCCAAAGCAGACATCGAAAAAGGCGATTGATCCAATCCTTTACAGGGCCTGCCCAAATCAGAGCAGGCCCTCTTTTATGAAAATAGCCTTAATAAGTTGACGTTTTAGCCTTATATATGGTAATATTTTTTATCGTCTTGTCTTTTCGATTAAAAACAGACGAATAAATCTTGGAGGAGAAAACTATCAGTACCCTTAATTTCAGAGTGAACGAAGGCATTCGCACACCCCAGGTTTTGGTGATCGGTCCCAACGGCGAAAATGTTGGAGTCATCTCGATCGATAAAGCCCTGCAAATGGCGCGTGAAGCCGAACTGGATCTGGTGGAAGTTGCACCAGGCGCCAACCCACCCGTCTGCCGCATCCTGGATTTTGGTAAGTTTCTATACGAACGTACCAAGAAGGAGCGGGAAGCGCGCAAGTCCCAGACCAAGATCGAGATCAAGGAAATCCGGCTGCGCCCAAAGACGAATGATCACCATCGCGGGTTCAAAACACGCGATGCACGGCGTTGGATCCAGGACGGCATGAAAGTGCGCGTCACAGTGCGTTTTCGCGGCCGTGAGATCGATTATCCGGAAATTGCCATGGAAGACCTGAAAGAGATCGCCGAGCAGATGGCGGATATCGCCGTCGTCGAGCAAGCACCCGCCATCGAAGGTCGCGCCATGAGCATGGTGTTGGTGCCCATCAAACTCACCAAGGTCAAACCGCCAGAAGCAGAGGCAGAGGCAGACACCGCACCGGCAGCAATCGGCAGTTAGTTTATCCCGTTTTTCGAAATATCTGGTATAATCTTCGGTCGCTGTGTAAGCTGACTGTTATTCTATTTTGTCCAGGAGTAATGCTGTGCCAAGAAAGGCTAAAGCAGGTAAAGTAAAGATGAAGACCCAGAAAGCGGTTTCGAAACGATTCCGCGTGACCGGGTCAGGCATGTTGATGCGCACGAAAATCGGCAAAGGTCATCTTCGCCGCCGCACTTCCAAACGCACCAAAGCCTTGCTTGCTGAGATGATCCCAGTCGAAAGAGAGAACATCCGCAAGCGCATTCGTCGTATGGCGCCCTATATGGGCAAATAGCCACATCGTTTCCATTTTTAGTGCGGCTGCTGGGTGTTTCCAACAGGTGTGAAATCATCGACGCCCAGGGGTTCGCAAAGGAGTAAAGTATGGCACGTGTAAAGGGTGGCCCCCATGGCCATCTGCGGCATAAGAAAATATTGAAGATGACGAAGGGGTTCTCCGGCAGCCGGCATTTGCTGTTCCGTCGTGCCCAACAAGCCATCCTCAAAAGCCTTTGGTATTCTTATCGTGATCGCCGGGTTCGCCGTCGTGATTTGCGCAGGCTGTGGATTACTCGTATCAACGCTGCTGCGCGAATGAACGGCTACACCTACAGCAAACTGATCCACGACATGAAAACAGCCGAGATCAGTTTAAATCGCAAAATGTTGGCCGATATGGCCATACGTGACCCCAAGGCATTTGCCGCTGTGGTCGCCAAAGCTTCCAAAGCAGCTTAGGCACAGCAAAAAATAGAAAACAAACGGGATGGTTACAGCCATCCCGTTTTTGTTTGGTACAATAGGATTGTCATTGCGAGTAGTTTGGTGCTTTTCCAAACTACGGAGCAATCTTCTGAACGAAGGGGGAGATTACCCTGCCCTGATAAGGGTCGCTGCACTCCCATATAACGGGAGCAGGCAGGACGCGGCTCGTAATGACATATGCTGACAGCGAGCATGCCATATGAAATCAACCCTCCATAAATCAATTCCTCTCTCGACCGGACATCTGCTCGAGATCCGCCAGGGCGACATCACCGAAGAGGCGGTGGACGCCATCGTTAATGCCGCCAACAGCCATTTACTGCACGGCGGCGGAGTGGCCGCTGCCATTGTCCGTCGCGGTGGTTGGGTGATCCAGCAGGAAAGCGATGCGTGGACTGAGGCGCACGGCCCGGTGACGAACGCTGAACCAGCCTACACTTCCGGGGGAAGCCTGCGCTGCAAATACGTCATCCATGCCGTTGGACCCGTCTGGGGAGAAGGCAACGAAGATGACAAATTGGCAGCAGCCGTCGAAGGCAGCCTACGATTGGCCGAAAAGCTGGGGGTAAGCTCCATCGCTTTCCCGGCCATTTCGACCGGCATCTACAACTTCCCCACCGAACGCGCCGCCCGCGTCTTTATGCAGGTTTTCCAGAAATACCTTGCCGAACATCCTGCCACATCCATCAAGCTTGTACGGCTCGTGCTCTACGACGCGCCGTCCTTGAACGACTTCCTCATCGCTGCCCAAACC
>JBEKEX010000234.1:0-3029 GCA_050013615.1 Anaerolineaceae bacterium
GCCGCAGCGCCCATGTCGAACAATTTCATCAGCAGGGGCGGCAATAAGTGCTGGTGAGGCACCGGCCTGGTCTTATCGTTGATGGCAATACCGATGGCTTGGGTGGACTTAAACGGACGCCATTGCCAATCTTTGATGGGATGTTCCAAGGCCCGAGAGACCTAGGCCAGTGGATCTGGGGCAGGCGGCGTGGTATCGGGCTCGATCAGGTCGACTGCCAGTCCATCCGGAAGATCAAAGGAGATGGTCGAACTGCCATAGGGAAGTGTGAAGCTCTGCATCACTGGTAAAACCCGTGGCCGCCGCAAATGTATTTGGGCTTGAGTGCCAACTCTTTTTCGAACGAGACTTTCGCCAATTTCTCATCCCAAGTGTTACCGCCACTGGAAGGATGCAGCTCTTTGTTGGAAATGGCGATCGAATCACCTGAAAAAAGCACCCCAGTGGAAGCAGAAAAGAACGAGATGTGCCCAGGGGTATGTCCCTTGGTGTCGAGTACTTCCAAGCCATTTAATTGTGGGAGGACTTGGCCTGGCTGCAGGATCTCATCCACGCGTGTGGGTCTGACGGCAAATAACGGGGCACTCACTTTATGAACCAATTTGGAAAAGCCTTCACCTTTTAGCTCACGGGAGGGTTTCCCGGCTCGCATGGCATCCGCCTCGATCTGGCTGGTCATCACCCGGATGGATGGATTCATTTCAAGGAGATCGTTAACGGAACCATAATGATCGCCGTCGGCATGGGTGATGAGGATGCGTTTGACCTGGCTGAGCGTGAAGCTCTTTTGGGTGAGGTAACTGACGATGTTTTTAGCATTGTGGGGAAGCCCGGTATCAATCAACGTGAGGTCGCCGCCTTCTGCGATCAAGTATTGATAAAATACGGTGCTTGAGATCATGAAAACACCGGGTATGATTTCCATTGCATTCCTCCACAAATAAGCTAAATAATCATACCACTACTGGAGCAGGGGAGTGATTCACATTGAAAACTGTACAGCACAATTAATTCTGTTTCATCGCCTAAATTTGCGCAGCGTTGTTATGCCCACAAACAATTTCATAAAGTGTTGCAAATGGGGGAGGAGCGTGATAAAATGATTATGGTTTCGATAACTACAATTATAGTAAGCATAAGGAATAAGCTATGTTACCTCAAAATTCTATCAAAACAGTCTCGGAAGCCATACAATCCTATTTGTCTACTGTGAGCTATGCACGTAGCGCGAAAACCGCCAGCACTTATCGTACTTCAATGAATTTTTTTGTTCAAGTGCTCGAAGCCCACAACATTCTACCCGAAAATGATCCCTTGTCGTTGCTGAACGAAGATGCCATTGGCTGGCTGGCAGCCTCTCTCAAGGTCTATGCCCCGGCGACGGAAAAATTGTATCTGACGGCCGCGGCTGGCCTATACGAATATCTGGCCGCAGAAAACCTGCTGCCTATCAATTTGCCCCGTGTCCATTTACTGATCCGCCAGCGCTCACGGCGTCCCGGCCAACGCCTGCCGCAATTCCCTGAAGAATCCATAGAGTCGATCGTAAATCATATGATTAATATGAAGATAGAAGTTTCGAAGGATGAACCTCATCGGCTATGCGATCTTCGCGACCGCGCTTTCCTGATCACCCTGGCAGATACCGGCCTGCGGGTGCACGAGGCTTGCAACCTGCGCCGCGGCGACCTGGATTGGAACGAAGGCAGAGCCATCATCATCGGCAAAGGCGACCGCCAGGACATTGTAAGGTTCTCGCGCCGTTCCATCGATGCATTGAGAGATTATCTCACTGCCAGGGCAAAGCTGGATGGTGCTTCCAACCGTCCCCTGCCCTCTTTGCCCATTTTTGCCCGCCATGACAAAGGGGCCGGTAAAAAAGTGAAACCGATCACCACCACCACGGGCCGGAACATCGTCACCGAAAGAGTCGAATCAATCCTGGGTAAAGAAGCGATTGGCACCATCACCCCCCATTCTTTCCGGCATTACTTCGTCACCAAGGTCTTGAAGGCCTCCGGAAACCTGAAACTTGCCCAGGAACTGGCGCGGCATCGCAATATCACTGTCACGCAGCGCTATGCGCACTTGAACGATGATGAGTTGGATCGCGGTTATTGGGATGTTTTCGAGGAAGACAAACGGAATTAAGCAATCGTCTCGTCGGGCACCAGAAAAGCCACGGATTGCCCTTTCTCGTCATCCATACTTAGGTCAATATGGCAACCAGACCGAAATGAAGCCACTTCGATCAACTTCACGCAATCTTTCAATTCAGGGGCCAAATTCACATACTTTTCGATGCGGTTGGGCATCTCCTCGAAGAACTCTTTATTGAAAATGGTGCTTTTATCGTCCAGTGACACAGCCACTGGATAAATTTGCGCTTCCATCAAATCCTGGAAGAAATGCGTTCCCAACGAAGGTTCCGGTCCAACACCCATGCCTGCGCCTGAAAGCTCGACCAACGCTCCAGTGTAACAAATATCTGCATAGCTCACCGGAACGCCCAGATCAATATTGGTGGCGCCCCAGCGACCCGGCCCGACGCAAATGAAAGCCTTCTTTTCCAAAAGAGCATTCAATCGTGCGATTACTTTCCCTACTTCATTTCGATCTAGCGCCGAAGGCAAAGCAAAATATCTCTCCGGGTCAACGTAGATCACCTGACGGATATTGGCCAGATAGCCCTGCGGCACTATAAAGCATGATGAAAAGACGATATCCTCTGTGGCTAAATCTACGAGAAGGCGTCCTTTTTGGCCATTTGATTCCAGGCTGCTCTGCGGCCGGCACTGCAGCAGTGAAATCTTCACTTCCACTGGAGATGCCTGGGGGTTGGGAATGTTCACCGTGAATTCGACGTCTACGGCAGAATGGTAATGCTTCTCCAAAAGCTGCAGGGCTTCAGACATCAACGGAGCAAAGCGCGTCCTTTGCAGCAAATAGTCGAACGTGATCACCAAATTGGGTAGATCTGACTCCATGATTCGGCTGTAAGGCGTGGTCAGGCAACCATCCTGTTCCAG
>JBEKEX010000235.1:0-3021 GCA_050013615.1 Anaerolineaceae bacterium
GACCGGCTTGTTGTTCCATGGTCTTTTTCTGCTCGGTGGTGGCATCCACCTGGGCAGCATTGCCCAGGTGCACCAGCATCAGGCCGCGCAGGTAATCGACGAGTTGGCGGGCAAGCTGGCGTGGGTCGGTGCCGCCATCCAGGGCTTTGTGGATGACACTCAGGCCTTGTGCCGGTTGGCGCGCCAGGATGGCCGCCATCAAATCCACCACGGTTTGGCTGGTGGCGGTGCCCAGCACGGTCTGCGCCAGGGGCAGTGTGATGGCTTCGCCGGTGGAGGCCAACTGGTCCAATAGCGAGATGGCGTCGCGCATGCTGCCGGTTGATTGGCGGGCGATCAGCAACAGGGCATCCTCGCTCACGTCGATCTTTTCCTTTTTGGCCAGCAGCTTCAATTGAAGGATGATGTCTTCGACGGGGATGCGTCGAAATTCGTGCCTCTGGCAACGCGATAGGATGGTAGCAGGGATCTTGTGGACTTCGGTGGTCGCCAGAATGAAGATCGCATGTGCGGGCGGCTCTTCCAATGTCTTCAACAGGGCATTGAAGGCTGCTGTGGAAAGCATGTGGACTTCGTCGATGATGTAGACTTTATAACGGCCTTGCGAAGGAGAAAAATTGATCTTCTCTCGCAGGTCACGCACGTCGTCGACGCTGGTGTTGGACGCAGCATCGATCTCGATCAAATCCAAAAAGCGCCCCTCGTTGACGGCGATGCAATGCTCACAATGGTCGCAGGGGCGTTTGGTGATATCTTCTTCCAGGCAATTGACCGCCTTGGCCAACAGGCGGGCGGTAGTGGTCTTACCAGTGCCGCGCGGTCCGGAAAAAAGGTATGCGTGGCCAACCCGTCCGGAATGAATAGCGTTCTGCAACGTGTGGATGACGTGGTCTTGTCCTACCACCTCGTCCCACAGATGTGGGCGCCATTTACGGTATAATGCTTCACTCATTAACGATTAACCTCGACTAGCTTAGAAAAGTGATCATGGTATTTTAAAACTGGCGCGCTGGTTGCCCTGCGGATCGAACAGTTTGACGGTTCCACCACTTTGCCAAACGGCACTGCTTGAACCCCAATGGAGTTCCAAAGGTGAATCCGTGCCCGCCGCTGTGAACACTTTGATTGTTACACCGTTGGCCAGGAGCTGGAAGCGGGACGGAAAGGAATAGGTGGTACCATGGTCATTTGCCAGTTTCCATCCGTTCAGACAAAGCGATGTATCCCCGCTATAAAGCAAATCCACCTCTTCCTGTTGTGCATCGCCGGCACCGATGACGTTTTGGATCGTGATCGGGTGCTGGTCGAGCGCCGGGGTTACCGGGTCACACTGGCTGAAAGTCACTGCCTGAGTGGACAGTTGGGCTGTGCCGACCGGCACGCTGGCAGGTGGATGGGCCAGACTCCATAATCCCAGTACGATCAACGTCGTGACGGCGGAGACGATCACGTTGAGCACGAGAAATGGGATGGATTTCTTCCAGTTTGGCATGGGCTTTGTTGCTTGAATGATAGCACAAATCGGCATTAAAATAAATTCTGTAGCTGGATACAACCATGCCATATCTAATCGATGGACACAATTTGATCCCTTTTATTAAAGGTATGAGTCTGAGCAACCCGGACGATGAAATGGAATTGATCAGTCGCTTGCAGGTGTTCTGCCGGGAACACCGCCAGAAGGTGGAAGTGTTCTTCGACGGTGCTCCGGCAGGACAAAGTGGAACTCGGAAGGTGGGCGTGGTGACAACTCATTTTGTCCCGAAAGACAAGATTGCTGATGATGCCATTGCCTTGCGACTGAGAGCACTGGGCCGCACGGCGCACAATTGGACCGTGGTGTCATCGGACCGGCGTGTCCAGGGCGAAGCGCATGCCAGCCAAGCCAGGGTGGTGGATTCGGCTGCATTTGCCCGTTTATTATCTGGCGAAACACGGTCCGGTAGTCCGAGCGAAAAGATGGAACGGCCGCTCGCCCCAGACGAGGTCGATGAGTGGATGCGAATTTTCGATCCCAGCAGGCCATCCAAGCCATGGAAATCTTAATCCAACTCTTAATTTGGATTAATGCGTTTCTGATAAATTCCCTGTATATTAAATTCTAGACACCGTTTTTAATGGTATAAGAACAAAGGTGTCATGTCACCGAAATGCAGTTGCTTGCTTGTCCCCCCCAGGCAGGCAGATCCCTTTTGGAATGCAGATTGGCGACATTCCCTCCGTGAAGATTGTCAGGCATGGAATTCATGCCTGACAATCGTTTAATTACAATTCACCCACGCCTGGTATACGCTCTTAATTACATCTTTGTTTACAATCTGACGCTGTGCTTGACAGGATATTTGTTCTTTGCTAAAGTGTTAATGTTCAGCAAGTAAATTTCCATGTAGTTCATAGTTTATCAGAAATATTGGAGGAGGAAATAGAGATGAATTCCAAGCTTGTTTTCTCGATAATAGCAATCTTATTGGTCACGAGCGGTTGTACGACTAGTTTGTTTGGCAACACGGCAACCACGCCAACAGCGAATATGCCGGTCTCTCCGTTGCAACCGACCGTTGCAGCCCCGGCGGCGGGTAATACTCAACCCGCCGCGGCGAATTTTTCCGGCCAGGGCGAACACCTTGGTGCCTTTGCTCTTGGCCGTGCCGAGCGCCGCGAACCGCGCCGCTCCATGCCGGACGATCCACGGCGCCAACGCCAGCGTTTCCACGTTGTTGATCAGCGTCGGTTTGCCCCACAGGCCCGACTCGGCGGGGAAGGGCGGCCGCAGCCGCGGCATCCCGCGCCGGCCTTCGACCGAGGCGATCAGCGCCGTCTCTTCGCCGCAGACAAACGCCCCGGCCCCCTCGACCACGCTCAGACGCAAGGGGAAGCCGGCGCCCAGCAAACTCGCCCCCAGCCAGCCGCGCTTTTCCATTTCCGCGATCGCCGCCCGCACCCGCCTGACCGCCAGCGGATATTCGTGGCGGACATAGAAAATGCCCTCGTGCGCGCCGACGGCCACCGCCGCCAGCGCCA
>JBEKEX010000236.1:0-3870 GCA_050013615.1 Anaerolineaceae bacterium
ATAAGAGGCGACCCAGCCTTCGCAAAGCCGGGGCAGGCGGCTCGCCCCCACGGGTAATCAAATTCAAATGTATCTATTCTCGTCTAAGAATGTGGGTGATGATATTGGAGCCACTGCCGCCGATGTTCTGCGTCATTCCCACACGCGCATCCGCCACCTGCGTGCCCTCAGCTTCACCGCGTAATTGCTGCACCACCTCGACGATCTGGTAGACACCGGTGGCGCCCACCGGGTGACCACGCGCTTTCAATCCTCCGCGTGTGGCAATGGGGATGCGTCCTTCGGGCCGGATCTCGCCGTCTTGCGCCAGGCGCGGTCCCTGGCCGCGTTCAGCAAAGCCGCAGGCTTCCAGCGAAAGCGCAGCCATGATGCTGAAGGCGTCGTGCAGCTCGAACAGGTCGATATCATCCGGTTTAACGCTGGCCTGGGCATAAGCCTTGGCGGCAGAGCCTTCAGCAGCTTTCAACCAGGTGGGTTCCTGGCGGCTGTGCGCAGCGACGGTATCAGTGGCGGCGGCCGAAGCCACCACGCGGATCAACGGTTTTTCGGGCAGGCGGCGCAATTTTTCGACCGGGGCGATGACGACGGCGGCTGCGCCGTCACCCATCGGGGAGGCATCCATCAGGTTGATCGGGTCGGCGACCATGGGTGCTTTTTGATACGTTGCTTCACTGATGGGCTCCCGAAAGCGGGCAAAGGGATTGTGCGCCCCGTTGGCGTGGGCGTTGATCGAGAAGGCGGCGAAGTCGTTCTTCTTCCAGCCGTATTCGAACATATAGCGGCGCATGATCAGCGCATTCAACGCCACGAAGGAAACGCCCTGGGCGACCTCCCAATCGGCATCCGCGGCTGTAGCAAGGGCGGTGGTGATCTCGTCGCTGGGTGAGTCCGTCATTTTCTCGATGCCGACCACCAAGGCCAGCTCGATGGCGCCGGAAGCCACAGCCATCAACCCGCTGCGGAAAGCCGCCGCGCCCGAACTGCACGCCGCCTCGATGCGCAGAGCCTCGGTATGCCGCATGCCGATCCAATCGGCGATGTAGGCACCCAGGTGCTGTTGGTGGTTGGCCGAGCTGGACAACATGTTCCCNACAGCGTCAACCCGCTCGAGCCCCGCGTCCTGGAGTGCGGCCAGCGATGCGTCGCCTGCCAGCACACGCAGGGATTGATCCCATTGTTCTTCCACTTTGGTTTGACCAATGCCGATGACGGCTACTTCGCGCATGATGCATCCCTTTCTGCTGTCTGTTGAGGATTATAGCCGTAAAGGCTGTCAGATACTATCAAGTTTATAAGGGAGGGGTGAAATAGAAGGGATATAATACGAAAGATTATATGTGAGAGGAAGAAGCGTTGACGCCAAAAAGTATTCGATTTGTAGCCTTCATCTTAATGCTGTTTCTCACGGGCTGCGCTGCGGCCAAAGGAAGTGTGCTGCCGGCCAGTGAGCAAACCCAGCCTTCCCAAAGCATCGACACACCAGAGATGACCGCAACGCCGGGCATGAATGCGGCTGATATCCGCTTTTATTACTCACCCGAGGTACCGCAGGCAATCCGCACGCAGGTGAAACTGCCGGCGGGCGTAACGGTCGTCGATGACCCGGCAAAGGCCAACGTGACCTACGGCAGCATCCAGGCAGGGAAAGGTGAAACGCAATGGGTGTACGCGTTGGTGGCGCCGTTCCCCACCGTCCAGGATGATGTTGCCGCGGCCGATTTGCACGCGGCCTGGCAAGGAACAGGTAAGAGTAATGTCCCATTATTGGTTGCGCCGGATACTGCCGACCTGCTGGCAACACAGTGGGGAGAACCGGCCGGGAAGGCCGTTCAGCAATTGCCGGTCGACCAATTGTTAACGACGGCCTGGGATAAGCAACCCTCCTGGGCTATTGTGCCTTTCGACGAGCTGCAGCCGCGTTGGAAAGTGCTGAGCATCGATGGAGCATCCCCTCTGGATCGATCTATGGATCTGGCAACCTATCCGCTGGTGATGAATTTTGGGTTGAGCGGAGATAGCACGGCCATCCAGTCGCTGGAATCTTTTTCCAAAGACGGGACATTTTACCTTCCGGCGACCAACCGGGAGCTGAGCAAATTGACGATCCTGATCATGACCGGCACCACGGCGCTCACGCGTGAGACGGCGGTGGTCATGGACCAGAAAGGTATCCTGTATCCCGCCAGTGATATCGGCGATCTGCTGCGCAGTGCGGACATTACCCATATCAGCAACGAAGTGCCGTTCATGCAGAACTGCCCGCCGACCGACCCCAATGGCATGAAGTTTTGCAGCAAGCCGGAATATATGCAATTGCTGACCGATATCCACGCCAATGTGATCGAGCTGACCGGCAACCATGAAATGGATTATGGCGCGGATGCATTGCGCTATACCTTGCAGCTTTACCGCGACAACCATCTTTCCTATTATGGCGGCGGCGAGGATCAGGCGGACGCGGCAAAGCCGCTGTATGTCGACGACCATGGCAACCACCTGGCGTTCATCGGGTGCAATTCCGTGGGGCCTGAATCCGATTGGGCGACGCAGGACCAGCCCGGTGCGCTGCGCTGTGACCGTGACTGGTTGAAAACGCAGATCGCTGCAGTCAAAGCGGCTGGTTATTTGCCCATCGTCACGTTCCAGAGCATGGAAACGTGCGATTTTGTGCCTTCAAACTTCGAAACCGGCGATATGCAGGCCGCCGCGGCGGACGGCGCGGTAATTGTCAGCGGCAGCCAGGCCCATTGTCCCCAAACCATGACCTTCGACGGCGATACCTTCGTCCATTATGGGTTGGGCAACCTGTTCTTTGACCAGGATGACATGCTTTCCGGCAAATCTTTCATCGACCGACATTACATCTATGACGGCCAGTATATCAGCACGCAGTTGCTGACGATCAAGTTGGAAGACCATGCCAAGCCGCGCTTTATGACTCAAGCAGAGCGAGAGTCGTTACTGAGTCAAATTTTCGCAGCCAGTGAGTGGCAATAATGAAATGTAATCGTTTCGTTATCACTTTCTTGGTTGGAATATTGTTGGCGAGTTGTGCGCCGGGCAGTGCGGGTGCGCTCCAACCTGCCAACACGTCCACCGTTTCGCCGACTGCGACGACAACGCTACTACCGCAAGTCAGCTTGTGGCTGGATGGCTCCGTGCCCGCCCAGATGAAGACCGAGCTACATCTGCCGGGAAATGCCCAGATTGCAGACAGTGAAGCCACGGCGGACCTGAAGCTGGGAGCCACGCTGGCCAGTGACGCTCCCACCAATTGGTTCTATGCGGTGGTGGCGCCGTTCCCGACCATCCCGGACAACGTTACCCTGGATGAGATCCAGCAGACGTGGCGGGGCGGGGGCAACACCACGTTCAATGGCAAGCCGTTGCTGATGAGCGCCGATACTGAAGCTGCGCTGACCGTTTTGTGGGGTGCGCCTTCTTCCCAAGGCGTGAGCGTGGTGGACGAAGACCAGTTGGTGGCAGATGCCTGGGCCAATCAGCCTGCGTGGGCCATCGTGCCTTTCGAGGACCTGGCGCCGCGTTGGAAAGTGTTACACGTAAACGGCCTGGACTTATTCGACCGCCACACCGATCTGAGCCAATATCCGCTGGTGGTGCACTTCGGCTTGAGCGGTGACTCACAGGTTGTCACTGCATTCGACAAAGCGGCCGCCGGGGGGACGTCAGACTTGCCGGCCACGAATTTCGATCCGAATAAAATGACCATTTTGCTGATGACCGGCACCACGGCGTTGGCACGGTGGACGGCTATCAAAATGGATCAAAACGGGGTCTTATACCCGGATGAGGACATCAAGGCTACGTTACAGAACGCCGATTTCACCCACACCAGTGACGAGGTCTCAT
>JBEKEX010000237.1:0-2643 GCA_050013615.1 Anaerolineaceae bacterium
TTCTTGTACGAGGCGCGTATCTTCGACTTCAATGAAGCAATCATTTTGTTCCATTTATCAATTAGAATAGGGTGCAAGAACAATGCCTACACTTGGGCGAATTTCTTAATGCGAATTGCTCTAAGAACGATTCGTCCATTCCGGGTTGGCGTATTTTTCATGCATTAATGTTTCCGTGCGCTCGATCTCATCATCGGCCAAGGGGACTTCATGGAAGGTAATATTCAACGTTCGAGAGAATGCATTTTGCATGGCATCGGCTGCATCATCCCAGGAGACCTGCTTGTGCAGCACCTCTTCCAAAGTGGTCGCGTGTGCCATTAACTTTGTGGCAGCCTCCAACCTATCGGCATCGCTGGGGTAGCGCAGCACGTCCGTAATGCGGCGTAGATCGCCGACCAACGGTAATGTGCCGTGCTGGAGCACAGCCTGGAAGCGGCGGGATTGGGCACTGCCAACCAGCTTTTTTCCATCTACGGTAATCTCATAATTGGATGGCACTTCGAAACAGACGGGACCCTTGGTTTGGCTCTGTTCAGCCGAATCGTACGTCTTTTCGGCATTGGCAGTGGCGCCCAAGAGCTCTAGCGTGTCAAGCAAGGCGGCCGAGAGACGGCGGTAACTTTCCAAAACGCCACCGACCACCCGCGGTTCATCCTGAGGCGCAATCACGGAATAAGTCAATTCATCGGTATGAAGGATGGCACGTCCACCGGTGGGGCGGCGTACCAGCCCCCAGCCGTGATGCATCAGTCTTCCGAAATCCACGTCAGCCATGTTTTGCGAATAGCCCAGACTCAGACAAGCAGGGTCCCAGGCATATAAGCGCAGGACGGGCAGGACGCCCGGCTTGGCAACTTTTTCGAGCAGCATTTCATCTACGGCCATGTTCCAGGCACCTACTGCGGGTGGGGTTTTGATCAATCGCCAGGTTGTTGGATCCATCAGGTTACCAATATTCGTTTCTTGTGAGTTTGCGTTGATAGATTATAACTGCAAAAGCCGGATTGGTTTTACAGTGTATGGAGTGGCAGATGGAGCGGTTATGGCGCGATCTTAGGATTTCTTCCTAAATCTAAGGGAATTATCTTCAGGGCTGCAGTTGCAGAATATATTCGCCGTAGGCGGGCAATTCAGGCAACGGTTTTAAGTTCTGGAATCCTCCCTTCGCAACTGTCAGGTTGGCGAAGGTGCCGGAGCCGAAAATAGCCTTGAGCTTGTAATTGCCGTTTGGAATATCTGTGGAAGATAGGCCCAAGCCGTAAGCGGTGATCGCCTCGGGTGTCAGGTTGGCGACAACCAAAAGCTTTTCGTCGCCTTGATAGCGCAGAACGGCAAAAACACCGGTGTTTTGAGTCGAAAGGATCGATAGAGAACTATCACGCAGGGCGGGATGTTGGTTGCGCAAGGCGATCAAGTTGCGGTAGAAATTGAGCAGAGAATTGGGATCGTTTTGTTCTGTTGTTACATTTACTTGGGGATAATCCGTATTGGGCGCCCGCCAGGGGGTGCCAGTGGTGAAACCGGCATTATTTTCTCCCGACCATTGCATGGGCAGCCGGATGTTCTCGTCCGGCTTTTCTCCCTGCATGCCGATCTCTTCACCATAGTAAATGAAAGGCGTACCGGGCAGGGTCAATAGCATGAATGCGGCAGCTTTGGCTTTGTCGATGTCGCCGCTCAGCGTGCTCATCGTCCGGTTTTGGTCGTGATTGGTGAGGAAAGTACCGAACTGCCAGTTGGGCAGAGATTGTTGGGCAAAGGTAAGGGCGCTCGTCACGGCTGAACTGGAGCCGCCGTTGGCGCTGTTCAAAATGCTGCTGGCGAGTTCGAAATCAAAGGCCATGTCCAGTTGATTGCCGGTGTACGTGGCAGCCAGTGAGGCATCTGCGCCGTATACCTCGCCGACGGTGAAGGCATCTGCATTGTCAGTTTTGTAAGCAGTGTAAAAACCTTTGAGCCAGTTATGGGTGGATTGGGTATTGGCTTGCTTTTGTCCTTCTTCGATGAGGAAATTGATCGCATCGAGCCGGAAGCCATCGACGCCTACGTCCTTCAGCCAAAAACTGACCACCTTTTCCATTTCGGCGGTCACATCAGGATCCTGGTAATTCAAATCCGGCATACCGGCGCTGAAAATGGCATAATAAAAGCCATGCTGTCCAGGGTACCAGGGAATGCTGCCGTTCGGCCCCATGTAACCGGGATTGGTATCCTCCCAGATGTACCAGTTGCGATAGGAAGATTGGGGATCGGTATTGGCACTGATGAACCAGGGATTTTGACTGGAAGTATGATTGAGCACCATATCCAGGATGACGTGCATCCCGCGTTGGTGGGCCGCGGCAAGCAGGTTTTTAAAATCCGACAGAGTTCCGTAGTCGGGGTTGACATCGAAGTAATTCGTCACGTCATAGCCGTGATAGCTGGGCGAAGGGTAAATGGGCATCAACCAAAGCGCATTAACCCCCAAACTCTGAAGATAATCCAGCTTTTCTGTGATGCCATTAAAATCACCGATGCCATCCCCGTTGCTGTCGTAGAAGCTGCGCACGAAGATCTCATAGAAGACGGCATCGTCCCACCACGCGTGTACTCTGGAAGAAGAGGAAGTCGGGTTAGGAGATGGGGTTGTTTTCAGCG
>JBEKEX010000238.1:0-3992 GCA_050013615.1 Anaerolineaceae bacterium
ATTCATGGCGACTGGCCGGAAACGGCCGCAGGGCTCTCGACCGGGACGAATGCCACCAGGATGCGTAAGTCATCGCTGATGCGGTTTTCCCACAGGTTGGGCAACAGAAGGATCAGGAACGGCGCCCGGCTGGGCTCGGGGATCTCGTCTGGCTTGCGCGGCGGTGTGCCGTCATCCAGGCGATTGTAGACCCACAACTTTAGCACGTCGTCTTCCAGCTTGACCAACGGGCCATCCACCACAGCCTTGCCGCCGGCGCCGATGGTGTTGTAGTGCACAAACGGCAAATGCATCACGTCCAACTGGTTCTCGACCATGCGGGAATAATGCACGTTCCAATATTGCCTGAAGCGCATATAGCTGAAACCTTTGCCGATGTCGTCATAGAATTTTGGCGGCTTTACATCCAGGTTGGGTTCGCCCCACCAGATATAGATGTAGCCATGCTCTTCATGCGTGGGGTACGTGGACACTTCGAGAGCGTGAGGAAATTTACCGTTCTTTCCCACGGCCGGCACATACCGGCAGGCGCCATCGGCACCATATTCGAAACCATGGAAGGGACATTTCAAGCGGTCGTTGACCAGCTTCCCCTGGCTCAACTGCGCCCCCAGGTGGGGACATTGGCTTTTCATGCACACCACTTGGCCTTGGGCCGTGCGCCAGAAGACCAAGCGCTCGCCCATGCGCAGCACTCCCAGCGGTCTGCCGGGTTTGACCTCTTGCGACTCGAGCACGATGTACCATTGGTTGCGGATCATAGCTTCCTCCAGCAATCATCGTCGTCTATAAGCTGTAAATTATCAACAGGAAATTTCAGAGATCAACAAGCAGAAGCTTTCTCGCTTCTATTGATCATTTTACTTCATTTTTATTCGCAAAAAACGATCATTAAAGAATGAACAGCACAATGGGGAGCTTAAACGCAGAGGACCGCCTCTTGGGCGGTCCTCCGTTTTATCGCGCTGCGGCAACCTTATCGACTTGCGAGGAGGGATGCCGCAGCGCTCAGTTCAAAACTCTTACTCATTGCAGACATCACCTCCTCATCATTAGGATGGCGAAGGAAGATTGCTTGAATCTCTATTCCTAGTATCTCTCAATTCCCGCGAGGTGTCAAGCAACCATATTGGTAAACTATTACGGCATGAGGTTCAAAAACCGCCAACTGTTGCTATCGGGTTGTGTGATGGTCTCCCCCTGGTTGACCACCTCGAACCAGGTGTTGCCGGGTTTGAAGGCAAAAGGTTGCCCATCGGCACCCGTCAGGGATATGATCGAGTCCTTCGTCGGCCGGCTCCAGGTCACTTTGTAGATCTGACCGTCGCGGACGATGTAAGCATCGCCGCTGCCGACCATGTTGGCATCATAAACGGTGGTATCCGCGGTGCGCACATAGATCGAGTAGGGCACTTCGAGGATCACTACATTATCGGCACTGATCTGTGAGTTATCCTGCTGGTCCACCAGCGGCCCATAGACCTCAGGGCCATTGGTGGCGTCCTGGGTGTCAACAAAGCGCAGATACTTGCCCGATGTGGCGTCGTAATCCCAGCGATTGTAAATGGCGGAAGAGAAGCGGATGAACACCTGCTGGGCCGTCTGGCCGCTGGCGGGTGCTTCCAGTTTGAAGAACATCCCTTCCTCATTTTGAGCCGAATTATTGATGCCCATGGTCGTCAATACCGCCGGCAGTTCGCTGGTGTTGGCCATCAACAAAGCGCCATTGTTGGTGCGGAACAGCGCCGGCGAGGTATAGCTGCCTTCGATGATCAGGCGGTTGTAGAAGTCCGAGTTATACAAACGCTCCAGCACAGGTTCCCAGGCGCTGCCGAAAACGAACACGGCCTTGTAGGCGTCCACCACGTTGACATCGAAGAAGCGTGCCGAACGGATGGGGCCGACCTGCGTCGCATTTTGCCCGTAATAGATGGCGATGAAGCGCGTTGACCCTTCCTCGGTGTAATACTCATAGACCAGGTCGGTGTGTGACAATCCAAATTGTGGGCGGTCTGAACGCGGCAGGTTTTCCACCTTGATGGCAATCGGCCTTCGATTCAACAGCGTGGCATCGACCACGGCCAGACCGGTCAAGGGGTCGATACCCGTCGGGAAGCCGGTGGGACCCAACCCAGCCGGCGGATAGGCCGGCGTGGGAGTGATCGTTGGTGTCGGCGTTGACGTAGGGGGAAGCGGTGTAGATGTTTCGGTAGGCGGTAATGGCGTGTTCGTCTGGGTCGGGGTAGCAGTCGGCGCGAACAGGCCGGTACCGCAGCTCGATAACAATAATGAACAAATAACGATAAACATCAAAGCACTATTTCGTTTCATATTCGACGCTCCTGAAAGTCTGTGAAGTCATGATACCGCGGGTGGGATGACTTGCCAATGCTCTTGCGGCAGGCAAAGTTACTCCTTATAATGGACGTAGTTATGTTCAAAAAAGTTCCCATTGTCTCTGTGAAACATCTCTTATTGGTTTCAGGTTACCGTTGTGCGCCCGCTGCACGGGGATGTATCTCGGCGCCTTTTTCAGCTTCTTGATCCTCTTCCCCCGCGGCCGGCGTGCCGTTTTCCCCAGCCGGGGCATAGCGATATTGCTGGGAGTATTCTTTGCTGCCTTCGCCGTGGATGGGGTCAACTCGCTCGCTGCCAGCTTGAACGCCCAGTGGGCTTTCCTGCCCGGCCCTTACCTGCTCTACCAACCCCAGAACTGGCTGCGCCTGGTCACCGGCATGGGCATGGGATTGGTCATCCCGGCAGTATTGATGCCCATTCTCCACGCCTCTGCCTGGACCGAATCGGTCGACCGCCCCATCTTGAGCGGCTGGAAAGATGCCCTTCTGATGATCGCCCTGGGAGCGCTGGGCATTTTGGCCACCCTCTCCGGTAACCCGCTGTTGCTCTACCCCATTGCGGTGATCACCCCACTCACCGTGGTCTTCATCCTCACCCTCACCTACACCGTGTTGTGGCTGATGATCCTCAAGTGTGAGAACCGCTACCACACATGGCTCGAGCTGTGGCCCCTGCTGCTGGCCGGCTTCGTCACTACGTTGGTGCAGATTTCTTTATTCGATCTTGTGCGTTTTGCCCTCACCCGCGTGTGGACCGGTTTCGGGCTGCCGGATTGACCGGTACCTTTTCTTTAAACCCCCCTCAATTACCATAGACTCACTATGCCAGATGGTATCCATCGGCAGAGCTGAACAATGCTTTTAGCTCGGTCAATGACTTGCGGGCTTGTTGCCGCTCCACTTCAGGGAGTTGCAAAGCCGCAAATTCGTCCTCGTCCAGCACCAGTTGCCGCCCATCCGGGAAAACGAGCAGGTCCAACGCCAAATCCACATAGGAAATCTGCCCATCGACGATCTCAGCCGGGTAGGACACGTTGCAATACCAGCATTTCAACGCCTGCGTATCGCGGTCGTAGATCTCGTAGATGTTGTACCAGCGGTCCGTGTAATACCCTTCGATGAACTTATCGTTGCGCTTGAAGGTCGTGCCGTTGAATGGCAGGTCGTCGCGATTGAAATAGGCTTCCAGCACCACCCCGCCCGGCACATGGCGGATGATCTTCCCCTCGTACCGCCAGGTCTCCTGGCGCTGCAGGTTCAATTTCCGGACGATGACCTCTTCCATTGGGCTACCCCAGGCATTGCACCGCATCGGGCGTTAGGTAGAGTGTCAAAGACTCACCCACGGCCGCCGGACGTTCTACATTGAAATCGAAGTGATAGGAATCGCCACAGCGCAGGCGGATGCGATAGCCTTCGCCGCGGAAGATGGCATCTTCCACCGTTCCCTGGAGTTGTCCCCCATCGCCCTCGGTGGGCGTGAGGCTTGCCCCCGATGGCATGAGCAGAAGCGTGGTGACGGCCCCTTTGAGTGGCAGGGCAGTCGATGTGCAGCTTGCCGCCAGGCGGCCCAGCGGGGTGTCCACCTGCAGCGGCCGGGTCGAGCTGACCGTACCCTCGATCAAATTGCTCAGG
>JBEKEX010000239.1:0-4649 GCA_050013615.1 Anaerolineaceae bacterium
TCAAAAAGCCTACGTTGAGCTGCGACGTTGGCTAAAGACTTTAGGTAATAAACGGTGATTTGCGTTCGAATGGAGTGATTTATGACTATGCTGAAATCCAGTCCCTCCTGCACATCCAAATCCCAGCGTTGGCCCACCAGCAAGAAGCTTTCCTTTTGGGCTGCAACGCTACGGAGGGCGGAGAGAAACTCCGGAAAAACGATGATATCGGCATTGATGAAAGCCAGGTAAGGGCTATCATTGACGTTCCGGCCGATGGCGAAGATGGAAGAGATCAGCGGCGTGCCTTCTGCATTCAGCTCAACGCCGGGCTCGTAGCCAATCCCCGCATCAGCAGCAGCCTCACCCACCCCCGTTTCATTCCCAACCAGCACAATCTGCACATCAGCGCCCAATTTCGTCCATGAATGGATAGCATTGCGCTGGATGGTGGCAATGTGCGGGTCGGTAAAGGGTTTAGGAGCCGAAAAAATAGTCAGAAATGGCATAGAACACTCTACAAGCAACTGCACCGGAATGATAGGAACTAGCGGCTTCCTTTGTTCCTTTCATCCACATCCAAATAAGTTTTGTGCGCCACCCCGGCGTTGATCGCAGCCAGCCCCGGCTCACGTTGGAACAAGCTCAATACTTCCTGCCAGGTAAAGTCGGTGCGTGGGGCAAAGCGGGCGAACACCGTCCGCACCAACTCCAAATCTTCGGGCGTGTCCAACGTCCAACGCAGTGCGCCGTAATCCACAGCATAATTCAACACAAAGACCTTGAAGCGGCCTTCCTTTTCGTACAAATACGGCATCACGTGCTCGCGCTCGTATTTCTCCGTGGCTTCCTGCCAGGCACGCTCCAGCGCGGCAAAACTGGCGACTTCCACGTCCAGGCCGATGGGGAATGTGCGCTTGAACGGCGGCGGCAGGCGATTGGCAGCAAAATCCACGCCGCGACGCTCGAACTCGGCCACGGTCTGGTCGATCAGCCCGGCATCGATCAAGGGACAATCGGCGGTGATGCGCACTACGACATCCGCCCCGAATTGCCGGGCAGCTTGATAGTACCGGTCCAACACATCTTGCACGCTGCCGCGGAAAACGGGAACGCTATGGGTAATGCAAAAGGCTTCGATGGCATCATCACCGGGATCAATGGTGGTTGCAACCAACACACCTTTCAGAGATTTCGCCAGTTTCGTTCGCGCGATAACGTGCTGCAGCACCGGCTCGCCGCCAATGTCTTTCATTACCTTGCCCGGCAGCCGGCTGGAGCCCATGCGGGCTTGAATGATTGCGATCACTTTCTTCATCATCTATTCCCTGCCAGAGCCACCGCCCGATCGTAGGCATCGAGCAGCACCTTGAAATTCTTGTTCCAATCGGCGCGTTGCTCAGCCAGGCGGTGGTTGGCCGCTTGCATCGTCGCACGCCGGTCTGCTTCCTGGTATGCCTTCACCATGCACTGCGCAGCCCCGGCTGCATCGCCATCGTGGAAGACCCACCCATGCCCATCGAGTTGTACCCACTCGACATTTCCGGCAATATCGCTGACCACCGCCGGCAGCCCGCAGGCCAGCGCTTCCATCAGCGTGACGGAAGAGCCATCGGAATGAGAAGCAGTCAGGTACAGGTCGGAGGCATGATAATAGTCCGGCAACTGCTCCTGCCCCACCTGGCCTGGCAGCTTCACGCGCTCTTCCAAATGCTGCTCATGGATGAGTTGGTGAACCTTCTCCGCCTGCGATCCTCCGCCCAACAGGAGCAAACGCAGTTGCGGCACCTGTCGGGCTGCCAGGGCAAACGCCCGCAGGGCGATGTCGACGCCGTAAACTGGTTCCCAGGAACGCAGCGATAGAACAACGAACTCATTTTGCCAGCCCAACTGTTGGCGCAGGGCATCATTTCGCCCGGGTTTGAATTTTTGCAGATCGATACCCCACGGAAACAAAGCCACCCGTTCCCGCGGAAAACCATATTCGGCCGCTTTATCTTCCACGGCGCGGCAATCTCCGGCTAGGATATCGGTGTGTTTCAACGTATAAGAAGCCAGTCCATGAATCCAGCGGCTGGCCTCTGCCTCATATAAAAGATCCGCGGCCCATGACATGGTCAGCAGCGGATGGAAGCCCGCTGCGGCAGCCACAAAGGCACTGCGATGCACCGGCCCGGCATGGATCAGGTCCGGTTTCACCTCGCGGATGACCCGTTTTAAATCTTGTATCAACATGGGATAATCCACCCAGCGTGCCGGCCGCGCAAGCCGTGTGCCGCCCCGCCATTCGATCTGTTTCACCCCTGCCGGCAAGGGACGCGATTCCTGCCGCCGTGCCGCGCTTTCCAGCGGTCCCATTTTGTAAGAAGCAGTCTTTTATGACAAGGTAGAAACATTTGTGGAATTACCTATTCATGTTAGGCGGGGTACTTCCCCAAATCCGTCCAACGAATCTCTTTGCCCTTGGGAATGTCAACCAGGGCATTTGTGCCCAATACCGCAGGAATTTCATACGGCAAGATTGCTCCGGGAGTCGCCGGGCGCAGGACGTCCAACATGCCACGCTCGATCATCTCGCCGGCTTTGATATCTTTTGCCGCGCGCAGGCAGCGCCGTTGGATGACCACAGTCTCTTGCTCGTTCCCCTCCACCTGTTTGTCACCCGAACCTAGAGCGGCTTCCAGCTCACGAGTGCGGTCGACCATATCCTTCCAGGAAATAGGATTCATGGCAAACGCATGGTCCGGCCCTTCGCGATGGTTGTCGTCTGTGAAATGCTTCTCGACCGCCCGGGCGCCCAACGCCACCGCACCTAACACCGTGGCGTGCCCCGGCGTATGATCGGATAATCCCAGCACCACATCCGGGAACATGGTTGCATAGGTCTTCAGCACGTTGAGGTTGACATATTTTAGATTTTCCAAAGAAGCCGTGTAGTTCGTGTTGCACTGCATCAAGATAAGCTGCTTGTTGATGGCCAGGATGATGTGCACCGCTTTCTGCACCTCGCCGATATCCGAGGCGCCGGTAGCCAGCAGCACCGGCTTGTTCTTGTGCGCAATACGCTCCAGTGCTTCGGGCCAGGTGATGTCACCCGAGCCGATTTTGTAAGCAGGCACGTACGGGTCCAGCATGTCTGTAGCATCGAAATCATAGGGCGAGGAAAAGTAATCGATACCCACTTCATCACAGACAGTTTTCAGCTCCGGCGTCCATTCGAAGGGGATCGAAGCACCCTGGTAGACTTCGAAGACGGATTTCTTCCACTTGGCCTGGTGGGATTGCTGCCCTCCCAAGGATTTGAAACCGTAATCGGAGACGATCTGCGCGGCGCGGAAATTCTGGAACTTGGCCGCATCAGCGCCTGCCTCTTTGGCCAGGCGGATGAGCGTTTTGGCACGTTCGAGGCTGCCATCATGGTTAGCAGCAATGTCAGCGATAAAATACGTCGGGTGGTTCGGGCCGATCAGATGTGTACCAATTCGGATGTCCATGTCTCCTCCTAACCACAAACTGTCAATTTTGGCTCGCGTACGACATCAGCTTCTTTACATAACCATTGCGATAGATCTGGTGGAATGCTTCAAACCCGGCTTCCTGGTCGGGGGTTGAGTGTCCCAACGCAGCCTGTAATTTGCCGGTGTTCAGGGTCAAATTGGGTGAGCGGGCTGCCTTCAAGCCGCCTTGCAGCACGCTGATGGGTGTGACCAAGTGTTCATCCAACCCAAACTTGCGTGCGATGCGCACCGCAAAATCATATTTGCTGAGCGATTCGCTGCTGACCACGTGATAAAGACCATGCAAGTGTTTCTCGACCATTTCGATCAGGATGCTGGCAAGGTCCAGCACGAACAAGGGGCAAAACTGCACGTCGGTGAAGCCATTCACCGGCTTGCCGGCGGCCAGGTTGTTGACGAAGAATTCTCCCAGGCTGCGCTGGCCGTGCAGGCTGAACCCATAAAAATTGACTCGGGCGATGATCGCCTGCGAGTTGGTGGATGTAACGGCCTGCTCACCCGCCAGCTTGGTGCGGGCATAGACGCTCAACGGATGAGGAACGTCATCTTCTTTATAATTCCCTTTTTCTCCGTCGAAGACCGCATCCGTCGAGATATGTACCATAGGAATGCTGTGTTTGGCAGCCAAAGCTGCCAATTCGCCGGGCAGGTCGCCGTTGATGTTCTGCGCCAGTTCGGGCTGCGATTCGCAATCGTCCACGATCGCCATGGCGGCGCAATGGATGATGATATCCGGCCCGGCGTGTTCCACCAAGCTTTCGGCGGCATTTTTTTCCGCCAGGTCGGTGACGACGACCTCGAACGGCGCGCCGGTCAATTCCGGCTGGCGGATGGCGCCGATGACCGTGTGCGTCTGGCTCAACCAGAGCGACATATTCAAGCCCAGCAGCCCGCTGGCACCGGTCACCAGGTAGCGGGTCACTCCGCCATCCCCTGCCCGTTGCTGAATTCGGCCTCGATGGGAGCAATGATCCCGCGGATCTGTTCGATGGTCAGCCAATCCGTATTGGTATTGCTGGCATAGCGATAATTATCTGGGAGCAACGGATACTGTTTCTCCCATTCCTTGCCAAACCAGAACGCCTCGGCCGGCTGGACGACGAACATGTCCTTCAATTCCACCGTTGTGCGGGCTTCATCTTCCGAGATCAA
>JBEKEX010000240.1:0-2844 GCA_050013615.1 Anaerolineaceae bacterium
GCAGCCCTTCCAGCGTGGCCTGCACGGCAGAAATGTCGGTGCCCAGCAGCATGCGCCCGGTGGTATCGAGGGTCACCTGCGCCTGGATGGGCAGGTATTGGCCCGTCTCCTCGAAGGCTTTATAGATACCCTGGATGGCACATTTGACTTCCAGGATGTCTTGCGACGTTTCGATCAACAGCAGATCGACACCACCTTGGATGAGGCCGGTGGCTTGTTCACGAAAGATGTCGGTGAGCTGCTCCACGGATAAATTGGAGAGCTCAGGGTCGTTCATCGATGGCAGTTTGCCGGATGGGCCCATCGAGCCGGCAACGAAGCGGGGGTGCTGGGGTGTGCTGTATTCGTCCGCCAAGCGGCGCGCCAATTGCGCGGCGACTTTGTTGATCTCGATCACCCGTTCGCCAAGGCCGTATTCGCCCAACGTCTGGCGGTTGGAACGGAAGGTGCAGGTCTCGATCACGTCCACACCGGCTTCCAGGAACGAGCGGTGGACGCTTTCCACAGCCTGGGGGTAGCTGATGACCAGGTAATCGTTGCAACCCATGGTGCGTTCGCCGCCGAACTGCTCGGCGGTCAGGTCCATATTTTGCAGGCTGGTGCCCATGGCGCCATCAAAGATCAGCACGCGCTCTTTGAGGGCATCAAGATAGCGTCGGTTCGTGTAGTTGTGAGTCATATTGCCTCCTGGTCGGACGTATAAAAATACCTCTCTGGAATTGAGAGGTACACTGCGGGCTGCTGTTCCCTCATCTTCCAGAACCGCCCTTTTGGGGCGTCTGCCGGAATTGGCACCTGCTGGAATTCCAGTGGTTGCCGAGGCTTCACCGGGCCGGTCCCTCCGCCTCTCTGGATGAGTGGTCAGGCACGTACCCTGACCGTCTGATTGGGAAAATATTACCATAAAAGCGATAAAAGGTCAAAGATTAGCACCAACTTCAGCCGCATGTCATTACGAGCCGCGTACTTTGCGGCGAAGTAATCTCCGTCAACATTTCATAGATTGCTTCACCCTCTTTGGGGGTCAGCCTCCATCGGGGGCCAGCCCCCTTGGGGGTTCGCAATGACAACATCTAATAATTAGATTTTATAGAGCCGCTGTATTTGATACAGTGGAACCACGAATCCAAGATGGGATATAATTCAATCGAGGAAAAAACCGTGGATAACAATCGACTCCCCAAATTCTTCGGCGTCCTTGTCATCAGTGCCATTCTTGCCATTTCTGGTTGGCTGGGGCTGGCGGTAGTGGTCACTTTTTCCGTGCCAGAGCTTTTTCCACGCTGGTTATTTTTCTTCTTCCTTAACCTGGCATTCACCGGACTCGCCATGCCGATCATGTATTTCCTGCACCTGCGCTTTCCCAGTGAGGTACCGACCGAGATGGGGGTACTGGCCCGGCAAGCCCTTTGGGTGGGAGTCTATTTCGATCTGCTGGCCTGGCTGCAACTGGGACGTGTGATGCAAAGCTGGATGGCTTTCCTCATTGCCATGGGCATGTTCATCATCGAGATGTTGTTGCGCTGGCGTGAGCGCAGCCAATTCAAGCCCGAGGCCCCGCTCCATGAGTGACTTGCGTCAGTTGCCCCCGGTGGATCAGTTGCTGCAAACCCGGCAGGCGGCTGAACTGATCAGCACTTATGGACATCCACTGACACTGGAAGCCATTCGTCTTGTCCTCGAAGAACTGCGTGAGCAGCACCAACAAGGTGAGACGCTGCCGCAGCGCCCGGCGATCCTTCAATTGGCTCAAAAGAAACTGGAAACCTGGCTGGAACCTTCATTGGTCTCGGTGATCAACGCTACGGGCGTGATCTTGCACACCAACCTGGGGCGTGCCCCGCTAAGCCAGGCCGCCGTGCAGGCCATCACCGGCTCGAGCGCCGGATATTGCAATTTGGAATATGACCTTGAAAAAGGGGAGCGGGGCGTGCGCACAGGCCGTGTGGAACGTCTGTTGACGCATTTGACCGGTGCCGAAGCGGCGCTGGTAGTCAATAACAATGCGGCTGCGGTGCTGCTGGCGCTCTCGGCACTGGCAAAACGCAGGCGTGTGATCATTTCACGCACGCAACTCGTGGAAATTGGTGGCGGCTTCCGCGTGCCAGAGGTGATGAGCCAGTCGGGTGCGGTGCTGGTCGAGGTTGGCACGACCAACCGCGTGCACCTGGCGGACTATGAGGAAGCTTTGAATGATCCGAACTGGCCTCTCTGGCGCACCAGCACCAGGTCTGGCTGATCGACGATCTGGGATCCGGTGCTCTGATTGATACGCAACGCTTTGGACTGGCGCACGAGCCTACTGTCCAGGAATCACTGGCGGCCGGAGCTGATTTAGTTTGTTTTTCAGGCGATAAACTGCTGGGTGGGCCTCAAGCCGGCATTATCGTAGGCCGCAAAGTATTGCTGGATAAGATACGCAAACATCCCCTGGCACGCGCCGTGCGGGTCGATAAGTTGTGCCTGGCGGCATTGGCTGCCACACTCGAGCATTATTTGAAAGACGAGTTCGAACGCACGATCCCCATTTGGCAGATGATTGCCAAGCCGGGCGAACAGATCAGAGCGCGCGCGGCGCATTGGGCCAAGACCTTGGGAATGGGTGAGGTAGCGGCTGGCAAGTCCACCATCGGCGGTGGGAGCTTGCCGGAAGAGACGCTGCCCACATTCTTATTCGTTTTACCCGTCCCACAGCCTAACAAGTTTCTGGCCGTTTTGCGTGCCCAAAACCCGCCGATCATCGCCCGCGTGGATGACGACCGGGTGGTTCTGGACCCACGCACGGTGCTGCCCGAACAGGAAGGTGCGCTGTTGGTGGGCCTCTCGAATGCGCTGGGGATGCTG